>CAVGZD010000017.1:0-35429 GCA_963633805.1 Lachnospiraceae bacterium | reverse complement strand
TTTCGAGTGTTAACGAGAAAAACCTTCACTTTTCAAAGGATGCCTGCGGGAGATTTCCTTGTATCCGCAGTCTTTCCGCTATTTCAGCTCTTGTATGTTTTCTTATCGGGACACACCTAAGCAAGCTTCGCCTTTTTGTACTATGCTTCGTATTTATTTATTGATCACAAGCTCCTGACCGATAAAAATCAGGTTAGGGTTCTTAATGGTTTCTTTGTTTGCATCATAGATTGCATTCCAAAGCGCACCATTACCCAGCTCCTTCGCTGCGATTTTCCACAGTGTATCGCCTGCAACTACCTTATACAGATTTGCCGCAACCTCTTTTTCCGGCTCTGCAGGAGCAGCGGGTTCAGCAGGTTTTTCAGGCTCTGCGGGTTTTTCAGGCTCTGCAGGGACTTCGGGTTCAGCGGGAGCAACGGGCTCTGCAGGAGTCTCCTCAGCGGGAACGGAAACGATCTTGATCCTGCCCTGAGGCTGTGCATATTCCTCGCCGATTACGCCATTCATAGAATCTACATAGGAAATCAGCGCATCTGCATCAACGATAGCCGTATCGTGGATATAGGATGCCTGCGTCAATGCGTAGTAGGTGTCGCCGCCTTCTGCCTGGAAGCTGTTTACAACGATCGTGTACGTTGCATTCAGGTCGAAGGGCTTGCCGTTTACGCTGTTGATCGTCACACGCGCACCGGGGTTCGCGGGTGCATAGTATGTAGAATCGGGATACTGCTCGCCGTTCTCATAGGGAATTGCTGTGTTGATCGTGTATTCTGCACCTGCGATCTGCGGGAAGCCGCCCAATGCCGTAGGTGTGCTGAATGTAGACGCCTCCAGAACCTCAAGCAGTTCTGCGCCGCTTACCGTCACCAATGTCACTGTGTTGCCATAAGGGAACACGGTATACAGTGTATTCATGGAGATTTCGCCCTTAGGGATGCTTGCGCGGATGCCGCCGCCATTGGACAGAGCCAGATCAACGCTCATATCCAGACCTGCATCCTTCACATACTCTCTCGCTGCATACAGATATGCATCTGCGGAGAAATCGCCCAGATTGGTTTCCATCGTACGCACGCCGGGGTCTCTTTCGCCGTCCAGATCCACCTTTGTCTCTGCAAAAGTACCTTCGTAGATTGCGTTGATCTCCTCGATGTCCGCTGCTACCATCTTCGTCAGCTCTTCATCATATGCGCCGTAATTTGCTGCATAATCAGCCGCGCTGATCAGGGATGCCGTTGCCTCCTTTGTTGCAGGGTCTACTACGACCGTACCAACATTTGCCAGATAATTGCCTGTGCTGGTGATCAATGTGTCGCCAACCTTCTGACCGCCGGGCATTTCCGTATGGCTATGACCATCAATGATCAGGTCGATGCCTTCCACTGCTGCTGCCAGATCGATAGAACGTCTGCCGATGCTTTCATCATCCACGCCCAGATGTGTCAGACAGATGATGTATGCGCAATTCTCAGCCTTGAGCGCATCCACCTGTGCCTGTGCGATTTCAAACATTTCTTCCTTGTCGGCAAAATACATGCCAGCTACGCTGCTGGGAGCAGCCTTTGTCTGCGCCTCAGCCGTATCCAGACCAAATACGCCGACCTTCAGATCGCCCAGCTCAAAAACAACGGAACCGCCGAAAACAGGCTCGTCCGTGCCATCCTTGAGGATGTTTGCATCCAGAACGGATACCTCTCCCGCCTGAAGCACTGCCACCATGTCATAGGTTGCTTCCTGCCCGAAGTCAAACTCGTGGTTGCCGAGCGTCACTGCGTCATACCCGGCTGCTGCCAGATATTCTGCCGCTTTCAGACCCTTTTCATGGTTCACCAATGTAGTGCCCTGGGAAAAGTCGCCTGCGTCCACCAGAAGAACCTCTGCGCCCTGCTCTGCATAATAATCCTTCAGCGCAGCAACGCCGGCAATGCCGATCTGTTCCTCTGTTGTTTCATAATGGCCATGGATGTCGTTGGTGTGAAGAACCACCAGCTTGCCGTCCATCTCTCCTGCCAGCGCAGGAACGGACAGCCCCATCACCATCGCTGCCGTCAACAGCATGGATACTACCTTCTTCATACTTCCTCCTCCTTTTTCATTAGAAAAGATTGCGAAAACGCAGTTTAAGCATATCATAGCTTTCTAAAAAATGGAATATCCTTTTCAAATTTTTGTGTATTTCTCACAAACCGCAAGAGCATTCTTTGTGACAAAAATTATTTCGCTGTTCGCTTGCGGGCAAAAGAAATTTTCTTTATAATGCTATGGAAATCATTTAGGAAAGAGGAATCGTATGACAAAAAAGGATATTCTGGAACTGAAACGCCGCATGAAAAAGGAAGGCTGCACCTTCACGCGGCTTCGTGGCTGCTATGTGGATCACGAAAAAAATATCGTGCTGCAATTCAACGAAACCTTCCTGAATTTGGAGGAAGAGGAATTTTTCAAATACATGGAGATCGCCAAAAAGGCGCTTTCCGGCACGATCGGCAATAATCTGCTGGAGCTGTCCTTCTCGCGCGAGGAAGCCGGCACGCAGATGCAGCAATTCCTGCTGGCTTTGCGCAGCAGCGGCTTGAAGGGCGATGGGCTGGTGGAGCGTCTGTATGAGCGGATCATTGAAAATTACGAATTTGCCGGCAATTATCTGATCCTGCTCTTTCATGATGCCTACGATGTTATCACAAAAACGACAGACCTGCAAAAGCTGGATGAGTCCGAGGAGGTCTATGAGTATATCCTCTGCGCCATCTGCCCTGTGGAGCTGTCCAAGGCGGGCTTGGGCTATCGCAAGGAGGAAAACCGCATCGCGCCCCGTATCCGCGATTGGGTCGTGTGTCCCCCGGAAAATGGATTCTTGTTCCCTGCCTTTTCCGACCGCAGCAGCGATGTGAACTGCATCGGATTTTATACAAAGGATGTCAAAAATCCGCAGACGGACTTCATGCAACATGGACTTTGCTGCGAGCCGAAGCGCACCGCCGCAGAGGAAAAGAAGACCTTCCACAGCATTCTGACGGATGTTATTTCCACAGAAACGCAGGCTGATCCGCAGGAGTTGCTGCTCGATATCCAGCAGGAATTGAGCGATCTGGTGGACGAGCATAAAAACGTGTTCGAGAATGAACCCGTCGTTCTGACCGCCGATGCCATCCGCGATGTCCTTTCCGAGAAGGGTTTGCCGGAGGAAGCGATCGCGAAGGTTGAGGATATTTGCCAAAAGGAGTTTGGCAACGCACCCCCGCTTGCGGAAAATCTGATCGATGAAAAGGCATTGATCGCCCATGCGCAGGCGAAAAAAGAAGCCACCATGCGGCAGGAGATCGCGGGGCTGAAGCAAAAGCTGGAGCCGACCCCCGCCTCCGAAAAGGAGATCATTTTGCAGGTTTCCCCGGAAAAGCTCCCGGAGATCAAGACTGAGGTTCTGGATGGCAAAAAATGCATCGTTATTCCTCTGGATGCCGATGAATACCCCGTCATCAACGGCAAGCGACCAGAGGATGCGCCATTTTGATCACATACATATAAAAAGAAAATAAACATTTTTCATTGAAAATGCCGTAAATCCTTGCAAAACTAGGATCTACGGCATTTCTATTTTTTCCTGTTCGGACGCGCCATAAGCAGGCTTGCCCTCTTTTTTTACTTAAATCTTCTCCTGCCGCCTCTGCGTTTGCTGCTGCGCAGGGTCATTTTCGAGGAGGAGCGGAAGGCATAGCCGCCGCCCAGTCTTCCTCTGCGTCTGCGATTGCTGATCACGCGCAAAATGATAAAAATTACCACGCAAACCGCCACAATAACCAGAATGGTCAGCAGCCCCTTGAGCGTAAAGAGATTTTGGAACAGATCCTGGAAGAAATACGCAATCCGATTGAAGATCGTCCCCTTGGAGACATCTCTACCGGCATAAGCGCCCGTCTCCAGAACCGTTTTCCCGTTGACCTCAAAGGAAACCGTCCCCAGCTTTGCGCCCTTCTCGATGGGTGCTTTCAGGCGAAGCGTGCCATCCTTGTCTGTTTCCGTATAATTTTCATCATATGTGACAGTCATCTTGATGGTTTCCGCAGCGGACTGCGGCAGATCGGTCGTCAGCGTCTCCTGATATACGACTACCAGCGTATCGCCCTCCGCGCGCTTATGCTTCGTCAGAGGCATTTCCTCTATCACCACATTTGCCGTTGCCAAATCCACCTTCTGATAGCCGTTGAAGCCGTATTCAAAGAGATTTTTCGCATCCAGCCAGCGGTTCGGGTCAGCCGAATGGAACACCACCGCGATCAGCCGCTGTCCATCCTTTTCGGCGGAAGCCGCCACGCAGTCCCCCGCCTCGTTCGTGAAGCCCGTCTTGATGCCTGTCGCGTAGCCGTAGTTATATTCGCCGTCGGTGATCAGCAGATTGTGGCTGCGCCAAACGTAATCCTGCGTTTTCATGCTCTGCTCATCAGTAAACATATTATCCGCGCCATTGCCGGAAAAGCCCTTTTCTGCGGCAATTTCCGCCAGAATGGAATTGTCCATAAAGGTTTTGGCAAAAATCGCCATATCCTCAGCGGTCGTATAATGTGTCTCATCGTGATAGCCATGTGCATTGGAAAAATGACTATTTGTCGCACCAAGCTCCTTCGCCTTTTGATTCATCAGATCCGTGAAAATCGTTTCGCAGCGACCAAAGCTGAGATTTTCGTCATTTTCCGCCCTGCGTGCGACCGCCGCCGCAACGACATTCGCCGAGTCATTCCCGGAGGGGATGATCAGCCCGCGGATGAGGTTTTTCATCGTCAGCGTCTCCCCGACGCGATGCCCCGCCTTGCTGGAATCCCAAGAGACCTCGTTGATCTCCGTACCGACCGTGACCAGCTCCTCCGGTTTGAAATAATCCAGCGCGACCAGAGCGGTCACGATTTTTGTCATGCTGGCGGGATACATCTTCTGCTCCGCATTTTTTTCATATAAAATCGTACCCGTATCCGCATCGACCAAAATCGCCGCCTCCGCCGCGACCTCGGGCGCATCCTCTGCCTGCGCAAATGCATCCTGCAGAGTATACGAAAGACTCACAGCCTCCGCAAGCTCCGCATCCTCCGCCGGCGCCGCTTCATTGCCCGTATCCTGCGGCGTTTCATCCTTTTTCCCGCAAGCTGCCGAGCCGAGGACCAGCATAGCTGCCAAGCCCAATGCAATACATTTTGTGAAAGATCTTTTCAAAATCGAAACATCCTTTCAATTTTAATTTTCTCAAGAAATTCAGATGGATCTCCATGAACGGAGCAACCCATCCTGTGTTCTGTCATATTCACCAAAAATTTCAGCGGATATTTGTGCAAATTTCACAGGCACTTCATCGCAGCATTTTTCCATCCTCTGTGACAAAAACCTACAGAATGCCCTTCTCCCGCAAATAGGCAAGCGCCATCTCCAATGCCTGCTCTGCCGTCTGCTCGCTCAAATTCAGCCACAATCCGTCGATCTGCCTATGAAACCAAGTCAGCTGCCGCTTGGCGAACCTTCTGGTGTTTGTTTTCAGCTGCGCCACAGCCTCCTCCAGCGTGCATTCTCCGCGGAAATAGGGCACAAATTCCTTGTACCCGATGCCCTGCATGGACACCAGCTCCGGTGCATATCCCTGCGCCAAAAGCCCTCGCACTTCCTCCAGAAGTCCTTGCTCCAGCATCAGATCGATGCGCTGCTCGATGCGGCAATATAGCTGCCCGCGCTCCATCGTCAGCAGAATCACAGCCGCCGTGTAGGGGCTGTCCTTTTGCTTTTGCTCTGCATTATGCGCAGAAAATTTCTGTCCTGTCAGATGGTGATATTCCAGTGCGCGCGTCACACGCTTGACATTATTCGCATGTACCCCCGCAGCATATTCCAGGTCAACCTCGCGCAGCTTTTCATAGAGGACCTCCGCACCCTGCTCTCGCGCCAGCGCGTAACAGCCCTCTCGATAGGCAGAATCGCCGTCCGTCTCCGTAAATTCGTTGTCATACAAAAGCGCATTGATATAAAAGCCTGTCCCGCCGACAAGGATCGGGATGTTCCCCCTCTCCCAAATCTGCGCCAGATACGCCTTCGCCTTCTGCTGAAACAGCATGACATTGTATTCCTCATCCGGCTGCAATTCATCGATCAGGTAATGCGGGATGCCCTCGGCTTCCTCAGCGGTCACCTTCGCCGTGCCGATGTCCATGCCCTTATAAATCTGCATGGAATCCGCAGAGAGGATCTCGCCGCCGATCTTTTTCGCCAGCCGAATGGAAAAGCCTGTTTTCCCGCAGGCAGTGGGTCCTCCAATTACGATCAAAGGCTTTTTCATAGTCTCACCTTAATTCTGGATTCTCTTAAACATTTTTTCCAGTTCATATTTCGTCAGCGCCACGATGGTCGGTCTGCCGTGCGGGCAGGTGAAAGGATGCTCCAGCTTCAGCAGGCGATGGATCAGCTCCTCCATCTCCCGCATGCTCAGGGCGTCATGCCCCTTAACCGCTGCCTTGCACGCCATCGTCGCCACCGCCAGTATTTTGGTATCATACACATCGCGAATGCGTTCCTCCGCCAGTCTGTCCAAAATTTCCGTAAAAAATCCAATGCCGCTCGGCTCCTGCAATAGATACGGCACGGAACGCAGTGCAAAATTCTCGCCCAGCAGTTCCAATTCAAAGCCGAAGCTCTGCAAAAGCTCCCGATTTTCCCGCAATGTTTCCGTCTCCAACGGTGTCAGATGCAGCATCATGGGTGTCAGCAGCCTTTGGGAGATCACCCCCTGCTCCCGGAAACGATGCATCAATGCCTCATACAAAATGCGCTCGTGCGCGGCATGCTGGTCGATCAGATACAGGGAATCCCCCTGCTCCACGATCCAGTAGGTGCGGAACACCTGCCCCACAATGCGGTACGAATGGAAAAAGGGCTGCCTGCTTGGCTCGGCTTCTGCCGTCGGTCGTTTTTCCTGCGGCGCTGCGGGATATTTTTCCTGCAAAGGCGCAGACTTTTCCTCCTTCGCGGGCTGCCCCTCCGGTTGATCCAGATAGGGCGTCATCGGCTGGGAAACGCCGTGAAAGCTCTTTTTGCGCCCCAGCAATTCATCCACGCTACGTCCACCCATCCTTTGCTCCATCCCGTTCAGGCGCTGCAATTCCTCCATCGGCAGGATCACGCCCTCAGGCTGCGGCAATTCCACCATAAAATCCACATTTTGCGCAGCACTCGGCACGGGCTGTTCGATTTTCGGCTCGGATTTTGTTGTCTGCGGCAACTCCGGCAAGGTCTGCTGCTCTACCTCCGCCTGTTTTTGCGCGGGTTTTCTCTCAAGCGTTGCCTTCGGAATCAGAATTGCATCCTGCAATGCCGCCGAAACAGCCGTATAGAAAAATTCATACACCTCGTCATCGTTTTTGAAGCGCACCTCCAGCTTTGCGGGATGCACATTCGCATCCACCAGCGCGGGATCGACCTGCAAATTCAGCACAAAAACAGGAAATTTCCCAATCAGCAGCTTCGTTTTGTAAGCATCCTCCACCGCCGCGGAAACCACGGCATTTTTGATAAATCTGCCGTTGATAAACAGATTCTCATAGTTGCGATTTGCACGGGAAAGCTCCGGCTTGCCGATCAGCCCGCTGACCGCATACTCCCCACGCTGATAGGAAATCGGCAGCATCTGATTCGCCGCGTCCTTTCCGTATACATAAAACACAGCCGTTTTCAGGTCGTTGTTCCCCGCCGTATGCAAAACCGCTGCGCCGTTATTGATATACTGCATGGCGACCGCAGGATGCCCCAGCGCCAGCTTATTCACCAGATCGGAAACATAGCCGCTCTCCGTTGCGGGCTTTTTCAGAAATTTTCTGCGCGCAGGCACGTTGTAAAACAAATTCCGAACCGTGACGGATGTTCCCTCTCTGCAAGCCGCGTCCTCTATTTTTTCGATCTCGCCGCCGCTGATGCAGATGTAAGTGCCGGTTTCCTCTTCGCGCGTTTTGGTCAGCATTTCCACCTGCGCCACCGCCGCAATGCTTGCCAGAGCCTCGCCGCGAAAACCCAGCGTGAAAATATGCTCTAAGTCCTCGATTTCTGCCAGCTTGCTGGTCGCATGGCGCAGAAATGCCGTTTTGACCTGCTCCTTCGGGATGCCGCTGCCGTTATCCGTCACGCGGATATAGGAAATGCCGCCCTCCTTGATTTCGACCGTTACCGCGCTTGCGCCCGCATCCAGCGCATTTTCCGCAAGCTCCTTCACCACGGATCTCGGAGACTCCACAACCTCCCCCGCCGCGATTTTATTGATGGTTTTGGAGTCCAAAAGCCGTATTTTCTGCAAATGTCCTCCTCCTTCCTCTCCCTTTTCGTTCACAGTCCCCGCGCCTTTTTCTGCAGCTCAAACAAGGCCTGCAGCGCGTCGATCGGGGTCATCGCCATCACATCCAGCTTCAATATCTCATCCATCAGCTGCGTCTGTGCGATGTGGAACATATCTATCTGCTGCGCCGCTTCCTCCGCCTGTTCCTTGGATTCCACGGCGATTTTTTTCGCTTTTTTGGTAATATCCGCCGCATTGAGCTGCTTCAGGATCTGTCCGCTTCTGCGGATGACCTTATTCGGCAGTCCCGCCAGCTTCGCCACCTGTATGCCGTAGCTGTGATCCGCGCCGCCGCGTTGTATTTTCCGCAGGAAGATGATATCCTCGCCCTGCTCCTGCACGGCAATGCAGTAATTCTTTACGCCCGGCAGCTTGCCTTCCAGCTCGCTCAATTCGTGATAATGGGTCGCAAAGAGCGTCTTTGCGCCAATCTGCTTGGTGTCTGCGATATATTCCAGCACCGCCCACGCAATGGACAGCCCGTCGAAGGTGCTCGTCCCCCTGCCGATTTCATCCAGAATCAGCAGACTTTTTTCCGTGGCGTTGTTCAGAATATTTGCCACCTCTGTCATTTCCACCATGAAGGTGCTCTGTCCCGCGCTCAGATCATCCGATGCGCCCACGCGGGTGAAAATACGGTCGACCACGCCGATCTGCGCTTCCTCCGCCGGCACAAAGCTGCCGATCTGCGCCATCAGCACGATCAGCGCCGTCTGCCGCATATAGGTGGATTTCCCTGCCATATTCGGTCCTGTGATGATCGCAAGGCGGGTGTCGTTTTGGTCTAAATAGGTGTCATTCGGGATAAACTGCCCCTGCATCGCCTTTTCTACGACAGGATGTCTGCCGCCCTTAATCTCGATTTTATCCCCCTCGTCCACAGTCGGGCGAACATAGTCCATCCGCTGCGCTGTTTCCGCCAGAGATTGCAGACAATCGATCACAGAAACCGTGTACGCGCAGAATTGGATGCGCTCCACCTCCGCGGCAACGGCATTGCGAATTTCGCAGAATAAATCATACTCCATCGTAATGATTTTTTCCTCTGCGCCCAAAATCAGCTCTTCCAGCTCCTTCAATTCTGGTGTGATGTAGCGCTCCGCATTCGCCATGGTCTGCTTGCGGATATAATGCTCCGGTACGGCATCCAGATTGGAGCGCGTAATCTCAATATAATAGCCGAAAACCTTATTGTAACGAATTTTCAGGCTTTTTACGCCTGTTTTTTCGCGTTCCTCCTCCTCCATCTGCCGAATCCACTGTGCGCCGTTTTCCTTGGCTTTTATGTAGGTATCCAATTCCTCGGAGAAGCCCTGCCGAAGCATGCCGCCCTCCCGCACGGAAAACGGCGGTTCTTCCACGATCGCCTCCGCGATGAGGCTATGGATGTTTTCCAAGGGATCAAGCTGCTCGAACAGCTCCTGCAAATAGGGGCTGTTGCAGCGAGAGAGGATATTTTTCAGCAGCGGCAGATTTTCGACGGAGTTTTTCAACGCCATCAAATCTCTGGCGTTCGCATTCTGATAGACCACGCGCGACATAATGCGCTCAAAATCGTACATAGAGCAGAGGATATCCTTGATTTCCTCCCGCAGGAACAGATCGCCGTGCATCTCCGCCACGCCGTCCAGCCGCTTATTCATCTCTGCAACCGACAGCAGCGGCTGCTCCACCCATTTGCGCAGAAGCCTTGCGCCCATCGCGGTTTTCGTCTGATCGAGAACGCTCAGAAGCGAGCCCTTTTTGCTCTTCTCCCGCATCGTCTCGGTCAGCTCCAGATTGCGGCGGCTGGAAATATCCAGCAGCATAAAATCGCCCGTTGTGTAATATTTCAGCTTGGAGATATGACTCAAATCGTTCTTCTGTGTTTCATTCAGATACCACATCAGCGCACCCGATGCGCAGACTGCGTGCTGCTTTTTTTGCAGCCCGTAGCCCTCCAGCGAGTTCACGCCGAAATGCTTTTGCAGGGTATCCTTTGCCGTCTGATATTCAAACATACGGCTGTCAATATCGTTCAAGAAAAGGTGGAAACGCTGTTCGATCTCCTTCGCCAAGGGGCTTGTAAGGAAAAAGTCGTTGCAGATCAGCTCCGCGGGAGAAAATCGCGCCGTTTCGTCCAAAATTTTTGCCGCCGCCTGCACACTGAAAAATTCCGTCGTCTGAAATTCACCCGTTGTAATATCGCAGACAGCAATGCCATAGCCGCCGCTGTTGCTGAAAATGGAAAGGATGTAGTTATTCTTGGTCGCATCCAGTATCGTGTGATCCAGCGTCGTCCCCGGCGTGATCACGCGTACAACCTCCCGCTTCACGATGCCCTTCGCCTGCTTCGGGTCCTCCACCTGCTCGCA
Source organism: Lachnospiraceae bacterium (assembly GCA_963633805.1). GTDB lineage: Bacteria > Bacillota > Clostridia > Lachnospirales > Anaerotignaceae > Anaerotignum_A. The sequence goes on along the minus strand of CAVGZD010000017.1, from coordinate 24,719 downwards.
GATGGCGACCTTATAGCCCTTTTCCGTCAGGCGGGCGATATATCCGTCCGCAGAATGATAGGGCACACCGCACATGGGCGCGCGTTCCTCCTGCCCCCAGTCCTTTCCCGTCAGAGCAATTTCCAGTTCCTTTGCCGCGATCACCGCATCCTCAAAAAACATCTCGTAAAAATCGCCCAAGCGGAAAAAAAGCAGACAATGCCTGTAATTTTCTTTGATCTCAAGGTATTGCTGCATCATGGGGGTGATTTTCGCCATAGCTGTTGTCCTCCTTCATTTTGTGTACAGAAAAGCGAAAGCAGGGGATATTGCATACAATATCCCCATAAAGTCCTTAGTGGCAGCCGCCGCCGCAGGAGGAGCAGCAGCTGGGATCGCAACCACCTGCCGCTTCGGGCTCCTCACCCGTCAGTGTTGCCGTGATGATATTGAATACAGAATTCATAAAGCTGTTGAAATTCTGCTCCGCAACAAACAAATCGGACGCCAGCTTATTGGTTCTGATCTTCTCGCCCTTTTCCTTCATATCCTCCGCGAAAGCCTTCTGCTCCTCCGCGGAGATGCCGCCTGCCTGCATTTTCGCTTCAAAATCATGATGCATCTGCGTATATTCCGCAACCAGCTTGCTGATTTCCTCGTCAGCCTCATATGCCGCCTTTGCTGCCAAAAGTGCCTCCACCTGTGGAGTCTTCTGCAGTTCCTCGCCCAATGTTCTTGCCATTTCAAATACTGTAGCCATGTTTTTTCACCTTTTGTCCTTTCGTTTTATTGGCATTCGCCGATCAAATAAAATGTTTTGTTATCTATGATCCGAACGGGCACCATTTTGCCGATCATCTCCGCCGTTCCGCAAAAATGCACCAGCATATTGTTATCCGCCCGCCCTGTCAGGATGGATGCATCCTGCTTGCTGACCTCCTCCGCAAATACCGTCATCGTCTTGCTCACCTGCTCCTGATGCACCTCATGCACGATGGGATTGAGTACGTCCAGCATGCGCGTAAAGCGCTCCTTTGCCACAGCCTCCTGCACCTGATCCTCCATCGACGCAGCAGGCGTTCCCGTCCGCTTGGAATAGAGGAAGGTAAACGCCGTGCTGTAGCGCGACGCTCGGATCACATCCAGCGTATCCTGAAAATCCTCCTCTGTCTCGCCGGGGAAGCCGACGATGATGTCCGTACTCAGCGTAATATCCGGCATCGCCGTCCGCACCTTGCGCACAAGCTCCAGATAGGATTCCTTCGTGTAATGGCGGTTCATGCGGCGCAAAATCTCGTTGCTGCCGCTCTGCACGGGCAGATGCAGATATTTGCAGACCTTATCGCATTCTGCCATCGTCTCGATCAATTCATCGGAGAGATCCTTCGGATGGGAGGTCATAAAGCGAATCCGCTCGATTCCCTCTATTTCATGCACCTGCCGCAGCAGCTCTGCGAAGCTGATCGGCTGCTCCAAGGTCTTGCCGTAGGAATTAACATTCTGCCCCAGCAGCATGATCTCCTTTACGCCGTCCGCCGCCAGCTTACGCACCTCCGCCAGAATATCCTCCGGGCTGCGGCTGCGCTCTCTGCCGCGCACATACGGCACGATGCAGTAGGAGCAGAAGTTGTTGCAGCCAAACATGATATTGACCGAGGCTTTATGCGCAAAATGCCGGATCGCCGGCAGATCCTCCACCGTCTCCCGGTGCTCCTGCCAGATATCATATACCGCTTCGCCGCTTTCCATGCGCGCCGCAATCAGCTCCGGCAGCTTGTACAGATTAAATGTACCGAAAACAAGGTCCACATGACGATATTTCTTCCGCAGGGTCTGCAAAACGCTGTCCTGCTGCATCATGCAGCCGCAGATCGCGATGATGGCGTCTGGATTTTTCGTCTCCTTATAATGCTTGAGCCAGCCCAGCTTGCCATAAACCTTCTGCTCCGCATTCTCGCGCACACAGCAGGTGTTATAGATGACGAAATCCGCCTCTTTTTCCTCAAACGTGCGCACATAGCCCATCTCCGTGAGCATGCCCTCCAGCTTTTCCGAATCGTGCGCATTCATCTGGCAGCCCATCGCCAAGCTGTAGAAAAACAGCGGTCGTCCCAGCTCTGCCTTTTTTTGCTCCGTCCGCGCACGGATTTTCTGCATATATTCCTTTTGTATTGCAAGCTCCTTTGCTTCCTGATCGATTCCCATAGCACACTCCTTAATCTAAGACACTCGGAGTTAATCATACCATACTTTCACAAGAAAAAAAAGAGCTAAGCCCAAAAACGGCGTTTTTTTGCAAAATTTCGGCGGCTCACTTTTCCTTTTGCAGCTTCTGACCGCCCGTGCAATAGGGCAGCAGGAAGCATTGCTCGCATTTCGGTCTGCGGGCGATGCAGATTTTCCTGCCATGCGCGATGAGCTGTGTATTGATGTCGATCCATTTTTCTTTGGGAACAATGCGCATCAGGTCAAATTCGATCTTGACAGGGTCCTGATTTTTCGTCAGTCCCAGCAGATTGGAGATCCTCTTCACATGCGTATCCACGACCACACTGGGAATGCCGTACCAATTCCCGCGCACCACATTCGCCGTCTTTCTGCCGACGCCCGCCAAGCCCGTCAGCGCATCCAAATCAGAAGGGACTTCCCCGCCGTATTCGCTCATCAGCTTCTGACAGCAGGCGATGATGTTTTTTGCCTTATTGTGATAAAACCCCGTGGAGCGAATATCCTGCTCCAGCTCTGCCAAATCAGCCTCCGCGAAAGCCTGCACGGAGGGATATTTCCGAAACAGCTCCGGCGTGACCTGATTCACCCGCTCATCCGTGCATTGCGCCGAAAGCATGGTCGCGATCAGAAGCTGCCAGACCGTTTCGTGATCCAGATAGCATTTTGTCGGTCCATAATGTATGTATAATAGTTCCAGAATGCTGTTTACCTTTTCTTTTTTCGTCATCCCTCGATCCACTCCTTTCACCTCCCTATCCTATCAAAGCCCTTTCCTTTTTGCAATATCCTTCGTTGACAAAGCGGCTGCGGTATACTATCATGAGGATAGATTTTTCGGAAAGGAGAGGGAAATATGGAGCAAAATCTTCTGAAAAATGCAGAATTGAAGGCAACCAAAAAGCGTCAGCTGTTGCTTTGGCTGCTGCAAAAGCAAGCCCGCCCCATGACGGCGGAGGAGCTGCACGAAGCCGCCGCGTCCATCCTTCCCATGAATCTTTCCACCGTTTACCGCACCCTGCATACCCTGACGGACAAGGGCATACTCATCCGCTCCGTGCGGCAGGACGGCAAGGCATATTACGCGCTTGCGCAACAGGATCATTCTCACCGATTGGTATGCAAGGACTGCGGCTGTGTCATCCCGATTGAGGGCTGTCCCCTGCGGGAGCTGGAAGAAAATCTCCAGCAGAAAACGGGCTTTCATATCACCGATCATTTTCTGGAATTTACCGGGCTATGCCCGTCCTGCAGCGAGAAGAAATCGCAGTAAGCCCCTGCACCTTTGTCCCCTTTTTCCATATAATGAGTATGGGAGAGAAGGCGGGAGGGGGTGACAATATGCTGAAGGAGCATATCGCAAGGCACTACGCGGCTGGCGAGAGCTGTTCCCGCATCATTTTGCAGGCAGCCGCAGAGGAATACAGCTTTTCTCTGCCGCAGGAGCTTTTGGATGCATGCAGCGGGATCAATGGCGGCTTCGGCATCAGCGGGATGTGCAGCGGTCTGGTCGCGGCGGTCATGGTTTTGGGGCTGCTCTTTGATGAAGAAGAGGTCAAGCTGCGGCGGATTTTGTTTTTCATGCAGGCGCAGGAGCGTTTCGGCGCATTGGATTGCTGCCGCCTCTCGGCATTGTTTGGGGAGGATTGCCTGAGGCTGCTGGAGGAAATTGCGGAAATATTGCAAAATGTGATAGATTTGAACGAGATTTGAATAGATAAAACAAAAGGCTGTGTATCTCCGATGCAATCGAAGAAAGACACAGCCTTTTTTGCAAAATATGCTTACGACCGATACTGCTCCGCGAGTGCCTTGAATCCCGCAAGAGATTTTTCAATCGTCTCCAGCGCAACGCAATAGGCGATCCGCACATAGCCGGGACAGCCAAAGCCGCTGCCGGGCGTCAGCAAAATGCGATGCCGCTTCGCCTGCTCCACAAAAGCCACATCATCCGCAATAGGCGTCTGCACAAAGAGATAAAACGCGCCCTGCGGCTTTACGCAGTGATAGCCATACTCCGTCAGCGCCTGATAGAGCATTTCGCGATTGCGGTCATAAAAAGAAACGTCCACAATCTCCTCGCAGCATTCCGCGCAGACCAGCTGCTGCAGGCCGGGCGCATTGATAAAGCCCATGATGCGCGTAGCCACCGCCAGAGCCGAAATGATATTTTCAAAATCCTCCACATCGTTTTTCAGCGCAAGATAGCCGATGCGGTCGCCCGGCAGGGACAGCGATTTTGAGAAGGAATATGCCACGATCGTATTCTTGTAATAATCCGAAACCCAAGGCACGACCGCCCCATCGAAAACTAATTCCCGATATGGCTCATCCGAAATCAGATAGATCGCGTGACCAAATTCTTTTTCTTTTGCCGCCAGAACATCGCAAATTTCCTTGACCGTTTTCGCGTCATAGACCACGCCCGTCGGATTATGCGGATTATTGAGCAGAACTGCCTTTGTGTTTTCCGTGATGCATGCCGCCAGAGCCGCAGGATCGGGCTGAAAGCTCGGCAGATTGGGCGGAACCGCCTTCAGCGTGCAGCCAACGTTATCGGCATAGCGGTCATATTCCCCAAAATAGGGCGCAAAGGTCAGAATCTCCTGCCCCGCATCCATCAGCACCTTGAGCAGGCAGTTGATCCCCCCTGCCGCTCCGGTACACATCACGATATTTTCCACGCCATAGTCCCCGCCGAAGCGGCGGTTCAGGCTTGCTGCAATTTTCTCCCGCGCCTCGGGGAAGCCGTTATTTGGCATATAATGATGCAGATACCAAGGGTCAGTCTCCTGCAAAATGCGGATGCTGACCTCACGGATGCAATCGGGTGCGGCAAGATTAGGGTTGCCCATCCCGAAATCATAGACATTCTCCGCGCCATATTCCGCTTTCAGCCGCGCACTTTCTGTATACATGGAACTCATCGCTGCACTTCTCTCCAGCAGCTTGGACATTTTATCCGAAATCATTTCTCATCCCTCCCTTGCAGTAATTCCGTCAGATAATCGATCGCTTCGATGTAGCCCTGAAAGCCCTTTCCCATAATCGTTTTTCGGCAAGCCTTTCCCGCATAGGAAATCTGACGAAAATCCTCGCGTTCCTTCACATCGGAAAGATGCACCTCCACCGCGGGCAGGTTGACCGCCTTGAGCGCATCCAAAATGGCAACGCTGGTATGCGTATACGCAGCGGGATTGATGACGATGCCGTCCGTTCCATCGAAATAAGCCTGCTGGATGCGATCCACCAAAGCCCCCTCATGATTGGACTGGAAAATCTCCCCTTCTATTCCCCGCTCCGCGCAGGCTGCGTTCAGCAAAGCCTGCAAATCCGCATAGGTCTGCGTGCCATAAATTGCCTTTTCCCGAATGCCGAGCATATTCAGATTCGGGCCGTTGATGATCAGCAACTTCATACCATCCCTCCTTACAGCTCAGAATAGCAGCCCAAGAAGGACAGGCTCTCCGCCGCCTGCTCAATATCCTGCAGCACGGTGATCATATCCGGAGAGAATACCGAGCCATCCAGATCGAAATAGAAACGGAACTCGAAATCCTTCCCCGGAATCGGGCGGCTTTCCAGCTTGCACAGGTTGATGCCGCGGCAGGCGAATTTCCCGATCAGCTCATGCAGAGAGCCGGGCTTATGATCCACGGAGAGCATCAGGCTGATTTTATTCGAGCCGGCATACATCTCCATATTTTTGGCAATGCAGATGAAGCGGGTATAGTTATTTTCGCTGTTCTGCACGGAATCCATCAGCATATGCAGACCGTAGAGCTTGGCACAATCCGCGGAGGAAAGCGCCGCGATGTCCTTGCGCTCGCTTTCCGCTACGAATTTCGCCGCCGTCGCCGTATTTTCAAATATCGTCACCTTGATGCCGGGGTGCGCCTTGAGGAAATTGCTGCACTGCTGCAGCGCCTGAGAGTGCGAAATGACCTCCTTGACATCCTCCAGCTTCACGCCGGGTCTTGCCAGCAGCGCATGATTGATATGCAGCTTCATGCTCTTGACGATGTAGAAGCGATGCTTCGCCATCAGGTCATATACCTCCGTCACAGAGCCTGCGGAGCTGTTTTCGATCGGCAGCACGCCATATCGGCACAGACCCGACTCCACAGCATGAAATACGCTCTCAAAATTGCTGAAAAACATCTTGCTGGGCAGGGTAAACAGTCTGTCGCAGGCACGGGAAGCATAGGAGCCTTCTACACCCTGACAGGCAACAACCGCCTTTTTCGGAAACTCCAAAAGAGGGTCGGCAATATTTTTCTTAATTTCTGCAGCAAGCGGCGTTTCGCGGGAAAGAATGCCGGATTGATAGCTTTTGCTGACATCAAACATCGTCTGATACAGCTTATTAACATAAATTTCAAATTCCTCCCCGGCGCGATCCATCACCTTCTGCAAGACCGCCTGCTCCCGCCGCAAATCCAGCACGGGAAGGTTCTTTTCCGCCTTTGCTCCGGCGATTTCCGCCGCAACCTGCATACGCTCTACAAATAAATCGACCATCTGATCGTCGATCGCATTGATGCGCTCACGCAAAGCATCTAAATCCATCGTAATCACGCTCCTTTTACATCCTGCAAAGCAGGTCCAAAATCGATACGGCTGCCGCCGCCTCCACGCAGGGCACTGCCCGCGGGACGATGCAGGGGTCGTGCCGCCCCGTAACAGCCAGCCTGTCATTTTTCTCATCCGGGATGCTGATGGTATCCTGCTCCTGCCCGATGGAGGGTGTCGGCTTGAATGCCGCGCGGAAAATCAGGGGCATCCCGCTGGAAATGCCGCCCAATGCGCCGCCGTGGCAGTTCGTCCTCGTGCCGACGGAGCCATCCTCCCGATAGAAAAAGGCGTCGTTATTTTCCGAGCCGCGCATGGATGCGACCGCAAAGCCCGCGCCAAATTCCACGCCTTTTACAGCAGGAATGGCGAAAACCGTCGCCGCCAAGCGACTCTCCAAACCGTCAAACATCGGCTCGCCCACGCCAACGGGCAGACCGATCACCGCGCATTCGATCACGCCGCCGACGGAATCCTGCCCTGCCTTTGCATCGGCAATTACCTGCCGCATTGCCTCCCCTGCGCCATCCTCCTGCACGGGAAACATCTTCGCCGTTACGGTTTGCAGCGCAGCGCCGTCCACCAAAACGGCATCAAAGGGAAGATCCCTTGCATCGCCGATCGAGAGGATATGTGCGCCAATCCGAATGCCCCGTCTTTCCAGAATCTGCGTGCAAACCGCCCCCGCAAAGCACAGAGGTGCGGTCAATCTGCCGGAGAAATGCCCGCCGCCGCGATAATCCTGATAGCCCCGATATTTTACCCAAGCCGTAAAATCCGCATGGCCGGGACGAGGCAAATCCCGCAGCTTGGTATAATCTCCCGACCGCGTGTTCGTATTTTCGATCATGGCACAGAGCGGTGCGCCGCAGGTTTTTCCTTCAAACAAACCGGAGACTACGCGCACCGCATCTGCCTCCTTGCGCGGCGTGGAATAGGCATTCCTGCCGGGGGCGCGCCGCTGCATGAACTGCTGCACCCGTTCCAAATCGATCTCCTCCCCCACCGGCAGACCATCGATCACAACGCCGATGGCTTCCGAATGGGATTGCCCGAAAATCGTAATTTTCACTTTTTCGCCAAAGCTAGATGACATGAACAACACCTCCCAGCTTTTCCAGCTCCATGAAGAAGGTCGGATAGGATTTATTGACCGCCTCCGCGCCTTCTATTGTCAGATCAATACCAAGGCTGACCGCCGCAATCGCCATCGCCATAACGATACGGTGATCGCCATAGGATTGGATGAGAATTTCTCCCTGCGGCGGGTGACAGCCGCCTGTAATTATCAGACCCGTTTCGTATTCCTCGACCGCAACGCCTATTTTTTTCAGGCAGTCCGCCATCGCCGAGAGGCGGTCGCTCTCCTTGATGCGCAGTCTGCCTGCGTTGTAGATTTCCGTTTTGCCCTCTGCCGCTGCCGCCGCGATGCAGAGGATCGGCACCAGATCGGGAATCTGCGCGGCATCGATGCGAATGCCCCGCTTTTCCTTCGCCGCAATCGTCACCTGATTCAGAACGATATCAGACATCGCGCCGAACTGCTCCAAAAGCTGCAAAATCACCTTATCACCCTGCGCGGACTGCAGATCCAAGCCCTGACAGCCGATTTTGCCCTGAATCGCGCCAGCCGTCAGCCAGAACGCCGCATTCGACCAATCGCCCTCCGCATAGCGCATGCGGGGCGCACGGTACCTCTGACCGCCGGGGATGCGCCAGCCCGCCTGTGTCTCCGTAATTTCTATGCCGAAGGCTTGCAGCGTCCGCAGGGTCATATCGATGTAGCCCCGCGATTCGATGCCCGTCGTCAGGCGAATTTCGCTCTCGCCCTCCAGAAGCGGGAGCGCGAATAGCAGCCCTGTGATAAACTGTGAGCTGACATTCCCCGGCAGAGTATACACGCCGCTGCAAAGCTGCCCAGTCAGCTTGACAGGCAGAGCATCCCCCTCAGTTGTACAGCCGTGCCGCCGCAATTCTTCCAATAATATACCGATCGGTCTTTTCGGCAGTCTGCCCTGCCCCGCGAAGATTACGCTTCTGCCCAGTGCCGCCGCAACGGGAAGCAGGAAGCGCAGTGTCGAGCCACTTTCGCCGCAATCCAGTGTAGCTTCTGCCTGCGATCCTTTGGGAATCGGCACGATCTCAATGCCGGACGGCTCCCGGTACAGCTCCGCGCCCAGCGCACGCAGGCAACGCGCCGTTGCCTCCAGATCCTCCGACCAGCCGTCTACAAATAATACGCTCTCCTCCTCCGCCAGTGCCGCCGCAATCAAGCTGCGATGCGCATCCGATTTCGAAGAGATGATGCGCACCTGCCCTTCGCGGAGCGCATTTTTTCCCACTTTTATCCTCATTTTTTACCGCCTTATCTTGTTCTTTTCCGAAAATGCTCACGCCAGTGCGTCCGCGATCAAGCCCTGCAATTCCGCAACGGGTATCTTCACCAGCTCACACTGCCCGATTTTGCGCGGCAGAACGAAGCTGATCGCATCGCCCATGCGCTTTTTATCCCGCAGAACGGCGTCCAGAATTTGCTCCGCCGTATAGTCCGTGGAAACGGGCAGATGATTTTGCTCCAGAGCCTTGCGGATCCTTTCTGACAGCCCTTTTCCCGCAAAGCCACGCTTCTCTGCCGCCTTTGTGATCAGATGCATACCGATGGCAACAGCTTGTCCGTGGGAAATGGTGAAGCTGCTCTGTTTTTCGATGGCATGACCCAAGGTATGACCAAAATTCAAAAGCTGGCGCACGCCTGTATCGAATTCATCTTCCACGACAATATCTCGCTTCATCTTCACGCAGCATTCAATGATTTCCTCCAGATCATCCCCGAGATCACCCGCAGCGACCCGCGCAAACAATGCCGCATCGCCGATCACGCCATATTTCAGGACTTCCGCAATGCCATCGGTAAAGGGTTCCCGCGGCAGGGTATCCATCGCGTTTACATCGCATAATACCAGATGCGGCTGATAAAACGCACCCGCCATATTTTTCCCCGCCTGAAGATCAATCGCTGTTTTGCCGCCCACGGAGGAATCCACCGCCGCAAGCAGCGTCGTTGGCACTTGCACAAAGCGAATGCCCCGCTGATACACCGCCGCCGCGAAGCCCGCCATATCGCCGACCACGCCGCCGCCCAGCGCAACGATGATATCCTGTCTGGTCATTTCCTGCTCGGCGAGAAATTCCAGAATATCCGAAAGGGTATGGATATTTTTGGAGCCCTCTCCCGCCGGAAAGGCGAAGCGGCAGGTCGCAAAGCCGCTCTCCCGCAGAGAATCCTCCACGTGCGCGGCATATAGCTCTTCCACCGTCGTATCCGTAATAATTGCCGCCTTGCAGGGCGCGATCCGTTTTGCGATTTCTGCGCCTGCCTGCCCCAGTAGCCCTCTGCCGATGAGGATGGCGTATTCCACGGATGCCTTTACGATGACCTTTCTGTTTTCACTCATAGTCTCACAACCTTAATCAAATTCCTTGACCTCATCCACCGCCAGCCGACGTTCCTTCCCGTCCTTGAGCATCCTCTGCAGCTCCTCTGCATTGCCCTCGCGGATGACCTTGCTGTATGCCTGCAAACGTTCCACCAGCCCGTCGATCTCATCCGCCAGAAAATCCTTATTATCCAAAAACAGCTCCGTCCACATGACCTCGTTCAGCTTTGCCACGCGGGTCATATCGTGGAAGCTGCCCGCAGAAAAGCCCTTGAAGCGCGGAGAAAGTTCACTTTTGATATATGCGCTGGAAACCACGTGCGCAAGCTGAGAGGTATACGCGATCATCTGATCGTGCTCCGTATCGGTCGCCACCTGCAAACGGGCAAAGCCCAGTTTTTTGAAGAACATGCTCAGCGCGTTCATCATGCCGATGTCCGTTCCCGTGTAGGGCGTTACGATCATCGTCGCTCCGTTAAACATGTCTGCCGTAGAATAGGTAAAACCGGAGCGCTCCACGCCTGCCATGGGATGCGCACCCACAAAGCAGAAGCCGTTTTCCTCCGCAATCTGCTGCACCGGCTCGCAGACTGCGCGTTTCACGCCGGCGCAATCCACTACGACCGCGCCCTTCTTAAATTCCTTCGCGTGCTCCTTGATATAATCCACCGTAAGCTGCGGATAAAGCGCAATCAGCACCAAATCGCAGTCCTTCGGATTGCCTTCCTCCATGAAGCCGTCCACCGCTTCCATCAGCAATGCGCTGTAGCGGATAGTTTGGGATGCATCCCAACCGATGACTTCATGATCCGTTTTTTTCTTGACTGCCTTTGCCATAGAGCCGCCGATCAGACCAAGCCCGACAACACCAACCTTCATATTCGTTCCCTCCTTGCCTTAGTGCTCGTATTTGCAAGCCAGTGGACGCAGCTGGAATACCAGCTTCGCAACCTCATCGAATGCCTCTGGCGTCAGGGACTGCGGTCCGTCGCAAAGCGCCTTTGCGGGGTTATTATGCACCTCGATCATCAAGCCATCCGCACCGGCAACCGTTGCCGCCATCGCCATCGGCTTCACCAGATCCGCATAGCCAAGCGCATGGCTGGGATCGATGACGATCGGCAGATGGGTCAGCTTTTTCAGCACGGGGATCGCGGAGAGATCCAGCGTATTTCTGGTTCTTGTCTCAAATGTGCGGATGCCCCTCTCGCAGAGGATGACGTTTTCGTTGCCGCCCGCCATAATGTATTCCGCGCTCATCAGCATTTCATCGATCGTGTTCGCCAAACCTCTTTTCAACAGGACGGGCTTTTTGATTTTGCCAAGCTCCTTGAGCAGCTCGAAGTTCTGCATGTTTCTCGCGCCGACCTGGATCAGATCGACCGATTCCTCGAACATCGGGATATGCACGGCATTCATGATTTCGGAAACGATGGGCAGACCTGTTTTTTCCTTTGCCTCCTGCAGCAGCTTCAAGCCATCGCCCTTCAGACCTTGGAAAGCGTAAGGGGAGGTTCTGGGCTTGAATGCGCCGCCGCGCAGCAGCCCAGCGCCGGATTTTTTCACGCATTCCGCAATGTAGCAAACCTGTTCCTCATTCTCAACGGAGCAGGGACCCGCAATGATCTGGAAATTGCCGCCGCCGATCTTCACCCCGCCGATGTCCACGATCAGATCATCGTGATGGAATTTGCGGTTCGCATTCTTGAACGGCTCCTGAATCCGCTGTACATTTTCCACGATATCCAGCGCACGCAGCAGATCCATATCCACCGCGGAGGTATCGCCCACCAAGCCGATGATGGTGTGGTTGACTCCCTCTGAAATATGCGTCAGGATATTCATGCTGGCAAGCCATGTCTTCAGATTTTCGATTTGCTCTGCCTTTGTGCCGGGTTTTAATACAACTACCATGTTCATTTCCTCCTTTTTCATCCAAACAGCGTCAAACAAAAAAGACTCCGCAGTGAATTTCACTACGAAGCCTTCTCATGCCTTCTCCAAAGAAAAAACCACAAAAACAAGCCGTCTTCTCTCTACAGTAAAATTCACATCGAATCTTGGAAAACACGGTAAAAGTAAAAATATGTGGTTACAAAAAGATTCGTTTCTCTCATCGTTTTATACCTCTTTTTCTTACTTTTATGCATATGATTTTATGATTTTCGACTATACTAGCACAAAGCAAGGCAAATGTAAAGCCTTTCCTGAAAAAAATATTTTTCGCCCACCTATCTGCGAGCGGTAAAGCCGCATACAGCACAGCCCTGCCCATATAGATTCCTTTTTCTCTTCGCACAGTTATATATTGTAATTTTTACTGCGTGATAATTTTGCGGATCAAAGGCGGCAACGCAGTCGCCTGCTCCCGCTCAATCCGAATGGCATCCTGTAAAAAATTTGCGGCAGAACGGCACTTTGTCTCATCCGCGCTGTAGATCGTCGCCAGCGTTTCGCCGGCGGCAACGGCATCCCCCAGCCGTTTTTTCATGATGATCCCCGCGCCAAGGTCGATCTCCTGCCCCTTGAACATCCGTCCCGCACCAGTCTCCTGTGAAGCGCGCCCGATCATGGCAGTATCCATGTGGGTGATCCAGCCGCTCTCCTGCGCCAGGACATCCAACTTCACTTTAGCTAATGGCAGAATGCTGTAATCCTCAAGAATGCGCACATCGCCGCCCTGCTGCTCCAGCAGCTCTCGGAATTTCTCCAAGCCCTTGCCATTGCGGATCTGTTCGCGCAGGAGGGCTTTGCCTTCCTCCTCCGTCTGCGCCTTGCCCGCCAGCAGCAGCATATGCGCACCCAGCACCAGCGCGACCTCGAGCAGATCTCCCTCAACCTTGCCCTTCAGCACCTCGATCGCCTCCAGCACCTCCAGACTGTTGCCGATATAATTGCCCAAGGGCTGATCCATGCCGCTGATGACTGCCGTGATTTTTCTGCCGACATGTCTGCCCATCGCGGACATGATCGCCGCCAGCTTTTCTGCGCTCTCCAAATCCTTCATAAATGCGCCGCTGCCGCATTTTACATCCAGCACGATACCATCCGCGCCCGCCGCAATTTTTTTGGACATGATGCTCGCCGCGATCAGCGGAATGCTGTCCACCGTCCCCGTCACATCCCGCATGGCGTAGAGCTTGCGGTCAGCAGGGGTCAAATTATCCGTCTGACTCATCAAAACCAGCCCACTTTTCTTTGCAAAACGTAAAGCATCCTCCTCGGACACATCCACACGGAAGCCGGGGATGGACTCCAGCTTGTCGATCGTGCCGCCCGAAAAGCCCAAGCCGCGCCCACTCATTTTCACTACAGGCACGCCCAGCGAAGCCACCAGCGGCGCAAGAATCAGCGTCGTCGTATCCGCAACGCCGCCCGTGCTGTGCTTATCTACCTTGAAGCCTGCCACGGAGGACAGATCGAACAAGTCACCGGAATGCGCCATGTCCATCGTCAGATGCGCCGTCTCCTCCGCATCCATGCCATTGAGCAAAATCGCCATCAGCAACGCGGAAATCTGGTAATCCGGCAGAGAGCCGTCCGTCACACCCTTCACGAAAAACGAAATTTCTTCCGCAGACAGTTGCTCGCCATCCCGTTTTTTGATAATAATGTCTACAAAATTCATAAAAATCCCCCTTTCAGGAGCATCCGCTAACATTCTTTTTCCTATCATACCACAGGTCTCGGCATTTGGCGATCCCCTTTCGGAGCATCAGAAGATGCCCGGCAGCTTTACCGCGATCAGCATTCCCGCGCTGAAAGATAGTGCATTCGCCACAACGGCACATAAAATCGGATGTATTTTCTTCTCTCCCTCCATATTTCGCAGAAATTTGCAATAAATTACAGCTTCAATCACCACAACAAGCAGTTCCATCAGGATATAGAAAAGTACAAATGCCATCTCACCGCAGCCATAGTGTATCACATTCAGCAGAATATTCAGGATGATCTGCGTACATACATTCGTAATGCAAATGACCCGAAGCTGCTCCCTTTTACGAAAGCCGAAAAGCAGCCACGCCACTGCCACTTCAATCAAAATCGTTATAATCACGCGGCAGAGCAATGAAATCATCTCCCATTTAAAATCATAGCTCTGCTCCATATCGATCACATCATCGATCGTGCCATCGACCGTCTGTGCAGCAAGGACAGCATCCCCATCCACCGTTGCCGCAAAATAGCTGTCGAAGGCGTAACGCTCATAAATCTCCCGGCTGGACAAAAATTGTCCCGTTTCCGGGAAATATAGCAGCAGCTTAAAGCGCTGCGGGGGATAGTACGTCCAACGCAGCGTCGCATCCTCCGAGCAATCCTGCATCCAGCTCAAAAAATAGAAGCCGTCCGCATCCTGATAGCCCAGAAAAGCATCAAATGCCGCCTGATCGCCCATCCAAGCGTAATACTCTCCATCCGCGCTCCATGGACCGGTCGAGGGCGTTTCCGAGAGCAGCGTCGCATAATAGCTCTCCCCTTCCAGCCCCCTGATCTCGATGACGACCGACGGCTTCGGACCTATATCCGCAAAAATCGGTACGGCAGCGAGTAGGCAAAGCAGCATCGCCAGCAAAAATCCAAGCATTCCTCTCTTTTTCATCCCGTTCCTCCCCTCTCAGACTCCATTTCCTTCCTTTTATACTACCCCATTTTCTCCTACATCTCAAGCAAATAAAAAAAAGCGAAAGAAAATCGTAAGAATACGAATTTCCTTCGCAAAAATTCATCACAGCACCTTCGCCAAAAAGCTCTGCAAACGTTCGCTCTTGGGATGCTCAAAAATATCGACAGGCTTGCCCTCCTCGACCTGCTTGCCATCCGCCATGAACGTCACGCGTGTCGCAACCTCTCTGGCAAAGCCCATCTCATGCGTCACGACAACCATCGTCATATTTTCATGCGCCAGCTGCTTCATAACGTCCAGAACCTCTCCAACCATCTCCGGATCGAGCGCGGAGGTCGGCTCATCAAACAGCATCACCTCAGGCTCCATGCAAAGCGCACGCACGATGGCGATTCTCTGCTTCTGCCCACCGGAAAGCTGCGAGGGATAGGCATTTGCGCGATCCTCCAGCCCAACGCGGCGCAAAAGCTGCATCGCCTTTTCGGTCGCCTCAGCCTCGCTTTTCCTCAGCAGCTTCATGGGGGCGATGGTCATGTTTTTCAATATCGTCATATGGGGGAAAAGATTGAAATGCTGGAAGACCATGCCCATTTTCTGGCGATGGATATTGATATTGACGGACGCATCCGTAATATCCGTCCCCTCGAAGAAAATGCTGCCGCCCGTCGGCACCTCCAGCAGATTCAGACAGCGCAGGAATGTGGATTTCCCGGAGCCGGAAGGTCCGATCACAACGACCACCTCGCCCTTTTTGATCTCCGTATTGATGCCGTCCAGCGCCTTGATCGCGCCGCCCTTATAGTGCTTTTTCAGGTCTTCCACCCGAATCAGGGTATCGTTAGCGTTCACTGTTTCTCAGCCTCCTTTCCAGAATCCCAACCAGCCATGTGAAGAAGAGCACCATCACCAGATAGATCACCGCAATGCCGATCAGCGGCATGAAAGGCTGGTAGGTTCGGCTGCGGATGATATCGCCGCCCTTGGTCAGATCCATCAGACCGACATAGCCCGCAACGGAAGTCTCCTTCAGCAGAACGATGAACTCATTTGCCAGCGCAGGCAGCACATTTTTGAACGCCTGCGGCGTGATGATATACCACATCGTCTGCACATAATTGAAGCCAAGGCTTCTGCCCGCCTCAAACTGTCCTTCATCGATGGACATAATGCCGCTGCGGAAGATCTCGGCAACGTACGCACTGGAATTCAGACCGAATGCCAGCACCGCCACCAAGGTCTTATTCGTGGAGGAAACCAGGATGACATAGTACATGATCATCAGCTGAACAACAACAGGAGTGCCGCGGATGACGGTCAGATAAACCTTGCAGATGAAATTAAACACAGAAAGCACAAATTTAGGCAAGCCCCGCATCGAGCTGCCGTTCTTATCATAGGTGGAGCGAACGATCGCGATCACAACACCCAGAAGGATACCCAGCAACACCGCAAAAAAAGTGACCTTCAGCGTAGCGGTCAGCCCATCCGCAATATACTTCCAACGATCATCCTCGATGAAGTTGAAAATAAACTTCTCTTTCAAGCTCATCCGGTAAATTCCCCCTTTTTCTTCCGCTAACAAAGCGGGGATGGCGTCTGCCGCCACCCCCGAAGCATCGTTCCTGTTAAAAATTATTCAGCAGTGATGTATTTGTCGATAATGCCCTGAACTGTGCCATCTGCGATCAGTTCTTCCAGAGCGTTGTTTACCAGCTCTGTCATTGCGCTGTCCTTTGCGAAGCAGATTGCATATTCCTCTACTGCGTATTCTGTATCCAGAATCTTCAGACCTTCATTTGCAGCTACAAACTGCTTTGCGGGCTCGTTATCGATAACCACGCAGTCGATCTTGCCCTGTGCCAGAGCCAGAACAGCGTCTGCGCCCTTATTGTAACGCTCAACCGTGCCCAGACCTGCGCCCTCGATATCATCTGTTGTGTAGATATCACCGGTTGTACCTGTCTGTACGCCTACTGTGTGGCTTGCGCCCTCTGCGAACAGATCGTCAGCGGATGTGATATCGGAATCCTCGCTTACGATGATTGCCTGTACTGCTGTTGCGTAAGGAATGGAGAAATCAACGCTTTTCAGTCTGTCCTCCGTGATCGTCATGCCTGCCATACCCATGTCAGCCTTGCCTGTTGCCACTGCGGAAATAACGGAATCGAAAGCCATATCCTCAATGGAAAGCTCCAGACCCAGCTTGTCTGCGATTGCCGCCGCAACCTCTGCATCGATACCAACGATCTCGCCGCCCTCATAGAATTCATAAGGAGGGAACTCCGCGTTTGTTGCCATGATCAGTGTTGCCTTATCCCCGTCCACAGCCGCATCTGCGTCCGCGTCTGCATCCGCAGCGGGGGCATCGCTGTTGCCGCAGCCTACCAGTGCCGTTGTCATTGCAAATACCATTGTTGTTGCCAGAACGCCCTTCAAAAACTTCTTCATAAGACTTCTTCCTCCCAAAATTTTATACAATGTACTCATGTATATTTACCTTCGATGAACAAGGGAAGACGCGCTTCTCAAAGCGGATTTTGGACGATTTTTGCGTTATCCTCCCTTGACGTGCCTTTAGGCACGCCAGCAGTCGTCTGCCTGAAAATCGCCTCAAACTGCGCTTTGAGAAGTCTGCGAGTGGAGGCTTGCTGCATTCGTTGTTATGCAAGGCTTTCGAGCGAAGGCGTATCCGAAGGTACGTCGAGCGAGAGTAACACAGCAGAACGGCAAATGCAGCAGCATCCACCGTGTGTTCCCTTGTCCATCGAAGGTACTATCTGACATTATACTCGCAATATGTATAAAATACAATCGTCAAATATGACTATAAATCCTGCATTCCCCCTCTTTTTTTGTAGATATTACACATATAATCACTGCATTTCCTACAAAATAACTGGTTTTATGCCTGACCACCCCTTCGGGATGCAGTCCTGCCCTCCCCCACGATTATGCATAAAATGATGCATAATTCGATTTTATGCATTCAATGCACCTTGCGATTGATAAATTCCGGCTGCACCTTGGAGTACATGATCTTCTGCTCGGTATACAAGCCGTAATAACCGGAAAGCATGTAGCTGACCGCGCAGCAAAGCGCGTAATAGCCGATGCCATCGAAGCCGAACAGCTCCGCGCAAAGGATGATGGATGCCAAGGGGCAATTCGTGACGCCGCAGAATACCGCCGCCATCCCCAGCGATGCGGCAAAACCCGGATGCAGCCCCAAAAGCTGCCCCGCTACGCAGCCGAAGGTCGCCCCGACAAAGAAGGACGGCACGATCTCCCCGCCCTTGAAGCCCGCGCCCAGCGTCAGCGCGGTAAAGAGTATCTTCAGCAGAAATGCCTCGTATTTCGCATTGCCCGCGATCGCATTTTGGATGATATCCATGCCCGCGCCGTTATAATCCCGGCAGCCGACCAGATACGTCAGCGCAATGAGGATCATGCCGCCGACAAAGACCCGCAAAATCGGGTTTTTCAGATATTTTTGATAGCCGCGCACAGCCTGCTCCATCCCGATACAAAACAGGATGCTCAAAAGGGCGCAGAGCACGCCGAGCAGCCCCACGCGGCAGCCCATCTCCAGCGTCATCCCCGCCGGAATGCCCGGTATGTCGAAGCCCGCCGGTCGGATACCCAGATTGCCCGCCAGACCCGATGCAAACAGCGCGGAGATCAGGCAGGGCACGATCGCCGAATAATGCATCACGCCAACCGTGATGACCTCCATGGAAAAAACGACTGCCGTCAGCGGCGTACCGAACAGCGCGGAAAAGCCCGCCGCCATGCCGCACATCGTCATGATGCGCCGATCGCGCTCATCCAGCCCGATCGAAAAGCCGAAGCTGGAGGCAATGCTGCCGCCAAGCTGAAGCGCCGCCCCCTCTCTGCCCGCAGAGCCGCCCAAAAGATGCGTTACGATGGTGCTGAAAAAAATCAGCGGCGCGGTTTTCAGCGTCACCATCTCGCTGGAGCGCACCGCCGTCAATATGAAATTCGTCCCCTTATCCTGCGCCATCCCCGCCCAGCGGTATACAAGCACGATACATATGCCGCCGAGCGGCAGCAGCCAAAGAATTTGCGGATGCGCCACGCGAAACGCCGCCGCCCAAGCCAGCGCGCGATAGAACGCAACGCCGACCAGCCCAACGATCCAGCCAATGCACAGACCCGCGCAGACCCATGCGATAAAATGCAGGGCATTGTCCTGACAGCGACTGATCTCCCCCTGATATTTTTTGCAAAACGCTCGAAACACGGCGCATCCTCCTATAATTTCTTACAAATAATAATACCTACGATATACCGAAATATGTCGAAATATATCGTAGGTAAGTATACACCCGAGGACAGGGATGCGCAACCGTTTTCCGCAGAAAAGCCCGTCATTCGTCCTCCGCATCCTCCTGCGCATCCTCATCTTGCCAGAGCGGAATGCTGACGATCGCCTTGAACAGATCGCCGTCGACCTGTATGCCGAAGCTGCCGCCCTGCAACTCCGCAAGGCTCTGCGTAATGGAAAGACCCAGACCGGAGCCCTCCGTGCTTCTCGCCTCGTCCCCGCGGACAAAACGCTCTGTTAAGCGGCTTTCATCGAAATCAATCGGCGCAGCGGAAACATTTTTCATCACCAGCAGACCAAAGCCGTCCATTTTGAAAATATCGATATACACGCGCGAATGCTGGATGGAATATTTCAGCGCATTGGACAGGAGATTCTCCAGAATGCGCCACATATGCCCGCCGTCCGCATCGATAAAGACAGGCTCCGGGCAACTCACGCGAAACGCCAACCCAGCCGCCTCCGTTTTTTCATCCATCTCGCCCAGCGCCTGCATGGTAAGCTGCTTGTAATCGATCCGCTGCTTGTCCACGGTCAGATTGCCGCTGGAAGCCTTGCTTGCTTCAATTAGATCCTCGATCAGCTGCTTGAGCCGATAGGATTTTTCATACAAAACATTCACATAGCCCTTCGCCTGCTCATTGGAAAGCTCCTCCTGCCAAAGCAGATCAACATAGGTGATGATGGAGGTCAAGGGCGTTTTCAGGTCATGCGAAACATTTGTGATCAGCTCTGCCTTCATGCGTTCTCCCTTGACCGCCTCATCCACAGCATTCTTGAAGCCATCCTGAATATTCGCAACATCCTCCGCAAAATTGAGGAAAGACGGCGAAATTTTTTCCACATCCAGCGCATAGGAAAAATTACCCTTCGCACTCTCTTTTACGGAAATCATGATGCTTTTCAGCGAGCCGAGCGCACGAACGAACCAGAACATACAGACGATATTGAAGCCCACCAGCACCACCGCAACCAGCACCGCCATCCGAAGATAGTTATAGCCCGTCGCCAGCACAAGCAGCCCCATCAGCGCACAGTTGCCCAAGCCATAGCAGAGCATGACGATCACCATCCAGCCGCGGAAGGTCTTGCCCGTAAAAAGCTCGCTCATCCTGCGGATGGATGTGGAGATCCATGTGTTGCAGAAAAACTGCCTGCCCTTGATCTGTCTGGAAAGCGAGAGCAGATAGCTCAGCCCGACGGCAAAATCCACAAGATAGAGAATGCCCAGCATAGTCGCAAAAATATAATTCCAGAACATCACACGACCATAGATAATGCTGTCCAGCAGCGTCACAGCAGCTGCGCCAGAGAAAAGATACACCAGCGCCACCAGCAGAAAATGAATTTCATTATAAATGCGGTCTACCAAAAAATACTGCACCTCGCCGCCCTTTTGCGTTTGCCCCGTCACCCGCAAAAGATAAATCAGGGACAGCAGCAGCACAAGCACAGATGCCACAGACACGCCAAAAACGATGGGTACGCTCTTTTTCGCAAAGCCGAAGGACTGCCAGAGGTTGTAAAACTCATCCTCCGGTCGCAGGGGATCGCGGATCGCGCCATGAAATTCCACATTGCTCTCCTCTAGGATCGGATTGGTGTAGCCGTTGAAATAATAGGGATTGTCTCCAAGGCGGTCGCTGCTGAAGCCCGCCGAGAGCACCAGCGTGCGCGTGGCCTCGCTGATCTCGCCGCGCGTGGCATTGCCGCCGATGATATTGCCTTTTACATCCTCCACATAATAGAGAAAATTTTTCAGCCCGTCCAGATAACGGATGCAGTTTTTATATTCATCCAGCTGCCGCTGAATATACATCTTGTAATAAGAAGGCAGACGGCTCTCCACCAAATCCCGGTATTCCTCAAAATTTTCCTGCAGGCTCGTAGGGATCGTGCCATAGAGGATCAGCCCATCATAGGTATCGTTGATCTCCGTGTTATCCGTGATCACGCCGTCGATGATGCCATAATAGCGCTTGAAGCCGCTCATCAGCTCCTCCCTGTCAACAGCCTCCCCCGCCATGATGCGCGCCTCGCTTTGATAATAAATATCCGCCAGCACTACCCGATCCAGTGTTTCACTAAAAAAATCATGAAATTCCTCCGCATCATAGACCGTATCCGCATTGACAACGTCCCAGCCCCATGTTTTCAGCAGATTTCCCGCCACAATGCCGCAGAAAAAGATGGACATCGCCGCAGAGAAAAAAACGACCGCCGCGAACACCTTCCATTTCAGCCGATAAGCCTTAGATTTTTTCGATTTTGTATCCAATGCCCCACACCACCTTCAGATATTTTGGCGCCTTGGGGTCGATCTCGATCTTTTCCCGAATGCGGCGAATATGTACGGAAACCGTATTTTCCGATGCAAAGGAGGTTTCGTTCCATACCTTCTCATAAATTTTGTCGATCGAAAAGACCTTCCCGGCATTCTCCATCAAAAGCTGCAAAATGCCGTATTCCGTTGCGGTCAGCTTGATCGGCTCACCCTCAACGTATACCTGCTTTGCATCCTTGTCCAGCTCCAGACTGCCGATGCGGATGATGTTGCTTTTCTCCGCGATGCTGCCCAGAGCCGTGTAGCGGCGCATATGGCTTTTCACGCGCGCCAGCAGCTCCAGCGGATTGAAGGGCTTTGTGATATAATCATCCGCGCCGAAATTCAGACCCAAAATCTTGTCCGTATCCTCGGATTTCGCCGAAAGGATGATGATGGGAATATTCAGCGTTTCCCTGATTTTCACCGTTGCATTCAGCCCATCCAGATAGGGCATCATGATATCCAGAAGAATCAGGTGAATTTCATTTTGCTCCAAAGCCTGCAGGGCTTCTACGCCGTTGTATGCCTTAATCACGTTGTAATTTTCCTGCCGCAGATAAATCTCGATCGCATCCACAATGCTCGTATCATCATCGCAAACCAAAATGTTAAATTGCTCCATACTTTTCTCCCCCTTCTTTGCTCTATCATACCGCATTCGGATGCATAAAGAAATCATTTTTTTCTTAAGATGGCGATAGAATCCCTAATTTTGCCTGATGAAAGGCAGCAGATATGCAATCAATTTTGTCCACTGTTTTGCAAAAATGCGCGTAAATCGAAATTTTTTCCGGATGATCCATTTTTTTATAAAAATGCATTGCTTTTTTTTCGCGAAGCTGTTATACTGTTTCAGGCAGTGCTAACCGGAGCTGCTCAAATGCAATAGGGAGATGTATCGAAGTGGTCGTAACGAGGCTGACTCGAAATCATGTGATTAGTCCCCAAAAGTGAATATTTATACATGGAAGCGTATCGAAGTGGTTGTAACGAGCTGCACTCGAAATGCAGTTGTCCGCAAGGGCACGTGGGTTCGAATCCCACCGCTTCCGCCACCAAAGCCTTGAAAACTCTATGTTTTCGAGGCTTTTTCTTTTGTTCGAGCAGCATCTATTTTGGGGAAAATAATTCAAATGGTGCCCTTGGTGCCCCGCTTTGTGGTGCCCGGCTCATTCCACATCATACACACTATACAAGAAAGATGTATACTGTGGTGCCCCAATGGTGCCCGGAACTGCTAAAAAGCTATGAAAAGCAGCGCGGAGCTATAAAAAGATATTGCTGTTATAGCTCCATTTCGCTGCTTTTCTTTTTCGCTTTCTTCGATGTTTCTTGCCCTGCTTCTTTTCCTGTAACGGTTGTTTTCGGTTGCAGTGCTTTATGATAGGTTTGCAGTACGCTTTGTTTTCTTTCAAGCCGCACATCAACATACTGTGCCGTTACCGCTTCAAGGTTTGTGGAAATACCAAGGGATATACCAATGCCCTTTAATGTATGCCCCAAAATCTCGCCAACGGTGTAGAAGTCGCCTGTCAGTTGGTGCATATTGGTAGCTGCCGTATGACGTAAATCGTGAAAGCGGATATGCGGCATTTCAAGGTGTCGGATAAGCTGTCCGAAGTTTGCTGACATTCTATCTCTGCGCTGCGGCGAACCGTCAGGCTTTGCAATAAAGAGCTTATTATCATAATACACCCCACCGCCCGCCTCAGTCAAAGCCTTTTGCCGCGCAATCAAATCAAATTGTCGCAGGAAGTACGGCAATGCTTCTTCGGTAATCGGCAAAATACGATCATTGGATTTTGTCGGTGCCATTTCCGTAATGGTCTTTGTCCCCGGCGGCACCTTGAAGGGCATTTGCTCTACAACGCCAAACTGCATTTTTTCAAGGTCAATGTTTGTTGTCCTCAATCCGATAATCTCACTCATACGAAGCCCATACATTCCAGCAAGCACAACAGGCATTTCCCATTCCGTACCTATCACATTGCTCATAAAGGTCTGCATTTGCTCAATGGTGTACGGATCAGGCGTTTTCGCTTGCTTGCCGAACTTTGTTATAATGTCGCGGGCGGGGTTATGTTCAATGTATCGGTACTTCCGGGCGTGTTCCATTGATACGCTCAATATGCGCTGCGCATATCGAACGGTGCTATTGGATAAGCCCTTGTCAAATAGCTGCTGAAACATATTATCAAGCATCGCCGGAGTCAATTGGTTAATCTGCACATGACCGATATATGGCACGATATGATTGCGAATATGGCTCTTATAGCCCGCAAAGGTGCTTGGACGCAAGTTAGCCTTGCCGTGGTTTTCTACCCATTCCTCCAAATACTCTTTGACGGTCTGCTTGCCTTGTGAAGCAACGACCGGGCTGTAAATGGGATTAGCGAGCTTTGCTTTCATTTCAGCTTCATGCTGCGTCGCTTCTTTTTTGGTTGCAAAGCCCTTTTTTGCGTAGGATTTCTTTTTCCCGTCCTGCCCGGTGTATTTAATGTTTACGTCATAAACGGTACCTGCTTTTCCAGTCAAAACACCGTTGCTGTCGCGCTTATTCTGAACCTTTCTTGATGATACCGCCATAGCTACTTACCTCCCTCCTGGTTTTGGGGAGCTACCTTTCGCTTTGCCCTCTCGTACCAGTCCCAAATAGCAATGTCGGCAAGCAAACGGCGGTTTCCGTTTTGTATATATTCAAGCTCGCCGCTGTCCATCAGCTCGCGCAGCTTGTTTTCCCCTATGCCGCTGATCCGGCTCATCTGCTCAACCGTTTTGAGCATGGGAAGCACAGGCACAGTGGGATTTGATGTTTCCTTTTTTGCCAATGAGATAACCCCCTTTCGTGGTAATGGCTAAAAGGTCTTGATTCATAAATGGGGCTTTAATCGGACGGTTGTTAGCACAACCTCACGGGAGTTTCACCCCTGCATGGTTCTCATGCAGCCCTACCCATTGCCTGCGACGCTTCTAACGCTCGGACTGTGGCTGCAAGGGAGTATCATTATGTATTTTGCGCTGTCGTCGCCCACAAAGCCGCTACGCTTGTTTTGCGGCGTAGTGTTGATCGCTCGGCTGTCCGGGCGGGGATAACCTCACCTAGATAGCGTCATGGCGCACCCGCCGTCCGGCTCGGCGCAAAAGGAACGTATCCGATTTGCCCTATACTGCGTCGCCGTTATCTTGCGTCGCTTTCTTTGTCAAGGA
>CAVGZD010000016.1:0-35478 GCA_963633805.1 Lachnospiraceae bacterium | reverse complement strand
GCCTAAGCTGGCTGAGGCTGTAAGAAAGTACAAAGCAGCAAAGGCGAACAGCTAAGATAAAAAACAGAATCATGGGCTTTGCCTAGGAGGCAAAACGGAGCGCCCGCGGCGATCGGGAGATTGCAGGGGCGGTTTGGGCTGAGGCGAGCCGCATGAGTGAAAATTGAAAATGGACGAGGGGGAAGTCTGCCAAGAGGGGATTTCCCCCCTTTTGTTTTGTGAGGATTTATTACGGAAAGGAGCGTTTGGACGCTTTGGAATATAAAAGAAGGAAACGAGAATTTGACCTCAAGGCGATGATGACATCGGAATTTCCGGAGGTGCGGCTGGAACAGGCACAGCCCTTCATGGAGCTGATGATGCAATATCGCTGCGCGCTGATGGAGGTGGAAACGAAGCTGAAGGTATTGAATGCGGAATTTACCATGAAAAATGACCGCAATCCCTTCGAATCCATCAAAAGCAGGATCAAATCGCCCATCAGCATATTGGAGAAGCTGCAGCGGAAGAATTACGAGCTTTCGGCGGAGAGCATCGAGAAAAATTTGTCGGATATTGCGGGGATACGCGTGATTTGCTCCTTCCCCGATGATATTTATGCGACGGCGCGGATGCTGACGCAGCAGGACGATATCACGGTGCTTGAAGTAAAGGATTATATCAAAAATCCCAAGCCGAACGGGTATCGGAGTCTGCATCTGATTCTGGAGGTACCGATTTTTCTGGCGGAGCAGAAGAAGGGCATGAAGGTGGAGGTGCAGTTTCGGACGATCGCTATGGATTTTTGGGCGAGTCTGGAGCATAAGTTGAAATACAAAAAGGAAGTCGCCTGTGCGGAGGAAATTTCCAAGGAATTGAAGGAATGCGCGGAGGAGAGCAGTCGGCTGGATCTGCGGATGCAGGCGCTGCGCGACCGCATGGAGGCAAATATGCAGTGAGGGGCGAGTTCAGACGCTTCTCATCGCGGCGGGAAGGGGCGAGCGTACTTTGTGTCGCAGGAGGGAAAAGGAAAAGAGAATGCGGCACAGGCGCAAACGAAGGGAAACACTGCCACAGATTTATATTTATAGATGATTGATGCATAAATACTCGCACGAGGCTTGTCGAGAAAAAGAGGCTTTTGGAGAAAAAAACACGACAGGCACGACAGCATTTGACAGATTCTGCGGGAAATAGGTGGTATATTTTTAGGGAACCTCTGATCTGATCGCTGGCACACATACCAACGGTTCATTTTCCGCCGGATCCCACAAAAATCCTCGAAAATACCCTCCGGGTATTCCCTGCGGTTTTTGTGAAATCTGTCGAAAAATATAGCTCGTTGCTCTGCGCACCGGATCAAATCAGAGATTCCTTGAACAGATCACGAAATGTAATAATTTCGATATGAAGTGCAGAAAATGAGCCAAAGGAGGATGCGGGATGCAGTATTATTTTGACGGAGACAGCAATCTTTATGAATATGGAGCAGGGGACAAGCCTTTTTCCACGCCGGATAAAACAAAGCAGATGGGCGGCATTGAAAGCTATATGAAGTTGTACATGGAGGACTATGTTTATACATATTTATACCAATACGGCAGGAGCGGCGGCGGGAAGGAAAAGCTGGCGGCGCTGGTCGGGCGGCATTATGTGGTGGACGGGCAGGACACGCTGGTCATCTCCGGGGCGATCCAGGCGAAGGGGACGGTGCAGCAAAACGGCGTGGAATGCTTCAGCGAGGAAACGTGGGAATATATCGGCGGGCAGATGGAGACGTACTTCAAGGGGCTGTCGATTTTGGGCTGGGTGCATTGCCAGCCGGGCTTCGGGACGTTTTTGATGGCGCGGGACGAGACGTTCCATCGGGAATATTTCAAGGAAAAATGGCAGGTGCTCTTTGCTGTGGATACTGTGGACAAGATGGATGTATTCTATCTTTACAATGAGGACGGGATGGGTCTGCGTCAGGCACGGGGCTACTTCATTTATTATGACAAAAATGAGGAAATGCAGGAGTATATGCTGGAAAACAGCATGGTGCGCCCGAAGGAGATGAATCGTGCGGAGATAGAAGAACAGTCGGAGCAGGCAGAACGCGCCGTAGAGCCGAGGGAACGCCGCCGCAGAAAGCCTACACCGGAGGAACGCATGGACGCGGCGCGGGAAATCCGGCGGACGCTGCAAAAGCGGGCGCAGGAAGCCGAGCAGGAGAAGAAGGGGCAATATGTGATGCTGGCGGGGGTAAGCTGCGCGCTGTGCGTGGTTTGCCTTTGCATGGGGCTGGCGATGCTGCGGAGCCTGAATCGATTACAGGTCGTAGAGACAGAGCTGGTGGCAATGCGGGACTCTTATTACGCTTTGGCAGAGGATTTTGAGGATGTGAAGGTGCAGAATGTATTTGCGGCTGAGGATACATCCGCGCGGGAGAACGGCGCGAAGGCTGCCGAGACGGCAATGACGGCTGAGACTGCGGGGACAAGCAGTGCTGCGCAATCGGCGGGGCGGGAAGTGCAGGTTTACAAGGTCGAAAGCGGGGACAGCGTGGCGTACATCAGCAGGAAATTTTACGGGGACACCAGCGGGATCGAGCGGATTATTGCGGCGAATGACCTACAGAATGCGGATCTGATTTATGAGGGGCAGGCGTTGTTGATTCCGTGATGGGGGAAGAGTTTAAGGCCGTGGGGTCTGGAGGACATTAAGACCTTGGGGGCGCTGCCCCAAACCCCGAAGACCTTGGGGCGCTGCCCCAAAACCCGAAGACCTTGGGGGCGCCGCCCCCAACACCCCCCCCCGAAGACCTTGGGGCGCTGCCCCAAACCCCGCCAAGGGATTTCATCCCTTGGAACCCGATTGGCAAACGCATTAGATGCGTTTGCGGGGAAGGATGTGGGGGAGGGCCGGATATTTTAGAAGTTGTCCAAACTCCTTGCAAGATCCAAGATCTCGGGGACTCTGTCCCCGATGCCCCTAAGACCGTGGGGCTCTGCCCCACACCCTGCCAAGGGATTTCATCCCTTGGAACCCGGATGTGCAGGGGGATTGCATGCCCCTGCGGGGACAAAAACAAAATATTTCGAAAAAAATTACCGCTTATGGAAGGGGAATGTCGTTCTCCGATCCACAAGCGGTTTTTGTATTTCGCTTTAACTTTGCCACCGCAAACGCATGCATATGCGTTTGCAATATCGGGGTCAAGGGGCGTGATGCCCCTTGTGGGGTTTGGGGCAAAGCCCCAAGGTCTTTGGGCGGCGGCCTTTTTTTATTTGACAAAGTGTTCGGAAAATGATAGGTATAAATAGAACGGATATTCTAAAATATGGATTTATAAGAAAAATATGTTTGTGTAAGGAGGGCGGTATATGGAAAAGCGGACACTTTGGGCAAGGCAGCGGGCGAGCGAAAAGAGGGCGATGAAGCGAAGGCTGGCAGAATGGGGACAAGCCTTGGAGCTTTGCGGCAGGAAGCAGGAAGATCTGCGGCGGGTGGAGAAACTACAGCAGGAACAACGCGAGATTTTGGCGGAAAATCCAACAGAAGAAGCGCGAGCGGCAATGGAGCAATCCGAGGGGGGCTATGCGGAGGTGATCCGACGCATACAGGGCGAAATTGCAGCGATTTTGCGGAAGAAAGCCGAGATGGACGAGCAATTATGCATGCTGACAGGGGAAGAACAGAGTTTCGTTATTATGCGCTATGAAAAGGGCTACAGCTTGGATTACATAGGCATTAAGCTGCATATGAGCCGCGCAACGGTGTTTCGTATACAGCAGAGGGCGCTGGAAAAGCTGCTTGAAATGGAAAAAAGGGCGGTAATGGAGAGTGCATGAGATAGGAAATTGTGTGAAAATGGGATAATATGTTTGCGAACCATTGTTTCAAATAGGAAAATATATTCCTATATGAGAACGGATAAGAAGGGGAGCGGGAGAGACGAGAAATATATCGGCTGGGGAGGTTGGCGAGCGGAAGTTATCGCAGGAAGGAAAAGCAGGGTGAGTTGGTGTGCGGGGGTCATCGCGGGAGAGGAAGGAAAAATGAGGGGAAGTATGTCGGCGGGGCGAGTTAGAGAGCGGGAGTTATCGCGGGAAGGGGAAGCAGGGCGAGTTGGCAAGCGGGGGTTATCGCAGGAGAAAAAAGAGGAAAAAGCAGGTTGAGACTTTTTGAGAGCAGGAGGGCGATATAGTGAGGGGGCAGCGGAGAAAGGAGGCGATGGAGCGTGTGGCTGAGAGAAGTGCATTAACGGAGAAGCAAAGGGCGTTTTGCCAATTCTGCGCGGAGGGGAAAAGCCCCAAGGAGGCGGCGCGGCTGGCGGGTTACAAAAATTTCGGCAGCGAGGCAGGCAAGCTGATGCGGATGAGCAAGATCCAGAGGGGCATCGAGCGGCGCAAAAAGGCGGGCTCCGGCGGGGCGGCGGAAAAGGCGGTCGCAGAGAGCGACGAGATTCTGAGCTTTCTGACGGAGATGATGCGCGAGGACGACGACCCTCGCATGCGGATGAAGGCGGCGGAGCTTCTGGGCAAGCGCGTGAGCTTATTTGAGAAGGAGCAGGGAAAGGCAGAGAGCCGCGTGATCATCGTGGATGATATTTCATGAAAAGGGAAATCAGGCTGAGCCAATGCATCGGGGCAGGATTTTACGGCGTGCATCGCGACATCCGGGAGGGCGGACACACGCACTACTGGATGAAGGGCGGGCGCGGCAGCGGGAAATCTTCCTTTATCTCGATCGAGATCCTGCTGGGGCTGCTGGCAGACGAGCGAGCGAACGCGGTCATTCTGCGGAAGGTGGCGGCGAATCTGAAGGACAGTGTGGTGGAGCAGATGCGATGGGCCATGCATGCTCTGGCTGTGGAGGATGAATGGGAGCTGAAGATCGGCGCGATGGAGCTGATACGCAAAAGCAGCGGGCAGAGGATACTCTTTCGTGGCTGCGACGATCCGCGGAAGCTGAAGTCTATCAAATTTCAGAGGGGCTACGCGAGGTACATCTGGTTTGAGGAGGCGGACGAATTTTCCGGGATGGCGGAGATTCGGAGCATCCAGCAGAGTCTGATGCGCGGAGGAGAGGATTTTCGAATCTTCTACAGCTTTAACCCGCCGAAAATGGCGCGAAGCTGGGTCAATCAGGACATGACGGAAAGCCGCGCGGACAGGCTGATCCATCACAGCAGCTACTTGGAGATGCCGCCGGAATGGCTGGG
This sequence comes from Lachnospiraceae bacterium, assembly GCA_963633805.1. Taxonomy (GTDB): domain Bacteria; phylum Bacillota; class Clostridia; order Lachnospirales; family Anaerotignaceae; genus Anaerotignum_A. Next base: position 30,293 of record CAVGZD010000016.1, on the reverse strand, counting down.
GCAGCAATTTCTGCTGGAGGCAGAATACATGCGGCAGAAGCAGCCGAAGAATTACCGGCACGAATACTTAGGCGAGGTGACGGGGAGCGGGGGCGAGGTCTTCCACAACCTGAGCATACGGGAGATACCCGATGCGGAGCTTGCCGGCTTTGACCGCATCCGCCGCGGGCTGGACTGGGGATATGCCGTGGATCCGCTGCATTACACGGTGAATCACTACGACAGAACGCGGCGGCGGCTGTACATCTTCTATGAGCTGCGGGCGCAGGGCATGAGCAATCGAAGGCTGGCAGAGGAAATCGCGAAGGAGAACCGAAACGGCGGCGAGGTCATCTGCGACAGCGCAGAGCCGAAATCCATTGCGGAATTGCAGGGGCTGGGGATACGGGCGATCGGGGCGAGGAAGGGTCCGGACAGCGTATCCTACGGGATGAAATGGCTGCAGGATTTGGAGGAAATCGTGATCGATCCGAAGCGCTGCCCGGAAACGGCGCGGGAATTCTACGGCTACAGCTACGAACCGGACGGGCGGGGCGGCTTTCGGGCGGCTTATCCCGACCGGGAGAATCACGCGATCGACGCCGTGCGCTACAGCAGGGAGGAAGAGATGAGGAATGTACGAATCAGATAAGGGAAGGAGATGGGGCGTTTGTTTTTGACGGAAATGGAGCTTTTGCAGGCGCGGCTTGCCGCCGGGAGGGGGCTGAACGAAAGCCGTATCCTACAGGAGCTTTTGCGGGAGGACAAAAACAGCGAGAAAAAGAAGCAGATGGAGGCGGGCGAGCGATACTACCGCGGAGAGCATGACATCCTGCGGAAGGATTTTCGGCAGAGCATACTCTCGGAAACGGGGCAGGACGGCAAGGAGCTGCTGCGGACGGTGACAAACCCGAACCGCAGCAATCACCATTGCATCAATCCGTTTCATCACACGCTGGTGGCGCAGAAGGCCGCCTATCTGGTGGGGCGCGAGCCGACCATCAGCCTGCGGGGGGATGCCGAAGCGGAATTTGAACAGGCTCTGGCGGATATCGCGGACGAGCAGTTCAACAGCGTGCTGCACCAATGGGTCGTGGGAGCGGCTAACAAGGGCGTGGAATATCTGCATATTTACTACGACGAGGACGGGGCGTTCCGCTACTGCATCGTACCGGCAGAGGAAATCATTGCGGTGTATGACGAGGTGTATCAGCAGGATATCCGGGAGATTATCCGCTACTACGACATTCGGCTGTTGGAAAACGGACAGGAAAAGGTTCGACGGAGAGTGGAATGGTGGACGGCGGAAAACGTGACCTACTACACGGAGGATGCCAACGGGGAATTCCTGCGGGAGAGAGAAAGCGGACACTGGACGGTGACGGAGCTGCTGGACGGCGAGGAAATCGAGGTTGCGGCGCACGGCTGGGGGCGCGTGCCCTTCATTCCGCTGAAAAACAACGAGAAGGAAATGACGGATTTGCAGCTGGTCAAGGGGCTGATCGATGCCTACGACTATGTGAGCAGCGAAGGGACGAATACACTGCTGGATCTGGTCGACCTCTACTGGGTGATCCAAGGCTACGGCGGGGAGACGGCACACGCCGTGGCGCGGAAGCTGCAGATGAACAAGGCGGTGCAGATCAGCGACAGCAGCGGCAAGGTGGAGGCAAAGCAGATTGACCTGCCGATGGAGGGCAGGCTGAGCTGGCTGCGGACACTGCGCAAGGATATTTTCCACTTCGGGATGGGCGTGGATACGGACAGCGACGACTGGGGCGAGGCTGCAAGTGGCGTAGCGCTGAAATTCCGCTATGCAACGTTTTACCTGAAGATCAACGGGATTATGCCGGAGATCAGGTGGGCGGTCAAGGAATTTTTCCGCTTCGCGCTGGAGGACCAAAACCGCAGGGGCGGCACGGACTGGGACTGGAAGCGGGTACAGATCGGGCTGAACCTGAACGGCATTATGGACGATACCGAGGTGATGCAGATCATCAAGGACAGCAAGGGGCTTGTGAGCGAAAAGACGCTCTTGGGCAAGCATCCCTTTGTGGACGATGTGAACAGTGAGATGGAGCAATTAAAAAAAGAAAGAGGGGAAAAGGCAAATGAAGCAGGGGAAACTGACAACGGAAATGCTTGAGAGAATGGGCGTGGCGCAATTTGGCGCACGCGAACAGCTGCTGGAGCTTTTTGAAGGGCTGGAGGCAAGGGTCGCGGAGCTGGAAGAGGCTCTGGCAGAGAAGGATGAGGAATTGAGCGAGAGCAAAAAGCAGGCGGCAGTCGAGCGGGCGATTCTGGAGGCGAACGGCAGAAACGTCAGGGCGATTCTGGCTCTGGTGGACATGGAGCGCGTGAAATTTGACGGGAAGGAGCTGCGGGGGCTGGATCTGGATGCGGTACGCGCCGAAGCACCCTATCTTTTCCTGGAAAAAGAGGAAAAAAGAAGCGGCACAGGTCTGAAAACAACACAGAGAAAAAAGGAACAGGAAATCAGCGCAGCCTTCAAAAAGGGCTTGAGACGATAAGGGGGATAACGAAATGAGCGTAAATACATTGGAATATGCAGCGATTTTTATGGAGGAGCTGGATCATCAGCTTGTGGAGGGCTCTACGACAGGCTGGATGGAGGAAAACGCCGGGCAGGTGCTCTACAGCGGCGGGGCTGAGGTGAAAATTCCCAAAATGCAGATGAGCGGTCTGGGCAATTACGACAGGGACGGCGGCTTCGCCAAGGGCGCGGTGACAGTCAGCTATGAAACGAAGGAGCTGACACAGGACAGAGGCAGAACCTTCCAGCTGGACGCGATGGACGTGGACGAGACGAATTTTGCGGCGATGGCAGGCAACGTGATGGGGGAATTCCAGAGAACAAAGGTCATTCCCGAAATCGACGCTTACCGCTACAGCAAGATCGCTGAGCTGGCGAAGGCGGCAAGCAAAACGAAGAATTATGTGCCGGCGGTGGATACGATCTTCGAAAAGCTGATGAACGATATCACAGAGGTGCGCGATACGGCGGGCGAATGCGCAGAGCTGGTGATCGCGATGAGCGCGAAGGTTGCCGGGCTGCTGGATCTGGCGAAGGGCGGCACGAATGTGCTGCAGGGCGGCGTATTTTTGCAGGGCAATGCGGAGCTGAAGGTCAAGGAAATCGACGGCTGCCCGATTATTCGCGTGCCCTCGGCAAGATTTCAGACGAAATATAACTTTCTGGACGGCGTGACCGATACGGCGGGCGGCTTTGCGGCGGCAGAGGACGCAGAGGCGATCAACTGGATGATTCTGGCGAAGAATGCGCCTGTGGCGGTATCCAAGACGGACGTGACCCGCATTTTTGACCCGATGACAAACCAGAATGCTAACGCATGGAAAATTGACTACAGAAAATATCACGATCTTTGGATCATGGACAACGGCATGGACGGGGTTCTGGTGAGCATCAACCACGCATAAGAAGGGGCGATGCGAGGATGAAGGAAAAAATTCTGGAGAGATTGCAGGCATTGCGCGAGATGGAAGCGGAAGGGCTTGCGGCGGCGGAATTTGCGGCGGAGCGAAGCATGGAGATGATACAAGCGTTCTGCAATATCGACGAGGTGCCAGAGGGGCTGCTGGGTGTGGCGGTTTCTCTGGCGGGGTGGATATTGGATGGCGGCATGGGCGCGGCGCAGACGGGCGGCAGCGTGACGAGCATCAAGGAGGGCGATATCTCCATCGGCTTTGCAGAGGGCGGCATGCGGGCAAACGCGAGCGAGGGCGAAATGCTGCGGCACTTCCTGCCGGAGCTGGAACGCTTCCGCAGATTGCCCGGATAAGGAGGCGGCGAGATGGAACAAATCTATGAAACGGCAAAAAGAGCCGTTGAGAGCCTGTTTTGGGACAGCTGCCGCATCGAGACATACCGCGAGGAGAAGACCGACTGGGGCGAAACGCTGCATGCGCGGCAGGAGGGGGAGGACTTCCCCTGCCGCCTGCGGGAGGGCGCGAAGGTCTGCGGGGAAAACGGACTGCTGGCGCAGGCAGAGCAGACGGCGCAGCTATTTTATCCCAAGGAGAGAGAAATCCCGGCGGGGAGCGCAGTGGTGATCCGAGGGGAAGATGGCGAGGAGCGGCGCTATATCGCGGCGGGAGAGAGCCAAAGCTATCGGACGCACAAGAGCTGCCGGCTCAAAAGGAGAAAAATCATATGACGGAGACAATCAGAAGGGCGGCTATGCAGGCAATTGCGGAGCGGTTCCGATTGCCGGTGTACGGGCAGGAGGCGCCGCAGGGCGGGAAAAAGCCCTGCTTTACGGTGGAGCTTGGAGAGATGACGCAAAAACGGCTGCTGGGCAGAAGATGCAGCAGGAGCGTGACGATGGTGGTGCGCTATTTCTGCGGGGACGAAAAACAGCGGGCGGCAGAGGCATTGACTGCGGCAGACGGGCTATATGAGGCGCTGCTCATAATCGGGGCAGAAGAAAAATTCGCGGCGGCAGGGATGCGGCACGAGAAAACGGAGGATGGCATCCGCTTTTTCGCCACATACGAATATCACATCCTGCTGGATGCGGAGGATACCAAGATGGCGCGGCTGGAATATAACGAAAGGAAGGTGATCGGTTATGAAAAAGAAGGAGACATTCAGCAGAAAACAGCTGATGGAGAGTAAAACCTTTGGATATGAGGCGGATCTGGTGGCGGCGGTACTAGAAGATCGACCCTATACCAAGGAGGAAGCGGAGAAGGCAATTCAGGCATATTTGACAGGGGAAAAAGGAGGACACTGATATGGCATTAGGCGGCGGCACCTTTTTGGTGCAGAACAAGGTATTGCCGGGGGCATACATCAATTTCGTATCCAGACCGAGAGCGATGGGCAATCTGGGCGAGAGAGGCGTGGTCTGCGCGGCGATGGAGATGGACTGGGGCGCAGAGGGCATGACGACCATCGAGGCGATGGACTTTCAGACGGATACGATGACGGTGTTCGGCTATGCCTACACGGATGACAAAATGAAGGATCTGCGGGAGATTTTCCTGCACGCAAAGAAGCTGAAGCTCTACCGGCTGAACGGCGGCGTGAAGGCGAGCGCGACGGACGGGAACATGACCGTGACGGCGAAATACGGCGGCGCGAGGGGCAATGCCCTCTGCGTGGCCGTGGCGGCGAATGTGGACGAGGAAGGCGCATTCGATGTGGAAACCTATCTGGAGACGGAGCTGATGGACACCCAGACGGCGAAAAATGTGGAAGAACTGGCGGACAACGACTTTGTGACCTTCCGCGGAGAGGGCGCGCTGCAGGCGGTCGCGGGGCTTTTCCTGACGGGCGGCACGACAACGGCGGCTACCGGCAGCAGCTACAGCAATTTTCTGGCGGCGGCAGAGGCAGAGGATTTCAATACGCTTGCTTACAACGGCAGCGACGAGGTGACGAAAAAGCTGTTTGTGAATTTCACAAAGCGCATGAGAGAGGACGAGGGCGTGAAATTTGTGACGGTGCTACATGATTATCCGCAGGCAGACCATGAGGGCGTGATCTCGGTCGGCTCGGCGGCGGAGCTGGTTTGGTGGACAGCAGGCGCAAGCGCGGGCGCAGAGGTGAACGAAAGCCTGACCAACACCATCTACGACGGGGAGTATAAGGTGAACGTCAAGATGAAAAAGAGCGCGTACATCAAGGGCATCCAGGCGGGACAGTTCCTGTTCTACGAGGAGGACGGCACGATCCGCGTACTGCGGGACATCAACAGCTTTACTTCCTTTGAAACGGCGAAAAACAGCGATTTTTCCGGCAATCGCGTGGTGCGCGTGCTGGACAGCATTGCAAACGATGTTGCGAATATTTTCAGCAAATATTATCTGGGCAAGCAGAGCAATAACGCCAACGGCAGAAATCTGCTGAAAACGGAGATCCTTGCCTATCATGAGCAGCTGCAGAAGCTGGAGGCGATCGAGAATTTCAAGGCTGAGGATATTACGGTGGAGAAGGGCGTGGAAAAGCAGGATGTTGTGGTTTATGAATGCGTACAGCCTGTGGATGCGATGGAAAAGCTGTATATGAAGGTCGAGGTTGCGTAAAGGAGGAGAAACATGGGGTATTTGAGAGCAAAGGACACCGTAAACGGTGCACTGGGCACCTGCTTTGCCATCATTGACGGGAAGCGGCATGAGCTGATGCAGGTGAAAAACATCAAGGCGAAGGTGAAGAAAACAAGAACGTCCATCCCGATCCTGGGGCTGACCGCCAAGCAGCACAAAAGCGGCGGCTGGGAAGGCACGGGGACGATGACGGTCTATTATGTGAGCAGTCTGTTCCGCGAGGTGATGCTGACCTACATGCAGGACGGCAAGGACACCTACTTTGAACTGCTGCTGACAAACGAAGACCCGACAGGGGATACGGGCAGGCAGACCGTGCTGCTCAAGGACGTCAACATTGAGGAAATGCTGATCGGCAAGCTGGATGTGGACGAGGCGGCAATGGAGGAAGAGATGAAATTTACATTCGGCAGCGTGGAGCTGCTGGATAAGTTTGACGCGATTTAAGAGAGCGGGAAGATTGTGGGGCTCTGCCCCACACCTAAGTCGAAATCAGGATTTCGACTTACTTAGACAGAGGAATAAACAGACGAGTTCCATCGGCTTAAAAGCCTTGAAACTTTGTCAGCACTTTGCTTCGCAAAGCCGCCTGCGGCGGCGCCGTCTATCTTCGGCGTGCATTTCTGTTTTACTCGCCGGAAGTAAATTCCGGCTGCGGATTCCTGTTGGGAAACCACTCACCGCCCAAGACGGGGCGGCGGGCGAAGCAAAGTGATGAAAACTCGTTTCCCAAACTCTTCCGCGATGTGAAAATAACTTTGTCTACAGTCTGCTGTGGGGCTCTGCTCCACACCCCGTAATTCTTTGAGAAGGCTTGAGCGGAGCTTTTATGGCAAAAGATGAAATTGGGGGGAGAGCGGTGGAGCGTGCAGGGAAAGCAGGCTGCATCGCGGGCAGGAGAGGGGCGCGGGGTATCGCAGGGAGGAAAAGGGCGAGAGCGGTGGAGCTTGCGGGGAAGGCAGGCTGCATCGCGGGGAGGGGATGGGGCGCGGGGTATCGCAGGAGGAAGAAAAGCGGACATGGGAGGTATGGAGATGACGGAACAAGAGGTTTTTTACAAGGAGAACAGGCAGGAGCGAGGGCAGGAGGAAATCCTGCTTTCGGCGCGGCTCGGCGGGGAGGCGTTGTGGCGCATCCGACCGATGAGCCAGAGGGAAAACGAGAAAATTTGGAGGGGCTGCGGCAAGGATGCGGGGAGATACGAAGGGGCTGTGCTGGCGGCGAGCGTATGCTTCCCCGATCTGCGGGATGCGGCGCTGCAAAACAGCTATGGCGCGGTCGGGGCTGCGGGGCTTCTGGCGAGGATGCTGCTGCCCGGCGAATATGACCGACTGCGGCAGGCGGTGGAGAAAATCAACGGAGGGGATGCGGCATGTACAGAGTGTATCTGAAGCAGGAGGGTAAGCAGATTTTGCTGCCCGTAACTCCGTCGGAAATCGAAACGAAGACGGGCAATCAAAATCAGACGGCGTATATCCTGCAATTCGGGGAGATCAATCTGGCGAGGAAAAGCGGCTTGCAGGAAATCCGATTTACGGCGCTTTTGCCGGGCTATCCCTACAGCTTCGTGCAGACGGAGAAGGGATTTCACGAGCCGGAATATTATCTGAACTCCTTTCGGGAATACAAGGCGGCGGCAAAGCCTGTGCAGATTATCGTATTCCGCAGGCTTGCCGACGGGACGCAGCTTTTCTGCGGCAACACGGAGGCGCTGCTGGAGGAATACACGGTGACGGAAAAGGGCGGCGATCAGGGCGATTTTTGGGTCGATCTGCGCTGGAAGGAATGGAAGGCGGCGAAAAGCATTCGCTACAGCATCAAGACGGACAGCGGCGGGCAGAACGTACTGATGGAGCAGGGGCAGCAGCGGCAGGCAAAAACACCCGCGGCAAGCTATACCGTGCAGAAGGGGGACTGCCTTTGGAAGATCGCGCAGAAGCAGCTTGGAAACGGCGCGAAATACCGCGAGATTGCAGAGAAAAACGGCATCAAAAACCCGGACTTGATCTATCCGGGGCAGGTTTTGCAGCTATAGAGAAAAAGGGGGAGATGCGGGGTGACAGTGAAGCTGTTATTACAGCATGGCAGCAATATTTATGACGCGACGCCGATTCTCAAGGATGAAATTCAGTGGGAGGCGAGCATCACGGGCAATGCGGGAAGGCTGCGCTTTCAGGTGGTGCGGGACGGAATCGTGAACTTTGTCGAGGGGGACAAGGTGAGCCTGTATGTGGAGGGCGAGCTGCGCTTTTGCGGCTGGGTGATGACGAAGGAACGCACGAGCGCGCAGATCATCTCCGTGACGGCGTATGACCAGATGTTTTATCTGGCGCGGAACAAGGGGACATATGTTTACCAGAACAAGACGGCGAAGGAGGTCCTGCAGACGATTGCGGCGGATTACGGCTTGCAGGTCGGCGAGGTCAGCGACAGCGGCTGGAGCATTCCGCAGAGGATCGAAGAGGGGGAAGTGCTGATGGATATTGTACTCTCCGCGCTGGAGATCTGCGGCAAGGCGACGGGAAAGGAATATTTCCTCTTTGACCGCGCGGGGGTGCTGACGGTGAGGGAGCGGGGCGAGATGGTCGTGGAGGCGGTTTTGCGCTGCGACGGCGGCATCCGCGACTATACATACAAAACGGATATCAGCAAGGATACCTACAACGCCGTGAAGCTCTATCACGCGGGACGAAAGGAAACCGAGAGACTTGCCTTTGAAGCAGAGCGGGGCGAAAAAATAGAAAAATGGGGGCGGCTGCAATACTACAAGCGCGTACCCTATGCGATGGAGGGGGCGCAGCTAAAGGAGCTGGGCGAGCGCATTCTGGAGGAAAAATGCCGCGTGGTGAAGAAGCTGACGGTGGAGAACGTGAACGGGGACGTGCTGCTTTTTGCGGGGAACTCCGTTTGGGTGGAAATTCCGGGCTTGGCGGAAATCAGCCTGCAGGGGCTTTGCCTGATCGAAAAATGCACGCATATTTTTCGGGACGGCGAACACATCACGCGGATGGAAATACGAATTGAGGAGGAAGCGGCATGAATCTGACACAATTTTTGAAGGAGAACAACGGATTTCCGGAAAATCGGCGGGTTTCGATCTCGCCCTGCTTTCAGAGGGAAGGGCAGGAGCTGCTCTGGGAGCTACGGGCGGTGAGCGAGGCGGAATATCGCCGCGCGGCAGAGGGCAAGGCTGACCCTTGGGCGGCGTTATGCCTATTATCGGTGGTGAAGCCTGATTTGCAGGATCGTGCGCTTTGGGAGAGCTACGGCGCGGACAGCGCGGAGCAGACCCTCAAGGAAATGCTCTATCCCGGGGAATACATTCGGCTTCTGGAGGAAGTGAAGGCACTCAACGGCTTTACAGAGCGCAGGAAGGCTTGGAAGGAACAGGCAAAAAACTGATTCAGGAGGGCGTGGACGAGGCGGATTATGCCTGCTACGCCCTCCGCAAATACGGGATACGTCCGAAGGAATGGGCGGAGATGACAACGCCGGAGAAAATGTTCTGCTGCGCGGCGATTGAGCTGGAATTGGAAGCGGCAGAGGAATAAGAGGGGAGAGATAAGGCATGTGGAGCATATTTGCGCGGCTGCTCGCCTTCTGGCAGGGGGGTGAGCCGCAGACGACGACAGCAACACGCCTGCATTTTTGGAGAAAAGCAAGGGAACGCGCACAGGGGGATGCGGGCGAGGGTGTGGTCGCAGAGAGAAAACGCTTTTGGGAGAGAGGGGCAGAACTGACCCAAGAGACAGAGGAAAACGAGAGGACTGCGGCGGGCGGCTTCCTGCGGCAGAGCACGGCAGGGCTGCGGGAGGATGCACAGCCGAGGACCGCACTTTGGCAGGAGGACGAAAACGCGAAGATGGCGGGAGAGATGCACTTTTCGCTGCCGGGGACGGCGAAGGAACGGCTTTTTGTACTGTCGACAGAGGATGAAGCGCAGGACGAAGGGACTTTGGCGGCAAGGGAGAAAACGGCTGCGGCAGAGATGGCGCAGGAGAGGAAACCGGCGCAGGATGGACTCTTTTCGGCGCGGCTCTGGCAGGGGGAGACAGCTGCCGAAGAGGGCGAGAGGCAAAGGCTCTTTGCTCTGCCTGCGGCAGAAGCGACGCGGACGGAGCGGCAATTGATCCCATTCGGGGAGAGAAAAGAGGAAAGGGCTGCGCCAAGGATCACGGCAGAGGAGGTATCGCAGAGCGTATCGCCGAAGGCGGCAGAGGAGAAAGCTGAAGCGGCGCAGACGATCGATGTGGATGCGTTGATGCGGCAGTTTGCGCAAAGGCTTTGGCAGGAGCGCGAGGGCAGCAGCCGCAAAAAATACGGATAAGCGGCGGCTGGTCGCAGGGAAAAAGGAGGAAAGGCTATGCTGGAGATCATCAAACAGCTGGCGCTGGATATGGCAGAGGTCGGCGCGGATTTTTGCATCGGGACGGTGCAGGCGGCAAGCCCTTTATGCATCCGGCTGGAGGAAGGGCTGGAGCTGACAGAGCCGTTTCTGGTGCTGACGGAGAATGTTCTGGACTGGGAGGAGACAGGCATTTTGCGCACATGGACAACGGCAGAGGGCAGCGAATGGGTGAATTACCGCATGATACGGCACAGAGGGCTGCAGGCGGGCGAGACGGTCGCGCTGCTGCGCGCGGCGGACGGACAGCAATACTGCGTGCTGGGCAGAGTGCAGAAGGAGGGATAGGATGACACCGAAGCAGGAGGTGGAGATCAACATGGGGAGCATCGAACGGAAAACCATCCCCAGCCTGACATGGAAAATCAGGCAGGACGAGGAACAGCTGCGTGGCTCGATCGACGATATTGAGGCGATGCGGCAGGCGATCGACAAGATTTTGCAGACGGAGCGATACCGTTTTTTGATATACGACTGGAATTACGGCATTGAGCTTGAGGATCTGATCGGGCAGAATGCGACATATGTGATCCCGGAGCTGAAGCGGCGCATCGAGGATGCGCTCCTGGCGGATGACCGCGTGACGGCGGTGACGGATTTTTCCTTTGCGCAGGAGAAGGACAGCATTTCGGCGCAATTTTTGGTACATACGATTTTTGGGGACATTACGGCGGAAAGGACGGTGGATATTTGATGGCGACAAGCTACGAGGCATTGATGGAACGCAAGCTGGATGCGATCAGCGAAAGGCGCGACAAGCGGCAGGGGAGCGTGATCTTTGACGCGCTGGCGCCCAATGCGGCAGAAACCGCGGCTTTTTATGCGGATCTGGATTTTTTGGAGGACAGAACCTTTGCGGATACGGCGACGGGCATCGACCTGACACGCAGAGCGATGGAGCGCGGCATCATCCGAAAGGAAGCGACGAAAGCGACATTTTATGCAAGCTTTTTGGATAAGGACGGCGCGGAATATCCCATTGAGGCGGGAACGCGATTTTTTCTGGAGGAATACTATTATGTCGTGCTGGAGCGCGGGGAAGACGGCAGATACATCATGGAATGCGAAACGGCGGGGGCTTGCGGCAATGACTATCTGGGGAATCTGCTGCCGCTGGTGAGTATGCCGGGATTGGCGGAGGCAACGCTGGAGGAAATCCGCACGGACGGCGAGGATGCGGAGGAGGATGAAAAGCTGCGCGAACGCTATTTCGAGAGCTTCCGTACGGACGGCTTCGGCGGCAACATTGCGGATTACCATAGAAAGATCATGGCGCTGGAAAACGTGGGCGGGGTGAAGATCCATCCCGTTTGGAACGGCGGCGGGACGGTCAAGCTGGTGATACTCGATCAGGGGCTGCGTGCGCCGGGGACGGTGGAGCTGGAAAAATTGCAGGCGCAGATCGACCCGCAAAAGCGCGGCGAGGGCTACGGCATTGCGCCCATCGGGCATCAGGTGACGGTGGTTGGTGTGGAAGAGACGGTTTGTAACATCAGTATGCAGCTTTCTCTGGTGCAGGGGACGGATACGGAGACAGTTCTGGCGGAAATTCGCCGCAGCTTTGAGGAATATTTCACGCAGCTGCGCAAAGCATGGGCGGACAACGATTTTCTGACGCTGCGGGTGAGCCATCTGGATGCGCGGGCGCTGGATGCGGCGGGTGTGATCGACGTACAGAACTGCACGATCGATGGGAAGAGCGGCAATCTGATTCTGGATGCGGACGCCGTGCCGATTTTGGGGGAAATCGAGGTGACGGCATGAGCGAGAACAGATATAGCCAATATCTGCCGAATACGGTGCGGGAGCTGCGGGAGTTTCAGCGGCTGGGCGAGATTGAAGCGCCGATTCTGGAGGAGGAAGCGGCGGCGAAGGACAGGCTGATCCGCAACCAATGGATCACAACGGCGGAGCGGGACGGTCTGCTGCGGCTGGCAAAGCTGCCGGGAATCGAGGGGGCGAATGCGATGGAGACGGAGCAGCTGCGGCAGGAGCTGCTCTACCGCTGGAATCTGCACAGCCCCTACACCTATTTTCACCTGCTGGACTGGCTGGACGGCTTTTGCGGGAAGGAATATTATCAGGCGATACTGGAGAGGGAAAAATATCGGCTGAGATTGATCCTGAAGCTGACGATACAGGAGCAGAAGCCCTTTTTGGAGCAATATTTGCGGAAAATCATTCCGGCGAATATCGTGCTGCGGGTGGATCTGGATCTGAATACGCATGGCAAGCTGCGCGCGCTGACGCATCGACAGCTGCGGGAGCTGCACAAAAACCATGCGGAGCTTCCTTTTGCGGATCTTTCGCCCTATTTGCTCTGAGAGAGAGTGGGAAATTTGAGGAAAAATTGCAAAAGGGTGTTGACGTAAAAATTTTCAGGGAATATACTGAATACATAAAGAAACTGTTAGGATTTGCGGAGAGAAAAAGGAGGTGGATAGAATGGACGGCAGTCACGCGAAGGAGGGCATACCTTTAGAGCCTGAGAGTTACCGATGGAAGAAAAATAGACTTGCCGTGCATTCTGGTCTGCGTTTCGATTCGTTTTTCGAGAGCTGATTCTGTTTTTGCGCTCATTTTTGGGTAGAATGCACGGTGGGGAGCATCGTGCTTTTTTATTTAGGGAAGCTCTGACGGCTTGCGATGCATGCGCTGCGCGTGCGGCAGGAGGCTGCGGAGATCGCCCGGAATTGAGGTGGACAAAATGGATGAAGAACTGCGCATTTTATTCGATAATTACACCGCTCTGATGGAGAGCGGACAGTATGCTCAGCTCAAGCAGGAGCTGAACGAGGAGCAGCCTGCCAATCTGGCGGAATATTTTGAGGAATTGACGGCGGAGAGACAGCTGTTTGTATTCCGTCTGTTGACGAAGGACGTCGCGGCGGAGGTTTTTTCCTACATGGACAATGATACGCAGGAGCATATCGTGCATTCGATCACCGACCGAGAGGTGCGTAATATCGTGGACGAGATGTTTCTGGATGATACGATCGACTTTCTGGAGGAAGCGCCGGCGAATCTGGTCAAAAAGGTGCTGCGCAACACGGACGCGGAGACGAGACAGCTCATCAACCGTTTCCTGAATTATCCGGAAAATTCTGCGGGCAGCCTGATGACGATCGAGTTTGTGCGGCTGCGGGCGAACATGACCGTGACAAACGCACTTTCGGAGATCAAGAAGGTCGGGATGGACAAAGAAACGATCTACACCTGCTATGTGATCGACGGGCAGAGGAAGCTGATCGGGGTCGTGCCGCTGCGGACGCTGATCTGCGCTGCGGATGATGCGAAGGTCGGCGATTTGATGCAGGATGACGTTGTGGCGGTCAATACGCTGGACGATCAGGAGGAAGTTGCAAATATTTTCAAGAAATTTAACTGGATGGCGCTGCCTGTAACGGATAAGGAAGGCAGAATGGTCGGGATTATCACGGTCGATGATATCGTGGACGTTATCGAGCAGGAAACGACCGAGGATATGGCGCTGATGGCTGCCGTACTGCCCTCTGACGACCAATATCTGAAAACGAGCGTGATCAGCCTTGCGAAAAACAGGATTCCGTGGCTTTGCGTGCTGATGATCTCCGGGACGCTGAGCGCGTTTGTGATCGGGCAGTATCAGAGCCTGCTGGATTCGGTGGTTGTGCTTTCTAGCTACATGACGATCATCACGGGCACGGGCGGCAACGCCGGCTCACAGGCATCCGCAATGATCATCCGCGGCATGGCGCTGGGGGAAATTCAGATGCGCGATACGCTGAAGGTGATCGGGAAGGAGCTGGCGGTCGGCTTGATCTGCGGGACGATTCTGGCGGCGGTGAATATGCTGCGGATGACTATTTTCGGCAGGAGCACGAGCTTTAATATCGATCTGGCGGTTTCCCTGAGCATGGGGGTTGCGGTGGTTCTGGCGAAGACTATCGGCTGTATTCTGCCTATTCTGGCAAAGGCAGTGCGGCTTGACCCGGCAATGATGGCAGGACCGCTGATCTCTACGGTGGTGGATGCGGTTGCGCTGGTGGTGTATTTCAGCATTGCGACGGTGCTGGTGCTGTAGGATGGAAAAGGGCAGAGATATGCCCAGCAAAAGAAAATCCCTCGGAGCGAGAAGCATTCCGAGGGATTTTTTGCATGTCCGGGTCAATCGGAGGATCTCCCGTCCAGATAGACGCACAGCACCTTGCCGACGCGATGCGCGATCAGCAGCTTTACGCTGTCAAAGGGCAGAAACAGCAGGATGGAGGTCGGCAGGAGCGTCCAGCAGGAGCCGCCCGTTACATACGCCGTCCAAGCCGTGCCGATGGAATAGGTCAGGATAGTCGCAAGGAGCATACCCAGAATTTGCAGCGGCGCGCGGTCAAAATGGCGGATGGAATAGGAGCTGATGCCGACCAGCGAGAGATAGCTGACCAGATAGCCGCCGCCTGCCGCAGCAAAGCGGCTGATGCCGCCGGTATAGCCCGAAAAAACGGGCAGACCTGCCGCGCCGATCAGAAGATACAGCCCGACAACCGCCATCGCCTGCTTGGGCGGCAGGACATACGCCGTCAGATAGAGGGCGAAGGTGCCAAGGGTGAGGGCAACGGGGCTGATGGGGACGGGGATGCTGATGGGCGCAAGGATGCAGAGCATCGCCGTCAGCAGGGCAATGCGGGTAAGCTGTCTTGTTTGTATATTTGTTTGCATATGATTGCTCCTTTCGAAAATATATGGAATACATTGTAAACGGCGGGGCGAAAATTGTCAACAGGAACTTGGGCGGCAGTTTCGCCTGATGAAAATATCTGCGGCGCGCTTTTGGCGGTTGTGGCAAATTTTACGGCTGTAGTCAAGCGGAAATTTGTACGATCCATGAAAATGCTACCGCTAGTTGCGCATTTGCAAGGTCAAAATGGTGGATAAATTCGGACAAAAAGGCTATGCTTTCCTTGCACAGGAGAAAAAAGAGGGGAGATGCATATTATGACATTCAATGAAAAATTGCAGAAGCTAAGAAAGCAAAATGGGCTGTCGCAGGAGCAGCTGGCGGAGAAGTTGAACGTATCCAGACAGGCTATTTCCAAATGGGAAATGGGCACGATCCCGGATATGGAAAACATGGTTAAGATTGGAAGATATTTTGATTGCTCGCTGGATTATCTTTTGAATGATGAGCTGGAGACGCATTGCATAAAGGAGAAAGACGTTCAAGACGCGGGTGGGATAAACAAAGCTGCTATACGAAAAGGAATTTCTATTGCCTCCATAGCAATCGGGGCGATACTTTCCCTTTTGATGCCCTTATTTGCGAAATTATATCAGGCGTTTGCATTTCAAAATACAGGGCATTGCTTTACAAATTCGTATGAATATATTCTGCGCTTTCCCTTGCTGGGAATTTTACTGTTAGCGATTTTGTTTCTTGCGGTTGGGATCATTTTGTTTTATGCTTCTGTTCGCAGACGATGAGTGTGCGTTTGGATCGGCAGCCAACGGATTGCTGCGGGGAAAGTATAAGGGGCGATTGCAGAGATTTTTCTGTGATCGCCCTTTTTCTGCTGCATCCACTATCCCGGCTTGCCCTCCGTCCGCAGGCAGGCTATAATAGGGCATAAGGAGGGGGTTCGTTTGGCGAAGAAAAACACAAGGAACACAAAGAGCAAGATCGTTTCGGCGGCGTGGAAGCTCTTTTATGAAAACGGCTACGATGATACGACGGTGGAGGAGATCGTAGAGGAATCCGGTACATCGAAGGGCTCTTTCTATCATTATTTCAGCGGGAAGGATGCGCTGCTCAGCTCCCTTTCCGATTTATTCGACGACAAATATCAGGAGCTGATCTCGACTCTGGAGGAGGATATGGACAGCTTCGACAAGCTGATGTATCTGAATCGGGAGATGTTTTTGATGATCGACAACAGCATCTCGCTGGATCTGGTGGCGCGGCTGTATTCCTCGCAGCTCACCACATCCGGCGAAAAGCACCTGCTCGACCATAACCGCATTTATTACAAGCTGCTGCGGCAGATCGTCACCGAGGGGCAGGAGAAGGGCGAGCTGCGGGAGGATGCGTCCGTGAATGAGATCGTCAAGGCGTATGCGCTGTGCGAGCGTGCCCTGATTTATGACTGGTGCATCAGCAACGGCGATTACTCCCTCTGCCAGTATGCAAAGACCATGCTGCCGATTTTTCTGGGCAGCTTTCGTAGCGAAAAGGCGGGTCAGAAAAAATAATATAAAAAGAATATTTTTTGCACAAAATATATTATGAAAAATCGTATAGTCGATAAATGCTGATATTTTGCTATTTTTGTCGATTTATTAAAAAAACGTCTATATCTCGTTCGAACTATATTCTGTATTTCGTTCTTGTAAAAAGTATGATATGATAGCCCACAGATTATGAAAAAAAGAAAGGTTGGGAAATTATGAGAACGGAACACATTATTATGCTTGCGACCATTGCGGTCTATCTGATCGGCATGGTTGCCATCGGCATTTATTGCTCCAGAGACAATGAAACGGTCGGCGATTTCTATCTGGGCGGCAGAAAGATGGGTCCATTGGTCACGGCGATGTCCGCAGAGGCGGCGGATATGAGCAGCTGGCTTTTGATGGGTCTGCCCGGTCTGGCTTATCTTGCCGGCATCGCGGAGCCGGGCTGGACGGCGATTGGTCTGGCGATCGGTACCTACATCAACTGGCTGGTCGTGGCGAAGCGCATCCGCACCTATACGCATGAGGTCGATGCGATCACGCTGCCCGATTTCTTCTCCCTCAGATATCGTGACGATAAGAACATTCTGATGGCGATTGCGGCAGTTATCATCATTGTTTTCTTCATTCCGTACACGGCGTCGGGCTTTGCGGCCTGCGGCAAGTTGTTCAGTAGCCTATTTGACATTAATTATCATGCGGCGATGATCGTCAGCGCGGTTGTAATTGTAGCTTATACGGTTACAGGCGGCTTTCTGGCGGCATCCATGACGGATATGATTCAGAGCGTGGTTATGAGTATCGCGCTGCTGATGGTTGTGCTCTTCGGGATTCACGTTGCAGGCGGCTGGGATGCCGTTGCGGAAAATGCGACGAGCATGGTGGGCTACCTGAGCCTGACGGCTTCTCATGTGGTGGCGGACGGCACGTCCAAGCCCTACGATACGCTGACGATTGCCTCCACACTGGCATGGGGCTTGGGCTATTTCGGTATGCCGCATATCCTGCTGCGCTTTATGGCGATCGAGGACAAGAATAAGCTGAAAATTTCCCGCAGAGTCGGCACGATTTGGGTTATCATTGCGATGAGCGTTGCGCTGCTGATCGGTGTGGTTGGTAATGCGGTGTCCGCAGAGGGTGTACTGCCCTTCCTGGAAGGCAATACCTCCGAGACGATCATCGTGCGTGTGGCAAACCTGATGGGCGAATATGGCGTGCTGTTTGCGATCATGGGCGGCGTGATCCTCTCCGGTATCCTGTCCTCTACGATGTCCACGGCGGACGCACAGCTTTTGGCAGCATCCTCCAGTATTTCCGAGAATCTGCTGCGGAAATTTTTCAAGATGGAGCTGTCCACAAAGGCCTCCATTAAAATCGCGAGAGCGGCGGTTGTTGGCATTGCGATTGTAGCGATGTTTATTGCGAGAGATCCCGACAGCTCCGTATTCCGTATCGTATCCTTCGCGTGGGCGGGCTTCGGCGCGACATTCGGCCCTGTTGTGCTGCTGTCGCTGTTCTGGAAGCGTTCCAACCGCTATGGTGCGCTGGCGGGGCTGATTACCGGCGGCGTGATGGTATTCGTTTGGAAGTACATGATCGCGCCGATGGGCGGCGTACTGGGCATTTACGAGCTTCTGCCCGCGTTCTTGATCAGCTTGGCGGTAAATGTCATCGTCAGCCTTGCAACGCCTGCGCCTGACAAGGAGATTCAGGAGCAATTCGAGAAGGTACGCAGAGAGACGAATATGTAAAAGATGTAAGACCTTAAGACCGTGGGGCTCTGCCCCACTGCCCCGCCAAGGGACTCGCCCCTTGGAACCCGTTTGCTCAGGAGCATACGCTCCTGCGGAAGGCAGAGATGAAATATTTTGGTGAAGAATTTCTGCTTGAGAAAAGGGGAATTATCCCCTCTGATCCACAAGCGGCGTTCCCGCGTATCTTCCTACTTGCCCCTGCAAACGCATGCACATGCGTTTGCCAAATGGGGTCAAGGGGCAGAATGCCCCTTGCGGGGAGTTGGGGCGGAGCCCCAAGGTCTTTACGGGAAGTTGAGGGCAGCGCCCTCAAGGTTTTACAAGCCCTTAAGAAATTTTTAAGCAATTTGGCAGCGATTTTTTTCATAGGATAGGAATTCCCCCCTTGTGCAAAGGGGGCTTTTTCTGTTATACTGAAATAATGTAGGCGTGTGTGCATTTTTCGAGCATGATTCAGGCATGCTCCGAGCGACACGCGATTTTAGAAAATGAGGTGAACCAAATGGGTTTCTTAGAAAAAATATTTGGGAACTATAGCGAGAAGGAGATTAGGAAGATCAAGCCGATCGTGGCGCAGATCGAATCGCTTGCTCCCCAATATGCACCCCTGAGCGATGAACAGCTGCGGGGGAAAACGCAGGAATTCAAGGACCGTCTGGCAAATGGTGAGACTCTGGATCAGCTGCTGCCCGAAGCCTATGCCGTAGTCAGAGAGGCGGCGTCCCGTCCCAATGTGCTGAATATGCGCCATTTCCCCGTGCAGCTGATGGGCGGCATCGTGATGCATCAGGGGCGTATCGCGGAGATGCGTACCGGTGAGGGTAAAACGCTGGTGGCAACGCTCCCCGCTTATCTGAATGCGCTCGAGGGTAAGGGCGTACACGTTGTCACGGTCAATGACTATCTGGCGCAGCGCGACTCCGAATGGATGGGCGAGGTGTTCCGCTTTTTGGGGCTGACCGTGGGCTGCATCCTCAATGGGATGGATAATGACGAGCGCCGTGCGGCATATGCCTGCGATATTACCTATGGTACGAACAATGAGTTTGGCTTTGACTACCTGCGGGATAACATGGTTGTGCGCAGGGAAAACATGGTGCAGCGCGACCTGCACTATGCCATCATCGACGAGGTCGACTCCGTCCTGATCGATGAAGCCAGAACGCCCCTGATCATCTCCGGCAGCGGCTCCAAATCGACTGATCTCTATCGTGTGGCGGATCAGTTCGTTAAGCGGCTGAAAAAGGGTCGTATCCTGAATGAGGAAGAGGCGATGAATGCGCTGATGAAGGAGGAAATTCAGGAGGAAGGCGACTATATCGTAGACGAGAAGGCAAAAACCGTCGTGCTGACGCAGGAAGGTGTCGACAAAGCGGAGAAATTCTTCTCCATCGAGAACCTTTCCGATCCCGAAAATCTGGAGCTGCAGCATCATATCAATAATGCGCTGAAGGCGAACTATAACATGCATCTGGACAAGGACTATGTGGTTCATGAGGGCGAGATCGTTATCGTCGATGGATTTACAGGGCGTATGATGCCGGGCAGACGCTATTCCGATGGGCTGCATCAGGCGATCGAGGCGAAGGAAAACGTGCAGGTGCGCAGAGAAAGCAAAACGCTGGCGACCATCACCTTCCAGAATTATTTCAATAAATATCACAAAAAATGCGGCATGACCGGTACGGCAAAGACCGAGGAGGACGAGTTCCGCAATATCTACGGCATGGACGTTGTGGAGATTCCCACAAACCGCCCTGTGCAGAGAATCGATCATCAGGATGTGGTCTACCGCACGGAGGCGGGCAAATTCCGCGCTGTCGTAAAGGATATCCTGCAGTCGCATGAGAAGGGACAGCCCGTTCTGGTCGGCACAGTGACGATCGATAAATCGGAGGAGCTGAGCAATCTGCTCAAGAAAGAGGGCATCAAGCATCAGGTGCTGAACGCGAAATATCACGCGCAGGAGGCGGAGATCGTTGCGCTGGCAGGGCAGATGGGCGCGGTCACGATCGCGACGAATATGGCTGGTCGTGGTACGGATATCAAGCTGGGCGAGGGCGTTGCGGAGCTGGGCGGTCTGAAGATCATCGGCACGGAGCGGCATGAGTCCAGACGTATCGATAACCAGCTGCGCGGGCGTTCCGGTCGTCAGGGCGACCCCGGCGAGTCCCGCTTCTATATCTCCCTTGAGGATGATCTGATGCGCCTGTTCGGCTCGGAAAAGACCATGAAGCTGGTCGACGCCATGGGCATGACGGAGGATGAGCCGATTGAGGCGGGCATGTTGTCCAAGGCGATCGAAAGCGCACAGAAGAAGGTCGAGGGCAATAACTTCGCCATCCGTAAGCACCTTCTGGAATATGATCAGGTCATGAATGAGCAAAGAGAGATCATCTATGGCGAGAGAAAGCGCGTGCTTTACGGCGAGGACCTGCGCGACAGCATCATCTCCATGATCCATGCGGTGATCGATCGCGCAGTAGCTGCGCATATGGGCAAGGATCAGCTGCCTGAGGAATGGGATATGAATGCGTTCAGCGAAACGCTGGCGGCGATCATCCCCATCGGCAGAATCAATATCAAGGAAGACGCCATGCAGGGCATGACGAAGGAAAAGCTGGCGGATGGCTTGAAGAAAATGGCGGTTCAGCTCTACGAAATGAAGGAAAAGGAAATCGGGCAGGGGCAGCCTGAAGGCGTAGAGCGCATGCGCGAGCTGGAGCGCGTGGTAATGCTGCGCGTGATTGACCAGAAATGGATGGATCATATCGATGATAACGAGCAGATGCGTCAGGGCATCGGGCTGCATGCGCTGGCACAGCGCGACCCGCTGACGGAGTATAAATTTGCGGCATACAAGATGTTCGAGGAAATGAGCACGCATATCCAGGAGGACACCTTGAAGATACTCTATCGCGTGCGCATCCAGACGGAGGTTAAGCGCGAGGAGGAGCCGAAGGCGATGTTTACCAATAAGGATGACTCCGCAGTGAAGCAGCCGAAGAAGCGCAGCGACGAGAAGGTCGGCAGGAACGAACCGTGCCCCTGCGGCAGCGGCAAGAAGTACAAGCAGTGCTGCGGGAGATAAAGGGTGTCGACAAGACCTTGGGGGCTTTGCCCCCAATACCCCCACAAGGGGCATTCTGCCCCTTGACCCCATTGGGCAGGGGCATTTCATGCCCCTGCGGGAGCAAATGGAGAGGGAGAACCTATAGTTGTTTGGTATTTCCAGTTTCCTTTCCCCGCAGGAGCGGGGATCGCTCCTGAAAAACGGGGTCAAGGGGGCAATGCCCCCCTTGCAGGGTTTGGGGCGGCGCCCCAAGGTCTTAAAGTCTTAAAATTTTATATTATTCTATCTTAAAGGAGATGATTTTTTATGTTCGAATTAGAACAGATCCGTCTGGGTCTTTCGACCTATGACGAAAAATTAAAGGAAATGGGGGCTTCACTTTGACGTCGCTGGCGCAAAGGAGAAGATAACTGAATTGGAAGAGCTTTCCGCTGACCCGGATTTCTGGAGCGATCTGGAAAAGAGCCAGAAAACCCTGCAGCAGCTGAAGGCACTCAAAACAAAGGTCGGCAAATATGAGGGGCTTGTCACCACATATGAGGACATCCTCACGCTGATCGAAATGGGCATCGAGGAGCAGGACGACAGCGTCTACGAGGAAGTGAAGGAAATGAACGATAACTTCCTCAAGGACTTTGAAGCGCTGCGCATCGCAACCCTTCTGGATGGCGAATACGACCGCAATAACGCGATCGTCACGCTCCATGCGGGTACGGGTGGCACCGAGGCATGCGACTGGACGAATATGCTCTATCGCATGTACACCAGATGGGCGCAGAAGGACGGCTACGAGGTGGAGCTGCTGGATATGCTGGACGGCGATGAAGCCGGGCTGAAATCCGTTACCTTCCAGGTCAACGGGGAGAATGCCTACGGCTATCTTAAATCCGAGAAGGGCATCCATCGTCTGGTGCGCGTTTCCCCCTTCGATAGCGCGGGCAGACGGCAGACTTCCTTTGCTTCCTGCGATGTGATGCCGGAGATCGAGGACGATACGGAAATCGAAATCAAATCCGACGATATCCGCATCGATACCTACAGAGCCAGCGGTGCGGGCGGTCAGCATATCAATAAGACCTCCTCCGCGATCCGCATCACGCATTTCCCGACGGGCGTTGTGGTATCCTGTCAGGAGGAGCGCAGCCAGTTCGCTAATAAGGATAAGGCGTTCAAAATGCTGCGCAGCAAGCTCCTTGCGCTCAAGCTGGAGGAGCAGATGCAGAAGCTGGCGGAGATCCGCGGCGATGTGAAGGAGATCGGCTGGGGCAGCCAGATCCGTTCCTACGTTTTCATGCCCTATACGATGGTAAAGGATCACCGCACGGGCGAGGAAACCGGCAAGGTCGACGCCGTGATGGATGGCGATATCGATAATTTCATCAGCGCATATCTGGCGTGGATTCACAGCTAAGGGACCTCTGATCCCATTGCCGGTACGCGCATCGGCGGATGATTTCCCGTCATATTTTACAAAAAGCCTCGGAAATACTACATCAAGTATTCCCTGCGTTTTTTGTTTCATCTGACAGAAAATCATACACGCCGCTTCACGCACCAAATGAAATCAGCGGTCCCTTAAGGAGAATACGCTTTGAAGGAAATCAGAATCACAAGGCAAGAGGAAAACCAAAGGCTGGACAAATTCCTGCTGAAATATATGAATCAGGCATCGAAGGGCTTTATCTACAAAATGCTGCGCAAAAAGCGCATCAAGCTCAACGGCGGCAGGGCCGAGGGCGGCGAGCAGCTTCGGGATGGGGACGTTTTGCAGCTGTATCTCTCCGAGGAAACGCTTGCCTCCTTCATGCAGGAGAAAACGATTGCGGCGGCAAAGCGGCAGTTTGATGTGATTTATGAGGACGCGGATATTTTGGTGGTCAGCAAGCCCGCGGGGCTGCTGACCCACCCCGAAAAAAGCGGCGACCGCGATACCCTGATCGACCAGATTTTGTTCTATCTCTGCGAGAAGGGCGAGTATCAGCCGCAGGCGGAGAGCAGCTTCACCCCTGCGCTCTGCAACCGCCTGGATCGCAATACGAGCGGGCTTGTGATTGCGGGGAAGACCCTGCGGGGCGTGCAGGCGGTCAATGAGGAAATCCGCAGCCGCAGGCTGGAGAAATATTATCTGGCTTTGGTCGCGGGAGAAATCAGGCAGGCAGGGGAAATTACCGCCTATCTGACGAAGGATGCGACGAAAAATCAGGTGCGCATCTCCGAACGGGAGGACGGCGGCAGCAGGACACAGACGAAATACCGTCCGCTAGCCTATGCCAAGGGCTATACGCTGTTGCAGGTGCAGCTGATCACGGGCAAGACGCACCAGATCCGCGCGCATATGCAGTCCATCGGGCATCCGCTCATCGGCGACAGGAAATACGGCAGGGCGGCGCTCAACGAAGCCTTCCGCAGAGAATACGGGCTTTCCGATCAATTTCTCCATGCCTATCGCATCCGTTGGCGGGGAACGGAGGGCGCACTTGCCTATCTCGCCGGGAAAGAAATGACGGCGCCCCTGCCGAAGGCTCTGCGGCAAATCTGCACGGGGCTTTTTGGTGATAAAATCAGGATGGAAACGGAGGAACCGAAATGAAGGCAATCATTCTGGCAGCCGGCTATGCCACCAGACTGTATCCTTTGACGCTGCATCAGCCCAAGGCGCTGCTTCCCATCGGCGGTAAGCCGATTCTGGATCATATCGTGGAGCAGATGGAGGGCGTTCGGGAGCTGGACAGGATTTTTGTGGTATCGAATGCGAAATTCGCGGCGCAGTTTGACGCATGGGCGAAAACGGCGCACTGCCGCATTCCCATTGAGGTACTCAATGACGGCACGACGGACGATTCCAATAAACGCGGCGCAATCGGCGATATTTTCTTCGCCATCGAGGAAAAAAAGATCGATGATGAGCTGATGGTGATCGCGGGCGATAACTTCTTCACCTATTCCCTGCGGGAGTATGTGGATTTTTATCGCGAGAAGAATCGGGACTGCGTTTGCGTCAAGCACTGGCAGGACGAGAAAATGCTTTCCCAATTCGGCATTGCGCTTCTAGATGAGAACGGCAAGGTGCTGGATATCGAGGAAAAGCCGGCAAAACCAAAATCCAATGCCGTGGTCTTCGCGACCTATCTTTATAAGCGGGAGACTGTGCCGCTTTTTGCGCAGTATCTGGCGGCGGGCAATAAGCCCGATGCGCCGGGGAATTTCCCCGCGTGGCTGTATCGGCGCAAGGAGGTTTATGCCTATGCCTTCGATGGCGATTGCTACGACATCGGCACCCCGGAGAGCTATCGCGAGGTTTGCAGGCTGTATGAAAAATAGGAAAGAAGCGGAAATTTGAGCGACGAACCAAATAAGAAAGCGGATATTTCATTCGAGACTCCGTAAACCCTTGCGCTGCATGGCTTTGCGGAGCTTGGATGATCACTTCTTTGGGCGCGCCTGCTCCGCTTTTGCTTGGCGGATGCCTTTATGCGGAGGGAGAAAGCGGTGAGGATAAGGATGCATTTTATCCTGACCGGTTTCTCTTTCCGCGGTTTTCAGGCAGGAATGGAGGGAATGCAAAATGGAATGGATCGAGGTTTTTATTACAGTCGGTCAGGAGGGCTTGGAGCCGATTGCGGGGCTGTTGTACCAGTGCGGATTGACGGGGCTGATGATCCACGATGAAGCGGATTTTCAGGAATTTCTGGAAAATCCCAATCGGGATTGGGACTATGTTGCGGATGAACTGGTGGAGGAGCAGGAGGCATTGCAGACGGGCATTACCTTCTTCCTGCGCAATAATCTCTACGGCAGGGAGCAGCTTTCCCAGATCCAGGGTGCGCTGGAGAGCGTGAAGCAGTCCGAGAGGGAGCTGAACCTCGGCTCTCTGGAGGTGACGATGAAAAACGTGCAGGAGGAGGACTGGGCGAATAGCTGGAAGAAATATTTCAAGCCATTCCCCATTGGCGAGCGGCTGATGATCCGCCCCTCTTGGGAGGAACTGCAGGAGGAGACGGATAAGGTCGTTCTGCAGATCGATCCCGGGCACATTTTCGGTACGGGTACGCATGAAACGACGCAGCTTTGCATGGAATTGATCGAGAAATATACGGAAAACGGGCAGCGGGTGCTGGATATCGGCTGCGGCAGCGGGATATTGTCCATCGCGGCGCTGCTTCTGGGCGCGGAGGATGCCGATGCGGTCGATATCGACCCGAACGCCATCCAAATCGCCTATGAAAACAGCGACCGCAATGCCATCGACCGTGTGCGCTATCATGTCCGTGCGGGGAATATTCTGGGGGATGCCGCGCTGCATCAGGCGTACAGCGGCAAAAGGTACGATATGGTGGTGGCGAATATCGTTGCGGATGTGATCATCGCGCTGACGAAGCAGGTGCCCGATTATATCAGGGACGGAGGCGTTTTTCTGGCAAGCGGCATCATCACAGAGCGCAAGGAGGATGTGCTGGCGGCATTGCAGGCGGGCGGCTTCCGCGTGACGGATATTTTGGAAAAAAGAGGCTGGGTGGCGATTGCATCCGCCTATGAGGGATAAGAAATATGCCGAAATTTTTTGTGGATAAAAACGACATCAGCGGCGGGCAGGTGCAGCTGTTCGGCGAGGATGAAAAGCATATCAGGACGGTGCTGCGCACCAAGGAGGGCGAGGAGCTGACCCTTTGCGACGGCGAAGGAACGGATTATCTCTGCCGCATCGCCTCGCTGGAACGCGGCGTTTTGCTGGATATTCTCTCCGCGCAGCCCTGCGAGAGCGAGCCGAGCGTCAAGATCACGCTGTATCAGGGCTTGCCGAAGGCGGATAAAATGGAGCTGATTATTCAGAAATGCGTGGAGCTTGGCATTGATCGCATCGTGGCGGTCAGCACGGAGCGCGCCATCGTCAAGCTGGATAAAAAAGAGGGCAAAAAGCTGGAACGCTGGCAGAAGATCGCAGAAGCGGCGGCGAAGCAGAGCGGCAGAGGAAAGATCCCGGAGGTCTGCGGGCGCGTGCTGAAATTCGGCGAAGCCGTAGAGGAAGCAAAAGGGCTGGACGGCGCAATCATCCCCTATGAGAAGGAGCAGATGCGCGGTCTGCGGCAATTTGCGGCGACGTTTCGCGGCAAAGGCATCGGCGTTTTCATCGGACCGGAGGGCGGCTTTGCCCCGGAGGAAATCGCGCTGGCGCAGGAAAGCGGCATTGTCCCCATCACGCTGGGCAGGCGCATCCTGCGGACGGAAACGGCGGGCATGGTGACAACGGCGATCTTGCTGTATGAATTGGATGAAGGAGGACGAGGGAAATGATCTATTTCGATAACGCGGCGACGACGAGGGCTTTGCCGGAGGTGGCGGAAAAAATGCGCTTCATGCTCTGCGAGCAGTTCGGCAATCCGGCTTCGGTCAGCGCAATGGGGCTGGCGGTGGAGAAGGAAATTCGCCATGCGGCGGAAATCATCGCCCGCGGAATCCATTGCGATTATAAGGAAATTTTCTTCACCAGCGGCGGCACGGAGGGCGATAACTGGGCGATCTACGGTACGGCTGAGGGCTATAAGCGGCAGGGCAAGCATTTCATCACGACGGCAATCGAGCATCCCGCTGTGAAAAATCCCCTGAAGCATCTGGAAGAGCTGGGCTGCGAGGTCACATTCCTGCCCGTGGATGGCAAGGGGCATATCTCTCTGGACGATCTGGCGGCAGCCATTCGCCCCGATACGGTTTTGGTCAGCGTGATTCTGGTCAATAATGAAACGGGGACGGTGCAGGATGCGGCGGCGATCGGCAGGCTCATCAAGGAGAAAAATCCGCAGTGTCTGTTCCATGTGGATGCGGTGCAGGCTTTCGGGAAATATCCCATCGATGTGGAAAAAATGAAAATCGACCTGCTGACCATGAGCGGACACAAAATACACGGCCCGAAGGGAACGGGTGTGCTGTATATGCGCAGGGGCTTGAAGGTAAAGCCGCTGATGCTGGGCGGCGGACAGCAGCAGGGACAGCGCCCCGGCACGGAAAACGGCGCGGGTGCGGCGGCTTTGGGCGTGGCATGCGATGAAGCGTTTGCGGCGATGCAGGAGAGCATTGCGCATGTACGCGAGGTAAAGCGCACGCTGCTGGAGGGCGTTCTGGCGATGCCCGATACGCAGCTGAATGGCGATTCCTTGGAGGATGCCAGCCCGTATGTGCTGAATGTCAGCTTCAAGGGGCTGCGCAGTCAGGTTCTGCTCAATGCATTGGAGAAGAAGGGAATTGTGGTTTCTGCCGGCTCTGCCTGCGACAGCAAGAAGAAGGTCGGCAGTCCGGTGCTGACGGCGATGGGGCTGCCTTTTTCGGAGATCGAAGGGGCGATCCGCTTCAGCTTCTGCCGATACAATACGGTGGAGGAGGCGCAGGAATGCTTGGCTGCGCTGCAGGAGCTTGTCCCGTTTTTCAGGAAATATAATAGGTGAAAAACATAAAGACCGTGGGGCGCCGCCCCACCACCCCGCAAGGGCATCCTGCCCTTGACCCCGATTGGCAGGAGCATACGCTCCTGCGGAGAAAATTGCCTTTGTCCCCGAAAAAGCGATAGCTTTTTCCTATCGGGGTGCAGGGGAATGATTCCCCTGCCGGGAGATTGAGGGTGGAGCCCTCAAGGTCTTCAGGGAGGACCCAAGACCGTGGGACGCTGTCCCTAAAGAGCAAAACCTTGGGACTTTGTCCCAAACCCTACAAGGGGACTCAGTCCCCTTGACCCCGATTGGCAAGAGCATACGCTCCTGCGGAAAGAATTGTTTTTGTCCCTTGAAAAAGCGGTAGCTTTTTCTTAATGGGGTCAAGGGGATGAAATCCCCTTGCGGGAGCTTGAGGGCAGAGCCCTCAAGGTCTTTAAGGTCTTTATTGACATTATTGAAAGGAGGAATACGATGGCTGAGAAGGTTTTGATCGTGAAATACGGCGAGATCGCCATGCGCGGCAATAATCAGTATATCTTCATCAATCGGCTGATCTCCGCGATCCGTAAAAATTTAGACCCCTTTGGCAATTATTACGTCGTGCGTGACCCCGGTCGCCTGATCGTGGAGGATCGCGGCGGCGAGCTGGATTATGACCTGACCATTCCCAAGCTGGAGACAATCTTCGGCTTGCATTCCATCTGCCCCGGCGTGCGTCTGGAGGATATGGAATTTGATACCATCTGCCGCGAGGCTCTGGCGCATATGCAGGCATTTTACGGCGATCGTAAGCTGACATTTAAGGTGCGCACGCGCCGTGCCAATAAAAAATTCGAAATGCCCTCGATGGAATTGAGCATGGAGGTCGGGGCATATCTCTTGGAGCGGATGCCGAATCTGACGGTGGACGTCCATAACCCGGACGTGACGCTGCAAATCGAAATCCGCAACAGCGTCTATATGCACTCCAAAACCATCCCCTGCTACGGCGGTCTGCCCTATGGCAGCAACGGCAAGGCAGTCAGCCTGCTCTCCGGCGGCATCGACAGCCCTGTGGCAACATGGATGATGGCAAAGCGCGGCGTGGAGGTCGAGGGCGTGTATTTCCATAGCCCCCCGTACACCAGCGAGTGGGCGAAGGAGAAGGTCATCGATCTGGCAAGGCAGATCGCGACCTTCACAGGGGAATTTCGGCTGTATGTCGTCCCCTTCACGGATCTGCAGCTTTATCTTCTGGATAACACTGCGCATGACCGGTTGACGATCCATCTCAAGCGCTGCTTCATGCGCGCGGCGGAGATGATCGCCAAAAAGGATGACGCGCTGGCGCTGATCACGGGCGAGAGCGTCGGGCAGGTGGCGAGTCAGACCATGCAGGGCATACAGGTCATCAATGCGGTCTGCGAGCTGCCGGTGCTGCGCCCTCTGGCGGGCATGGATAAATCCGAAATCATTCAAAGAGCCGAGAAAATCGGCACATTCGAGATTTCCATTCGCCCCTATGAGGATTGCTGCACGGTTTTTGTGGCGAAGCATCCCGTGACGAAGCCGCGCCTTGGCTATATCGAAAAGGCGGAGCATAAGCTGACCGAGCTGGATCGACTGCTGGAGGAAGCGGTCGCCAATGCGGAGGTCATCGACCTGTAAAAAGGAGGAAAAACCATGGAAAAAATCATAGATATGGAAGGTCCGTCGGAGGAACAGACCCCTTTGACCAAGCGCATCAACGAGCTGGCAAGAAAGGCAAAGGCGGAGGGCTTGACCGATGCGGAGAAAGAGGAACAGAAAGTTCTGCGGCGGGAATGGCTGAAAAAATTCCGCGAGAATTTCCGCGCACAGCTGGATAATATCGAGATCGTGGACGAGCAGGAAAAGCAGTGAGGCTAAGTCGAAATCAGGATTTCGACTTGTTTAGACAGATGAATAAACAGACGAGTTCCATCGGCTTAAAAGCCTTGAAACCCCTGTCAGCACTTTGCTTCGCAAAGCCGCCTGCGGCGTCGGGGTCTATCTTCCCCGTGCATTATCAGCACTTTGCTTCGCAAAGCCGCCTGCGGCGGTGCCGTCTATCTTCGGCATGCATTACTGTTTTCCTCGCCGGAAGTAAATTCCGGCTGCGGATTCCACTTGGGAAACCACTCACCGCCCAAGAAGGGGCGGCAGGCGAAGCCTGCTTTGCGAAGCAAAGTGATGAACCTCACCGCCCAAGAAGGGGCGGCAGGCGAAGCCTGCTTTGCGAAGCAAAGTGATGAACCTCACCGCCCAAGACGGGGTGGCAGGCGAAGCCTGCTTTGCGAAGCAAAGTGATGAACCTCACCGCCCAAGAAGGGGCGGCAGGCGAAGCCTGCTTTGCGAAGCAAAGTGATGAA
>CAVGZD010000015.1:0-35816 GCA_963633805.1 Lachnospiraceae bacterium | reverse complement strand
GCACGGGGAAGATAGACCCCGACGCCGCAGGCGGCTTTGCGAAGCAAAGTGCTGACAGGGTTTCAAGGCTTTTAAGCCGATGGAACTCGTCTGTATATTCCTCTGTCTAAGCAAGTCGAAATCCTGATTTTGACTTGTGGTTTTAGGTCGACTTTGTCGATACCCTTTCTCCCGCTTGGATGGATCTCATCCGAGCGGGATTTTTTTGTCCATGCACCGAAGCTGCCGCTGTGGGATATATTGGAAATAGCAAAGGCATGAGGGAGGAATCGCTATGAGAAAAAGGCTCACGGAAATGGCGACAGAGCAGGGCTGCACTGTACTTGAGGTGCGGGGAGAGGGTCGTCTGCGCCTGTACGATCTGGGATTTTTCCGAGGCAGCCGGGTTTTGCCGATGTATGCTTGTACTGGCGGCGGCACGCGGGTGTATCGGGTGAAGGATACGCTGATCGCGCTGCGCGATCAGGATGCAGCGCGGATCTGGGCGGAGGAGGCGGAGGGGCATGAATGAGGAAAAAAAGCTGCGCATTGCCCTCGCCGGCAATCCGAATACGGGCAAAAGCACGGTTTTCAATGCCCTGACCGGACTCAAGCAGCATACGGGGAATTGGTCGGGCAAGACGGTCGGCAATGCGATGGGACATTTTCGGATCGGGGAGCGGGAGGCGGAGTTGTACGACCTGCCGGGGATGTATTCCCTTTTTTCCGATTCCGCGGAGGAACGGGCGGCGAAGGAATTTATCTGCTATGAAGAGCCGGATGTGGTGCTGGTGGTGCTGGATGCGACCTCGCTGGAGCGCAATCTGACGCTGGGGCTGCAGATCATGGAGCTGACCGAGCGAGTCATCTTCTGCCTGAATCTGATGGATGAAGCGGAGAAAAAGGGGATTTCCGTGGATACTGCGCGATTGGAGGAGCTGACGGGCGTACCCGTGCTGCGGATGGCGGCGCGAGAGGGCGTCGGGCTGGCGGAACTGAAGCGGCTGCTGGCGGAGGTCGCGCAGGGACGGCGCAGGATTCATCCCAAGGGGCTGGATTGGAGCAGCCTGACCCCGGATACCGAGGATGGCTACAAGACCGAGGCGTTTCGGGAGCGGCGTTCGCTGGTATTTTTGCAGCGTTCGCAGGCGATCTGCGCGGCAGTGGTGACAAAAAAGGAGGAGCGCGACCGCCGCACGGAGCGGCTGGATCGCTTCCTGCTCTCCCAGAAGACGGGTATCCCTATCATGCTGCTGCTTTTGGGCGGGATTTTCTGGATTACGGTAGTCGGGGCGAATGTGCCCTCCGATCTGCTGATGCGGGGCTTCACCCTCTGCGGGGAGCGTCTGCGGCTCGGACTGACCGCGCTGGGCGCGTCACCTTGGCTGGAGGGGCTGCTGATGGATGGGATCTATCTGACGGTCAGCTGGGTGGTTGCGGTGATGCTGCCGCCGATGGCGATTTTCTTCCCGCTTTTCACGCTGCTTGAGGATTTCGGGCTGCTGCCGCGAATTGCGTTTCATCTCGATGGGCTATTCCAGCGGGCAGGGGCGCATGGAAAGCAGGCACTGACCATGTGGGTAGAGCGGCGGTTGGGTGCGGGAAAGAGCAAAAGACCTTGGGGGCTTTGCCCCCAACACCCCGAAAACCTTGGGACTTTGTCCCAAACCCTAGCAGGGGACTCATCCCCTGCACCCCATTATGGCAAACGCATATACATGCGTTTGAAGGTGCAAAACTGAATTGAAATAGAAAAGCCGCTTGTGAATCAGAGAATGCAATTCCCCTTAAACATAAACAGTAATTTTTTGCCAAAATATTTGGTTTATGTCCCTGCAGGAGCGAGAACCGCTCCTGCTTAACGGGTCAAGGGGTGAAACCCCTTGTGGGGGCGTTGGGGGCAAAGCCCCCAAGGTCTTGCGGTCTTCTTTTTCCTGTTGACATTTTTCGCATAGAGGAATATAATAAGCAAGCTAATAGTTAGAATGCTTATTAAAAATGCAGCGTGTGATTTGTAAAAGGAGTGCGGAAATGGAAAAAGGAAAACGCTATGTCGTATTTTTGATCGGGCTGTTCGTCAATTCCTTCGGCGTGAGCTTCGTCACGAAGGGGAGCATCGGCACATCGCCGATTTCCTCCATCCCCTATGTGCTGAGCCTGAATTTCGCCCCGACGCTGGGAAATTTTACTATCCTGATGAGCATCGGCTTGATCCTGCTGCAGATCCTGCTGCTGCGTAAGGTCACGGCAGAGGTGCTGCTGCAGATCCCCATATCGGTGCTGTTCGGCTATTTTATCGACTGGACGATGCTGCTTTTGTCCGGACTTGCGCTGCAGAGCTATCCCGCCAAGCTCCTTGCCCTGCTTGTGGGCTGCGCGATATTGGGCTTCGGCGTTTATCTGGAGGTGCTGGCGAATGTGGCGATGCTCCCCGGAGAAGGGACGACGCGGGCGATATCGGAGCGCTGGCACACGGAATTTGGCGTGACGAAAATCGCCGTAGATGTTTCCATGACGGTGACGGCGGCGGTGCTGTCACTGATTTTCGCCCATAAAATCGACGGCGTGCGGGAAGGAACGGTCATTGCGGCGCTGGCGGTCGGCTTTATCGCAAGGCAGCTGTCGATGTGGCTTAAGGGCGTGGAGCGCGTGCTGTTCGGCGCGTCGCAGACGCAGGAGGTGCGCACGGAGACGGCTTCGGGCGAGGAAAGTGCCGATGCCGATACGCGGGTCATCATCACAATCGGCAGGCAATACGGCTGCGGTGGGCGACAGATCGGCAAGGAGCTGGCGGAACGCTTCGGCATTGCGTTTTACGATCGGCATATCATCAGGCTGGCGGCGGGTACAACGGGCTATACACCCGATTTTATCAGCAAACGAGAGGAAAGCCTGAGCAATACGCTGCTGTTCGATCTGGTGAAGCAAATGTACGGGTACAATGCGGGCGGCGAAAGTCCCAAGGATCAGATTTTCAGCGCGGAGGAGAAGGTCATTCGGGAGATTGCCGACAGGGGGAGCTGCGTGATCGTCGGGAGAATGTCCGATTACATATTGAAGGATCGCAAGGATGTGGTTCGCGCGTTCCTGCATACCTCGATGCAAAACCGCATTGCAAGCATCATGCAGCGTGACAATCTGACGGCGCAGCTTGCCGAGGAAAAGATCGTCAAGGAAGAAAAACGCCGCAGCATCAATTATCATCATTACACGCGGCAAATCTGGGGCTTCGCGGGAAATTACGATGTGGCGGTGGATTCCTCTCTGGGGATCGACCTGATCGAGCAGATCATCCGCGATACCCTTGCCGCAAAGCGCGAGGAGGGATAACATGGAGTCGATACATTATTTGCTGATGAAGGCGCACACGAGGCTGAACAAGCGCATCATGGGCAGGGCGGGTGCGCTGGGGCTGACCCCCGGCAAGCCGAAAATACTGGAATTTCTGCGGCTTTTCGGCGAAAGCAACCAGAAGGCAATCGCGGCATATTGCGAGATCGAGCCGGCGACGGTCGGCAATATCCTGCTGGGGATGGAGAAGGAAGGGCTGATCATCCGGCAGAATAAGGACGGCAATCGCCGCTCGCTCTATGTCTCCCTGACGGAGCAGGGGGCGCGGCTGGCGGCAGAGGTGCTCGACATCATGCAGACGGAGGAGCAGGCGGCGGCAAGCGGGCTGACGGAGGAGGAAAAGCAGGAGTTGGCAAGGCTGCTGGAAAAGGTGTGCGAAAGGCTGTGAGAATTTTCCGGACGCGGAAAGGGGAAATGACCGGAGGCTTGCGGGTGATTCCCCCGCGATTGACATGGCAGAAGGTGTTTCTCAGAGGGCGTCCATGCGACTAGAGCCTTTCTGAAAAGCCATTGTCATGTTCCGCAAGCTTCATTTTGCATATGCTTCACCCCGCAATCAGCCAGCATGGCGTTGCTGTGCCTTCTTCGTCCGGATCAAAACGACGAAATGCAAGCGCGGTGATCGGAAATGCCGAAGGATTTTTGGGGTTGGGACAGATGCCCCGCAGATGCGGCGAAAGTGATTTTCCGCACATTTTTTCAAAAATACTGAAAAAGAGATAGGCAATTTCCAAGCGGAAAGAACCTATCTCTTTTTTGAGTTTTTCTGAAGATTTATCCTCGCAATCGGCAGGCTTCATTTTGTGCATGATCCGCCCTGCAATCGGTCAACACAGCGCTGCTATGCCCTCTCATTTGGGGTAAATCCTTCGCCAAATGCAGTCTGCATCTTGTAAAAGCATTTTTACATCACAATACGAAAATATTCGGCAAAACAGGGGCTATCGTCCCTTATCGTCTGCTCACCTGCGAATACCACTCCAGCGTTTCATAGACGATGCTCATATGCTGCCCGATGATGCGACGCAGCCCGTCCTCATCCTTTTCCTTCAGCTTTTCCAGGATTTCCTTATGCTGGCGGAAGGAGGTTTCCAGCTGCCTGAGGGGCAGATTGGTCGCGCTGTACATATAAAACATCGTGCCGATGCTCCAATTCGATTCATACAGCCGCATGATCTGCGGATTTCCGCAAAGCGAGATATACAGCGTATGGAATTTTGCTTCCAGCTCCGCCGCAACGGGATAGCCCGCTTCCAGCGCAGTCTCAAACTGCTGTACGAGAGCCTCCATCTCGCGGATGATGCTGGGGTGATAATCGATATTGCGGATGCAGAGCTTGACGCAGAAAAGCTCTATCATCTGCCGCGCTTCGATGATATTTCTGATTTGCGCATCGGACAGCTTCGCGACGGTCGTTCCCTTGCGGGGGGTCGCTTCGACCAGACCGAGCGCGATCAGCCGATTGATCGCCGCCAGCACGGGCGAACGGCTGATGCCGAGGGCATCGGAAATTTCTTGTGTATTGAGCTTTGTGCCGGGGGCATAGTTGCCGTTTTGGATACGCTTTTTTATTTCCTCAAATGCGTAATCCTGCAAGGATTCTGCGGATTTCATAAAGATCTCTCCCATTTTCATTTCTGCCGCCGCGGGGGCTATGCCCTTGCGGAAAAGAGTGGCAGTTTATGCGTTGTCATAAGTGTCTTTTATAAATACTCTCAGCTTCATTATAACACAAAAGAATAGATTTTGTATACAAAAATATGTATTTCTGCCAAAAAAATTCGAAACTGTGAAAAATAGATAAAGACAGACGGTCAGTCTTTCTATTTTTTTCAGCAAAAGGTGAAAATGCGTTTTTGTAAAATTGTACAAAAATGAGTGCATACAAAAAAATTAGCAAAAAATGAATTGACTTTTACGAAAACGAATGCTAATGTCGAAGTATAGATTCAAAAAGAAAAATTTGAATACAAAATTGCAAAACCAAGGTGTAAACAATTCCATCCGATCCATCCATAGGATGAAGCGCGCGGGAGAGGACGGAGCAATGCAGAGCAGGAAAGGAGAAATACATATGGATTTTACAGGGAAAAATATCATTGTGACAGGCGGCGCAAGCGGCATCGGCAAAGCGATCGCAACGGGCATCGTAGAGGGCGGCGGACATGCGATCATCGTGGATCTGAATCCTGCGGCGGCTGAACAGGTGCGCGAGGAGCTGGGAAAGGACAAAACCTCCGCTTATAAGGTGAATCTGGCGGACAGCAAGGAGATTCGCGAGGTTTTCGCACAGATTCTGGCGGATTTCCCGCAGGTGCATGGTCTGATCAATAATGCAGGCATTGTCAGCACGGTTCCTTTCGATCAGGTGAGCCAGGAGGAATGGGATAAGGTAGTGGCAATCAATCTGACGGGCGTTTATACCACCATCAGCGCAGTTTACCCTTCCATGAAGGAGAAGGGCTATGGTAGAATTGTCAATGTAGCATCCGTAGCGGCAAAGCGCGGCGGCGGTCTGCTGGGCACGAGCGCTTATGCGGCGTCCAAGGCGGGCGTGATCGGTCTGACCAAGGCAGTTGCCAGAGAGGGTGCGGCTTACGGCATCGCCTGCAACGGCGTATGCCCCAGCTTAACCATGACCCCCATGACGGCGAATATGGGCGAGGAAAAAACCCAAAAAATCCTTGCCACCATCCCGCTCGGCAGAGGCGCACAGCCCAGAGAGATTGCAAATGTTGTTCTGTTTTATGCATCTGATCTGGCGAGCTTCGTGACAGGGGAAATCAGCGATGTTGACGGCGGCGTTACGATGGATGGCTGATAAAGATAGATCGGGGAGGAATTTCCATGAAGAAAAGAATCTTGGCTATGACAATGACGGCGATTGTTGCTGCGCTTGCGCTGACAGGCTGCAACAATGGTCTGGGTATCAATGATGACGGTACATATACATGGAAGATGGCGCTCAATTCCACCGCAGGCGATAATGCCTACGACACCGGCGCGGCATTCGCGGAAAAGATCAAGGAATTGACGGACGGCAGAGTAGAGGTTGTTCTCTACGGCGGCGGCAGTCTTGGCACGACCTCCGAGGTTCTGGAGGGGATGCAGTTCGGCGTGGCGAATGTCATGTGCGAATCGGTCGGCACGCTGGCAACCTTCACCCCGCTGGCGAATATCGATGCAGCGCCGTATCTCTTCCGGGATTATGAGCATTTCGAAGAGGTCTGGAACAGCGAGCTGGGCGAGGAAATGAAGGAAACCATCGGCGAGGAGACAGATTTCAAGCTGCTCGGCGGCACCTACCGTGGCCCGCGTATCGTAACGGCGAAGCGGGAGATGCAGCATGTGGAGGATTTCAAGGGCTTCAAGCTGAGAGCGCCGAATCTGGAAATGTATCTGGAAACATGGAAATGGATGGGCGCAG
The DNA here is from genome assembly GCA_963633805.1 of Lachnospiraceae bacterium. Classification (GTDB taxonomy): domain Bacteria; phylum Bacillota; class Clostridia; order Lachnospirales; family Anaerotignaceae; genus Anaerotignum_A. Next base: position 29,059 of record CAVGZD010000015.1, on the reverse strand, counting down.
CGCCGACCCCCATCGCCATGACGGAAACCTACACTGCTCTGCAACAGAACACGGTTGAAGGGCAGGAGAACCCCATGACGGACTCCATGAACTACGCTTTTGATGAGGTCTGCAAATATTGGATCAAGACCAACCATGTTTACAGCAGCAACGTCATCATCATGGACAGAGACTACTTCAATGATCTGCCGGAGGATATCCAGCAGGCGGTGGCGGAGGCTGCGGAATTTGCAAGCGCAGTTGTCAGCGAAGAACAGCTTGCCAGAGAAAAGGCGGCGGAGCAGGAGCTGATCGACAGCGGCTGTGAGATCATCGAGGTCGATGTCAACGAATTTATGGAGCATTTTAGCAATTTCACAGATGAAAAATTCCCTTATCTGGCTGATTGGGCGGCAAGGATCCGCGCAGTCGGCGCAGAGGATGCAGCGGAGGTGAGGTGAGCAGAATGAAGGCATACGGAAAATTTTTGGATGGCATTGAAAAGCTGGAAAAGCTCTTTTTGGTGGTTACGGTTGCCATCATGATCGTGGTAATCACCTATCAGGTTATTTTGAGATATGTATTTACGGCGTCCAACGCATGGAGCGAGGAGCTGGCGCGGTATCTGTTTATCTATGACGTGATGTTTGCGGCGGCAATCGCAACGAGGAATAACAGCCACCTGCAGGTGGATGCCTTCATCGGGCTGCTCAAGCCCAAGACAAAGGCGATCTATACTATCATCGCCACGCTGGCGGGCATTGTGTTTCTGGTATTTTTGTGCGGCTATTCCGTTGTGCTGTGTCAGGCTGCGGCGGATAATATCTCCGCAGGCTTGAAAATACCGATGTCCGTTCCCTATGCGTGCATGCCGATTGGGGCAGTGCTGATGATTCTGACCTCCATTGAGGTTATTCTGAAACAGGTGGACGAAATTGGCAGATTGAACAGAGGGGAGGCGTAAGGCATGAGTGCAGCGATTATTGTAATTGTAGCCCTGTTGGTGCTGTCCATACTGGGCATTCCGATTTATCTGGCTTTGGGCATCGGCACGCTGGTCGCGCTAAATATGGCGGATATGCCCTTTATCGTATTGCCGCAGAAGCTCTTTGCGGGCATGAATTCCAGCTCGCTTTTGGCAATTCCCTTCTTCATGCTGGCGGGGAATATCATGTCCCGCAGCATCACGGGGAAGCTGATCGATGTTTCCAATGCGCTGATCGGCTGGATCAAAGGCTCTCTGGCGGTGGTAACGGTTGTCGCGTCGGCGCTGTTCGGGGCGATTTCCGGTTCGGGCGTTGCAACGGCGTCTGCTGTCGGCGGCACGACCATCCCTGCCATGAAGGATGAGGGCTATCCCGACCATTTCGCGGCGGCAATCTCCGGCATTGCGGCGATTCTGGGGCCGATCATCCCGCCCTCGATCACGTTGATCGTTTATGCAAGCATTACCGATCTATCCGTATCGAAATTGTTTGTCGGTTCCGTTATTCCCGGCATTCTGATGGCGGCAGGGCTGATTATCTACGCATTGATCTACGGCAAAAAGCATGATCTGCCCGCGCATGAGCGCAAAACGCCGAAGGAGATCGCATTGATCTTCAAGGACTGCATCTGGGCGCTTTTGATGCCCGTCATCATTCTGGGCGGCATTTTCGGCGGTATCTTCACGCCGACGGAATCCGCGGCGGTTGCGGTTGTATACGCGCTTTTGGTTAGCCTGTTTATCTATAAGGATATTAAGCTGAGCGATATTCCGAGCGTATTCGTGGATGGTTCGATTGCCACGGCGACGATCCTGCTTCTGGTTGGCGTTTCCAAGTCCTCCGGTTATGTTATCACAACCTCCGGGCTGCCCCAGCAGGTTCTGGAATTTTTCAGCTCCTTCACGAACAGCGCAGTTGTGATCCTGCTGCTGCTGAATATCATGTTTCTGATCATCGGCATGCTGATGGAGGCTAACGCGGCTATCATCATGATGACGCCCATCCTGCTGCCGCTGCTGAAGGCATTTGATATCGATCCTTTGCAGTTCGGTATCATGATGAGCTTCAACCTGTGCATCGGTCTGATTACGCCGCCTGTCGGCATATGTCTCCTGATGACGAATCAGACCGCCGGAGCGAGCTTTGTCAAGACGCTGCGTTCGGTTCTGCCGATGCTGCTGATCGGTCTGGTCGTGCTGATGCTGGTAACCTATATTCCGCAGGTGACGACCTTCCTGCCGAGCCTTTTGCAGAATTAACGATAAAATGCCACATATGCCGCGTGTCTATGTGGCATTTTTTATGAATAAAGGGGGAGAGTTTGATGCAGGAGAGCGTAAAGGTGACCTTTCTGGCAAATGCGGGGGTGCTGCTGGAATATCGCGGCGTGAAGCTGCTCATCGACGGCATTTATGACGAGCAGGGGCATTGCTTCAGTAATCTTTCCGCAGAGCAATGGGAGGATCTGAAGGCGGGCAGGGGGGCGTTCGCGCAGATCGACTATCTGCTTTTTACGCATGGGCATGGCGATCATTTTTCGCCGCGCAGGGTGCTGGAATATCTGGAGCAGCAGCGGCCGAAGGCGATTTTCCTGCCGATGCGCGGCTCTGTGGAGCTGAATCTGCTGCGCAAAAAAATCGAGGAGGAAAAAATCCCCTGCGTGCTGCTGGATGCATCGACCTGCAAAAACGTCACGTTCCGACCGGAGGCGGATATTCGCATTCGCGTGCTGCCAACGCGGCATCTGGATCGGATTTATTGGGATGTGCCGCATTTTTGCTATCTTCTGGAATTGGGGGAGAAGAAGCTGCTTTTTACGGCGGATGTGGATTTTACATGGGAGAGCTTTCCGCAGCTGCGGGATGTAAAATTGGATGCGGTTTTCGTCAATCCTCTGCTGATGCACAGCAAGGAGGGGAGAAGGCTGCTGACCGAAGGGGCGTTGCAGGCGAAGCAGCGGATCGTGTACCATATCCCCTTTGCGGGGGAGGATCAAATGGGCATTCGCGCTCTGGCGGAGCAGCAGCTGCGCGGCGGCAAGGCAGAGCAGGAGCGGACGATCTATCTCATGGAGGCAGGGCAGAGCTGCTTGCTTTGAGGGCATTTTCGATGGGAAAGGACGGCGATTTTCACCTATTTTTATGCAAGAGTTTGTATACAAAAATAGAATTATGAATTTTATATAAAAATGGAGCAAAATATCTGTATAAAAAGGCGAAAAGAGATTTTTTATGCGATTTTTATTGACACATAAAAATCCTGATGTTAAAATTTGAATACAAAATAAATATAATAAATACAAAAATAAAGAGAGGGGATACAAATGATGCAGTCCATTGACTATGCAAAGGGTAATATCAAAAGAATCGTTGCATTCCGCTTGAAGCCGGGCATGGATGTGCTGAAGGGTTTGGAGACGGTCTGCAAGGAGGAAAATATCAAAAACGGCGTCATTCTCAGCGGGATCGGCAGCCTGGATGGCGCGGCATTTTGTAATCCCGTTCCTCTGAAGGAGGCAAAGGCGGGCTATGGCTACGGCGAGCCGACCATACTGCATGGACCCATTGAGCTGACGGCGGCGGCAGGCATGATCTGCCATGATGATGCGGGCAATATTCTGCTGCATGTGCATATGAGCATGAGCGACCAGCATGGGACAGGCCACGGCGGGCATCTGATCGAGGGGACGAAGGTACTGCTGACGACAGACATGGTGATCGCGGAGTTGGACGGCTTGGTGATGGGCAGAGGATTTGATGAGGAACTGGGCGTACCTCTTTTTGCGCCCAGACAGAGATAAAAAATGAAATAGACGCAATAGAAAGGTGTGACTGACATTGGCTTCTAAAAAAGAAAAATATTCCAAGGAAATGCTTTTGGATATGTACAAAACAATGCTGAGCATCCGCGCTTTTGAGACAAGAGCGGCAGAGTGCTTCACAAAGGGTATGCTGGCAGGGAATATCCATCTTTGCATCGGGCAGGAGGCTGTACCCACGGGGGCTTGCTTCGCGCTGGAAAAGGAGGACTACATGACATCCACCCACAGAGGACACGGGCACTGCATCGCCAAGGGGGCTTCTCTGGATAAGATGCTGGCGGAGCTGTTCGGCAAGGAAACAGGCTACTGCAAGGGCAAGGGCGGCTCGATGCACATTGCGGATGTTGCGGGGCTGCACAGCTTGGGCGCGAACGGTATCGTAGGCGCGGGCATTCCCATTGCGGCAGGCTCTGCGCTGGCATCCAAGATCAAGGGCGATAAGCACGTTACACTGTGCTTCTTCGGTGACAGCGCATCCAATCAGGGTACCTTCCATGAGGCAGTGAATATGGCGGCGGCTTGGAAGCTCCCCGTTGTGTTCCTCTGCGAAAATAACAGCTACGGCGTTTCCGTCAATATCCACAGCGTAACCAATACGGACACCATCGCCGTGCGTGCCAAGGCGTATGATATTCCCGGCAAGACGGTCGATGGCAATGACCCTACGGTGGTTTATGAGGCAGTGAAGGAAGCGGTAGATTACGCGAGAGCGGGCAATGGTCCTTCCATCGTGGAATGCCTGACCTTCCGCCATCAGGGGCATTATTGCGGCGATCCCGCGAACTATCGCCCCGCATCCTATATGGAAGAGGCGCACGAGAAGGACGCGATTCCGAACATGAGAAAGAGACTGCTGGACGGCGTGGCAACAGAGGAGGAGCTGCAGGCGATTGAGCAGGCGGTTGCCGATGAGATGGAGGCGGCATATCAGTTCGCGGATTCCTCCGCATATCCTGACCCTTCCGAAGCAACAACGGATGTATATTTCTCTGACAATGAAAGGAGCGTTGTAAGATGAGTAAAAAATTGAGCATCAGCAAGGCCATCGGCGAGGCTCTTCATGAGGAAATGGCAAGAGATGAAAACGTGATTATCCTTGGGGAAGACATGGGTAAAATGGGGAACGTTTTCGGCATTACGGTTGGCTTTCAGGAGGAATTTGGGGAAAATCGCGTCATTGATACGCCCATTTCGGAGTCCGGCTTCTGCGGCATGGCTGTGGGGGCAGCGATGCGCGGCATTCGTCCGGTGGTAGAATTGATGTACGATGACTTTATTACCGTTGCAGCCGATCCGATCATCAATCAGGCGGCAAAGATGAGATATATGACAGGCGGTCAGGCAACTGTACCGATGGTACTGAGACTGCCGATGGGCGCAGGCAGAAGAAATGCTGGGCAGCATTCCCAGTGCTTGGAGAATCTGCTTTGCCATGTGCCCGGGCTGAAGGTCGTTGCGCCCTCCACGGCAGAGGATGCAAAGGGGCTGCTGAAATCCGCTATCCGCGATGAAGACCCCGTGATCTTCATGGAGCATAAGCTGCTTTACGCGAAAAAGGAAACCCTTCCTGAGGGCGAATATACCATCCCGCTGGGCGTTGCCGATGTGAAGCGCGAAGGGACGGACGTGACCATCATCACATGGAGCAGACAGGTATATTTTGCACTGGAAGCGGCGGAGGAGTTGGCAAAGGAAGGCATCAGCGCCGAGGTTCTGGATCTGCGCACCCTTGTTCCGCTGGATTGGGATGCCATCGTGAAATCCGTTTCCAAAACGCATCATGTGATCGTGCTGTCCGAGGAGGTAAAGCGTGGCAGCTATGCGGCAGAGATCTCCGCGCAGGTTGCAGAGGAATTGTTCGATGAGCTGGATGCACCCGTGGAGCGCGTTTGCGGTCTGAATATCGTCTCTCCCTTCAGCCCCACGCTGGAGGATGTGAACTTCCCTCACCCCGCAGATATCGTGAAGGCAGTGAAAAAGGTTCTGAACAAGTAAGGAGGGGAAATCATGGCTTTTGAAGTAAAAATGCCTCAGCTGGGTCTGACCATGGAGGAAGGCACAGTCACAAAATGGATCAAACAGGAGGGCGACGCGGTAAAGGCCGGCGAGGTCATTCTGGAAATTACAACGGATAAGCTGACAAGCGAGGTGGAAAGCGAGCATGACGGCGTTCTGCTGAAAATTGTAGCGCAGGAGGGCGAGGACGTCCCCGTAAAGGGTCTGCTGGCATATATCGGCGAGGCAGGCGAGCAGGTTGGCGATGCACCCGCAGCGGCGGCAGCTCCCGCAGAAGCACCCGCGCCCGCGGCATCCGCACCCGTACCTGCCCCCGCTGTAGCGGCATCCGGCGGCAGAATCCGCATTTCTCCTCTGGCTAGAAAAACAGCGGCAAAGCTGGGTGTGGATTACAGCAATATCGCAGGCTCCGGTCCTCTGGGCAGAATCGTGCAGAAGGATATTCTGGCGGCGGCAGAGGCAGCTAAAGCAGCGCCCGCAGTCGCAGCAGAACCCGCTCCCGCACCCGCAGCAAAGCCTGCCGCAACAGCTCTGGAGCTGATGGAAGGCGATGAGGTTGTAAAGCTGGTAGGGATGCGGAAGGTCGTTGCGGAAAGAATGACAAAATCCGCACAGGAGATCCCGACCGTAACACAGAACGTGAAGGTTGACGTAACCGATCTGGTTGCATTCCGCAAGGAGGTCAATGAATCTCTCGGCGTAAAATATTCCATGAACGATTATGTGCTGAAAGCGACAGCAAAGGCACTGAAGAATAACAAGCATATTTTGGTGAGCCTGGACGGCAATCAGATCATCAAGCGTGCGCATGTCAATATCGGCATGGCGGTTGCGCTGGACGATGGCTTGATCGTACCCGTTATCCGGGATGCAGACCGCCTGAGCCTGAGCGAAATTTCCGCAACGGCGAAGGATCTGGCGCAGCGCGCAAAGACAAACAAGCTGGAAATGGACGAATACAAAGGCTCGACCTTCTCCATCTCCAATCTGGGGATGTTCGGCGTGGAGACCTTCAATCCTATCATCAATCAGCCGGATGCGGGCATTCTGGGCGTTTGCGCCGTGCAGGATGAGCTGGTGATGGATGAGGAGGGCAATATCACAAAGAGACAGTTTATGCGCATCTCCTTCACCTTTGACCATAGATTGATCGACGGCGCAACAGCGGCGAAGTTTGAATTGGCTGTCAAGGAGCTGCTGGAAAATCCCATGCAGATTTTGCTGTAAGACTGACGGTCTGCCGGCTCCTTTTTCGGCCTCCCTCTCTGACTCACTTGAACCGAAAAAGGGGCGTCGGCGCATATTGAAGGAAATTGACCTGAACAGACAGGAGGAATACATATGGCAGTAGAGGTTAAAATGCCTCAGCTTGGGCTGACGATGGAGGAAGGCACTGTCTCCAAATGGATCAAGCAGGAGGGCGATGCGGTAAAGGCGGGCGATGTCCTGCTGGAGATCACAACGGATAAGCTGACGAGCGAGGTGACGGCGGAGACGGACGGCGTTCTGCTGAAAATCGTGGCGCAGGAGGGCGAGGATGTTCCCGTAAAGGGAGTTCTGGCTTATATCGGCGCAGCCGGTGAGCAGGTCGGCGCTGCTCCCGCCTCCGCACCAGCACCCGCACAGGCAGCACCCGCACAGGCAGCACCCGCACCCGCGAAAAAGCCCGCAGGCGACACGACGGTGGCAGTCATCGGCGGCGGTCCCGGCGGCTATGTTGCGGCAATCCGCGCGGCACAGCTTGGCGGCAAGGTTACGTTGATTGAGAAAAATAAGCTGGGCGGCACCTGCCTGAATGTCGGCTGCATCCCGACCAAGGCGCTGCTGCATGCGGCGGAAGCCCTGACCGAAGCCAAGGAAATGGCGGAATACGGCATCAATGTTGAGGTGAAAAGCGTAGATTGGAACAAGGTGCAGACAAAGAAATCCGCGATCACTGCACAGCTTGTAAACGGCGTTACGGGCTTGATGAAGGCGAATAAGATCAAGGTCGTAGAGGGTACGGCGGCATTTGCGGCAAAGGATACCCTGACCGTTACCAAAAAGGACGGCACGAAGGAGAATATGAGCTTCGATAAGATTATCATCGCGGCTGGTTCTGTGCCCGCCGTTCCGCCGATTCCCGGCGTGAAGGAAAACGCAAGCTGCGTGGATTCCACGGGTGCGCTCTCCTTTGAGACGCTTCCCGAGAGTCTGCTTGTCATCGGCGGCGGCGTAATCGGCATTGAATTGGCAACGGCTTACTCCAAATTCGGCACGGCTGTAACGGTTGTAGAAGCTGCGCCCAAGCTGCTGCCCATGATGGACGGCGAATTGACCGCCCAGCTGCGCAAGCTGATGGAAGCACGGGGCATCAACATCATGACCGATGCGAAGGTGCAGTCCGTAGAGGCGGCTGCGGCAGGCGCGAAGGTCAATGTAGAGATCGGCGGCAAGGTGCAGGCATTCGAGGCAGAGAAGGTTCTGGTTGCAGTCGGCAGAAGAACGGATACGGCGGCGCTGAATCTGGATGCAGTCGGCATCGCAAACGATAGAGGTCGCATCACGGTCAACGATAAAATGGAAACGAATGTGCCGAATGTCTATGCCATCGGCGATTGTTTGGGCAAGGTTATGCTGGCGCACGTTGCATCCGCGCAGGGCGAGGTTGCAGCGGAGAATGCGTTGGGCGAGAGTGCCGTTTATAACGGCGCAACGAATCCTTCCTGCGTATACACAGACCCCGAATTTGCGGGGGTTGGTCTGACCGAGGAAAAAGCCAAGGAATTGGGGATTGCTTATCAGGTTGGGAAATTCCCGCTGATGGCAAACGGGAAATCCCTGATTATGAATGGCGGCGTTGGCAGCATTAAATTCATCATCGGGAAGGAATATAAAGAGGTTCTGGGCGTACATATTCTCGGTCCCAGAGCGACGGATCTGATTGGCGAATGTGCGCTGGCGATCGGCATGGAAGCGACCGTGGAGGACATCATTGCGACCATCCATGCGCATCCGACAGTGACCGAAGCGGTTAGAGAGGCTGCTCTGGCTGCGGAGAAGAGAGCCATCCATATCCCGAATAAATGATTTCTTACAAAAATAACATGACGGTCGCAGACCTGCCTTGGCGCAGGATGGGACGCTGCGACCGGAGCATTTGATACTTGCCATCTTTGGGCGGAACATAAACTCATGCATCTGCGGTGATTCCGCAGGTGCAGCCTCCTTTTACATGAATAAATAGAATAAATAATATGAAGAACGAATGCGGCGGTTCGGGATGGGGATGCGAACCGCCTGCATATCATGCGGAATAAGTTGCTTTAGACATGCTATTAAATAGGTAGAAACTGCTTCGATTTTTTAGAAAAGTCAGGCAGTTTCTTTTTTGTGGGATTTTCGGGAGGGCGGAAAGGGCGAATTGCCTTGAAGGCGGGGAGCTTCGCCGGGAATAGGAGGAGGGCGTGAGCAATCATCCGTATGCGGATCGTGAGAATGGATTTTTGAAAAAATTCACCTAAAGGTGCGCTCGAATAAGAAAACATAAATTCTGAAATGCCGAAAGGTGCGGCTACTGCGTTAATCTCCCTTGACAGCCCGGCAGCGAACCTTCAGCTCTTGTATGGTTTCTTAAGCGGAACTGCGAGTGGCGATCCAAATAGGCAAACATGCCGTTGATGAATACGGCTACACATGCTTCTCAAAGTGGATTTTGGATGATTTTTGCGGTATCCTCCTCTGTCGAGCCCTTGTCCATCGACTGCACATTTTTATTGAAAATGCCGTAAATCCTTATTCTGCAAGGCTTTACGGCATTTTGAGGTTTTCTTATATTTGCTACTATGCTTTCAGGGGGCGCATCAGAGGGCTTATTCGCTTTGCAGGAGCAGATCAATCAGCTCTTCCTTCTGCAATCCGTGGAAATATTGCTCGATCTTGCAGGGGGCAAGGCGTTCCTCCAAGGCGGCGCGCTCCAGCTTTGTATGCAGCAGGTGCTGCGCCAGCACGGCAGGATCAGCCATGCCGAAGAAATCGCCGAAGAATTGCAGCGCGGTGATTTTGCCGTCCTCCGTGTTCATATGTACCTCGATTTTGCCGCAATTTTCAAAGCGGCGGCTCTTTTCCACGCTGTAAGCGGGGGAGTGCCCGAAATTCCATTCCCATGTGCCGTAGCGCTCCGCCTTGATCTTCTCGATCGCCTGCAGGTCATCATTCGTGAAGACATACGGCTGAACATCCTCTCTTTTCAGGATATGCTTGAGCAGCAGACGCTTGAATTCCTCCAGTGTGAAGCCCTCCGGCAGATAGGGCGCGAGGTTCGTCACGCGGCTTTTTACGGACTTTGCCGCCTTCGATTGGAACTTATCCGCGGAGACATTTAGCACATCTGCAACGAGCGACAGGTCAGAATCAAACATGATCGTGCCATGATGCATGATGCGCCCCTGCTTCAAGTATTGTGAATTTCCGGAGAACTTCTTGCCCTCGATGGTGATGTCGTTTCGGCCGTTCACCTCGGCGGGAACGCCCAGAGAGCGCAGCAAATCCGCGATAGGCTGGCAGAACAGCTGAATGTCCAGATTGGTCGCATCCTTGGCATCCAGAATAAACGTGAAGTTTAGGTTGCCCATGTCATGATATACCGCGCCGCCGCCGGAAAGCCGCCGCACGACCTTGATCTGCTTGGCTTCGGCAATTTTCTGATTTACCTCCGCAAAGGCGTTCTGGTTTTTGCCGATAACGACGGTATTGTCGTTCTGCCAGAGCATGAAATATTCCTGATTTCTGTCCATGCAGTCGAAAACATATTGCTCCAAGGCGAGGTTGAAAGCGGGATCGGTGCTGGGAGATTCGATGTAAACCATGTAAATTCCTCCTTTTTGTATGCTTGAAATCGTCATTTTGTATTCAATATCATTATTTTTGTATATAGTTTATCATATCGAAATAAAAAAGAAAAGAGAGATTTTTGCGGCAAAAAATAGGGCCGATGCACGAAAAAAACAGCACATTTTTTTCATAAAAAATTGTGTTTGTATAATATTACTGATTTTTATAGATTTTTTTGTACGAGCTTATACAATAAGATGAAAAAGGAATATAAAATGCTTCGAAGATTCACGAATTATGATAATTAAGGCGCAAAATACCGCAATGGCGTGCATTTCAGGAGAAAAGGGGGATCACAATAAAAAAATGCGTTATTTTTTAATGGGTCTGTTTTGCGCACTGGCTTTGGCGGGCTGCGCGGAGCGGGAGGAATGCTCTTATCTGCATACACTTGTCACGGAGGAGCAGACTCTGCTGCGCGGCGATGCGATGGAGGACGGGGAGAAGCCGATGCCGGAGGATATTTCCTACTTTCTGTCGGGGACGGGCGTGGAGATTTCCATGGAGGACTATGCCTTCGAGGAAGCCGAGGAAAATGCGAAGGGTCTGCTTTATCGCGTGAAAGCGCCTTCTGCGGACGAACCGAATTTTCAGGTCTACCAGATCGGGGATTTTTGCGGCATCACATGCAGTCGGGCTTTTCTGGCGCAGGCGATCGAGGATGCGGAAAATGGTCTGCGCGGCGTGGCATGAATCCGCCCCCGCCGCAATATAATGAATCAACCTAAGCTGGGCAAAGGGGGATGCGGCATGCAGCATCCGAAGGAGAACATACAAATCAAAATCCATTCCGCAGGCGAACAGCCCATCGAACAGCTGCTTTTGCAGCTTCTCCTGCGGCAAATTGACGGGCGGGGGGAGCGGAAAAGCCGATGAAGCAGGAGAGACAGCCGCAGTGTGCGCTCTATCTGCGCTTGTCCAAGGAGGATGAACGGGGGGCGGAGAGCGCTTCAATTGAGAATCAGCGGAAGATACTGCGGGATTATGCAGAAAAGAATGGTTTTGTCATAAAACGCGAATATTCGGATGACGGCTTTTCCGGTACGAGCCTGAATCGCCCGGCGTTTCAGCAGATGCTTGCAGATGCGGAGCGCGGCGAATTTCAAATCATACTGACGAAGGATCTTTCCCGTTTGGGGCGAAACAGCGGTCGGGTCAATTTGCTGCTGGATGAATATTTTCCGGAGCATCAGATTCGCTATATTTCGGTCGGCGAGGGCATCGATACGGCGCAGCGCGATGCGGCAAGCAGCATCGTTGCTCCGATGCAGAATCTGGTCAATGAGCTGTACGCGGGCGATCTTTCGCGGAAAATCCGCGCCGCCTTCGATGCAAAAATGCGGGAGGGGGCGTGCATCAGCGCTTTTGCGCCCTATGGCTACCGCAAGGACCCGCAGGACAAAAATCATCTCCTGGTGGACGAGAGCGCGGGGGCAGTGGTGCGGCGGATCTTTTCGCTGGCGCAGGAGGGGCACAGCCCGGCGCAAATCGCCGCCATGCTGAATCGGCAGGGCGTGGAGACGCCCTCACAATATCGCTATCGCTGCAATCCGCAGCTTTCCGCGGAGCATTTTCGTGGCGCGACGGAGTGGAAGACGGCAAGCATCAGCAAAATGCTGCGCAATGAGGTCTATCTGGGGCATATGCTGCAAAGCAAGAGCGAAAAACTCGGCTTCAAGAGCAGAGCCAGCCGCATCAAGCCACGGGAGGAATGGATCGTCGTGCCGCATACGCATGAAGCGCTGGTGGACGAGCGGGTCTGGGGCATTGTCCGCAGGCGGATGCAAAGCCGCACGCAAAGGCGGGAGAAGGGCTTTGTCAATCTTTTTTCGGGGCTGGCGGTTTGCGCGGACTGCGGCAGGAATATGTCCACCGTTGGCACACGGCGCAAGGGGGCGCGGGCAAACCTGAACTGTGGCGGCTATAAGCAGGGCGGGCGGAAGAAATGCAGCAGCCATACGATTGATTATGATGCGTTGTATCAGGCGGCGCTGGCGGCTCTGCGGGCGCAGCTGGATCTGAGCGAGGGGCAGAGACAGTGGCTTTTGCGGGAGCTTGCGGAGCGCAGCGGGATGCGGGAGGATCAGCGGCAAAGGCAGGCGGAGGGCCGGCTGGCGAAGCTGGAACGGAAGCTGGAGCAGCTATTCGATGACAAATACGAGGGACGGATCGCGCCGGAGCAATTCGAGTGGCTGCTTGCGCGATATACTGCGGAAAAGGCGGCGCTGGAGGAGAAAAGCGGGCAAATGCAGGCGACGCGTGAAGAGGAAATGGCGGAGCGGGGGCGGCGAGAGGAACGGATACGCGGGCTGATTGGGGCTTATGCGGATTTGCGGGAGCTGCATACGGAGCTGCTCTTTCAGCTGATCGAGCGCATAGAGGTGCATCAGGGGGAATATGCGGAGGGAGAGAGGCGGCAGCGGATCGACATCTGGTTTGCATTTTCCTGCGGGGAAGGGGAGATGGAGGTAAGGATTTAGGGGGGATTAAGATCTTGGGAAGACCTTGGGGCTTTGCCCCCAACACCCCCGAAGACCTTGGGGCTTTGCCCAAACCCCACAAGGGCATTCTGCCCTTGACCCGTTAAGCAGGAGCATACGCTCCTGCGGAGGGCAAAACAGAATATTTTGGCAAAAAATTGCTGCTTGCGAAAAGGGAAATTACGTTTTCCAATTCACAGGCGTTTTTTCTATTTTATTCCAATTTGTCCCCGCAAACGCATGCAATGCGTTTGCAATATCGGGGTGCAGGGGACGAGTCTCCTGCCGGGGTGTGAGGCGGAGCCTCACGGTTTTACAGGGCGAGGGACAAAATTTCGGGGCAGAGGGACAAAGTCCCACGGTCTTGCGCGGTCTTAGCGCCCAATCGCCGACCCACCCATGTGCATGGGCTTTGGGTGCAATGCCGCCGGGGTCACAGCCTGCCGCATCATCGAATCCCCCAGAGAACGCCTGATCGCCATATTGACGAATACCTTCGTCCCCTGCAATGGTCGCTTCCCGACCCTGATCCTGCTGGCGAGCTTTTTCTTCGCGCGGGGCAATCCGCTGGCGGCAGGGGGCTTTATCTTCCTTCTGATCCTCTGCGCTGTGACGATCACGCTGCTTGTCTCCTGCCTGCTGAGCAGGACGCTGCTGAAGGGCGTGCCGTCCGCCTTTGTGCTGGAGCTGCCGCCCTATCGCCGACCAAAGCTGGGCGAGGTCATCGTGCGCAGCGTGCTGGATCGCACGATCTTCGTGCTGGGGCGCGCGATCACGGTCGCTATCCCCGCCGGGGCGGTCATCTGGCTCTGCCAAAACGTCGAGGTGGGCGGGCACACGCTCCTGTACGGGCTGACGATGCTTCTGGAGCCGCTCGGCTCGCTGATGGGGCTTTCCGGCGTGATCCTCGCTGCGTTTCTGCTGGGTATCCCCGCGAATGAGATTGTCGTGCCGATCCTGCTGATGGTCTACAGCCAGAGCGGCATGCTGGTGGAAACGGGTGGCATCTCGCAGGCGGGGACGCTGCTGGCGGCAAACGGCTGGACGCAGCTGACCGCCATCTGCACCATCCTTTTTTCCCTCAACCACTTCCCCTGTGCAACGACACTGCTGACCATCCGCAAGGAAACGGGTAGTCTGCTCTGGACGGCGGTTGCCTTTCTGCTGCCGATGGCGATCGGTGTGCTGCTCTGCATGGCGGTGCATCTTATCTGCTGCGGGATCGGGCTGTTTTTTTGAAAAAAGGGATTTTCATTGCCCGCTATCGGTGCTATACTTTTCAATAAAAAGACGAGGTGGGGATGAATATGAACGAACAACTCTACAAGCTATTGCAGAAGGCGGGGCAGGACGCCGCGCTGCGCGAGCGCATCCTGCAAACCCGCACGGCGGCGGACCCTGCGCTGGCGTTATGCGAGCTTTGCACGGCGGAGGGCTTCCCGCTGACGGTCGGCGGTTTATTTGCGGAGGGCGAAGAATTTTTCTGCAATCTATTCCGCAGCTGCAACGGCAGTGCGGTACAGCCCCTGGACGGCTGGGATGATCCGTTGGATATGTTTTTTGCGGCGATGGATGCCTTGCCTGCGGCAGAGTGAGGTAAGACGAATTAAAACCTTGGGACGCCGTCCCAAACCCTGCAAGGGGTTTCACCCCTTGACCCTGTTTGGCAAACGCATATGCATGCGTTTGCGGATGCAGGATTGCATGAAATAGAAAGACCGCTTGTGATTTGGAGGATACAGTTTCTCCTTTTCACAAGCGGTCTTTTTTGCCAAAATATTTTATTCCTGCCCTCCGCAGGAGCGGATGCTCCTGCGCAAACGGGTTCCAAGGGATGAAATCCCTTGGCGGGAGTTTGAGGGCGGTGCCCTCAAGGTCTTTATGGGGGGCAGGGGACGAGTCCCCTGCTAGGGTTTGGGACGAAGTCCCAAGGTCTTTCTGGTCTTCTGCGGTCTTCTTACCCTGCCTTCTGCTCCAGCCGCAGGCGGTCCGCGATCAGGGCGATAAACTCCGAATTGGTCGGCTTGCCCTTGTGATTGTTCACCGTGTAGCCGAAAAGTGCATCGATCGCGTCCACCTTCCCCCGATTCCACGCCACCTCAATGGCATGACGAATCGCACGCTCCACACGGCTGGGCGTGGTGTTGCATTTCTTCGCAATGGAGGGATATAATTCCTTCGTGATATAATTAAGCACATCCATGTCATTGACGCTCATGATGATCGCCTCGCGCATATAGTGATAGCCGCGAATATGCGCCGGCACGCCGATCTCATGCAGAATATTCGTCACCTTCGTCTCCAGATCGTATGCCGCAGAGGCATTCCCGCTTGCAATGGCACTGCCGGGCTTGAGCAAGGGCCGCTGCTCCTGCATGAGCTGATGTACCCGCTGGGTGAGCGCGTCCATGTCGAAGGGCTTCACCATGTAATAGGATGCGCCCAGATCCAGCGCCTTCTGGATCACCTTATCCTGACTGAGCGCGGAGAGGATGATGGTGACGGGGCGGTCTGCCTCATCCAGCTTCTGCAGCCGCTCCAGAACGCCCAGCCCGTCCAGACGGGGCATGATGCCGTCGATGATGGCAACATCCGGGTGCGTATCGCGGATCTTATTCATCGCATCGATGCCGTCCACCGCCACGGCAACCACGCAGATCCCCTCCTGCTTCTGAAAATGGCTCAGCAGAATGTCGCAAAAATCCTTATTATCATCGGCTAACAGTACCTTTATCTGATTTTGGTTCAAAATAATCCCTCCAGTTGTTGTTTTGTGAATGTTTATGCAGAACTTCCTTGCTTTTGGGTTGATTATAGTATAGAAAAATGGGAGCGGCAAGCACCTTTCGTCAGACAAATAACGCCCGAAAGGACGGGAAAAACCGCTCTTTTTCCATTCTTTTCGCGGGGGAATATTTCCGCTGTCGGCATGGGTCGAAGCGTGATAGCCCAAATGGCTTTTTATGCAGAAAAAACAGAGAAAAAGCGGCAGAAAAATTGCGTTTTTTTCGAGGAAAAGGGCGCAGACTGCGCGAAAATTGCGGCGCATTTCTTACTTTTTTCCTGCATCGCAGACTTCCCCTTTTGTTTTTCGCCCTCTTGTGGTACTATAGCAATATACCTTCGACGAACAAGGAGAGAGCAAAATGAACATCAGATATTTGTATCACAGCGGCTTTTCCGTGGAAACGGAAACAAAGGTGCTGTTGTTTGATTACTACACGGAGGGCGGCAGGAAGGCGTATTTTGACCCTGCGGCATATGGAGACAAGCCGATTTTCGTATTCGTATCCCATGCGCACGAGGATCATTACGACCGCCGCATACTCGATTGGGCGGTGCAATATCCGCAGATTCGCTATATTTTGTCGGACGATGTGCGGACGATGGCGGGATTTGCCGGGCAGGCGCATCGCATGAAGCCGCATGAAACGCTGGAGCTGGACGGCATTTCCGTGCGAACGCTTAAGTCCAACGATGAGGGCGTGGCGTTCCTGGTGAAAACGGACGGAAAGACGATCTATCACGCCGGCGACCTCAACTGGTGGCACTGGAACGGCGAGTCGAACGTGTTCAATCAGGAGATCGCGCAAAGCTACACCATGGAGATCGATTCCCTGAAGGGGGAAGAGATCTATGTGGCTTTTGTGCCTGCGGATCTGCGGCTGGAGGATAAGTATTTCTGGGCGGCGGACTATTTCCTGCGGACGATCGGCGCGAAGGTGCTCTTTCCCATGCATTTCTGGGGGCATTTTGAGGTCTGCGATTTGCTGCGGGAGAAGGAATACGGTGCGCGTATCATGAAAATTACAAAGGAAAATGAGGCATTTACGATATAAGGAAAAAAGGATATGAAGGGAAAGAATTGGAGAGACTATGCACCGGAGAAGGCGCGTCGCGCGGGCGGGCAGAGGAAGAAGCACCGCCGCAGGCGCAAGGGCAGCCTTTTTGGGCGGTTGATCTTCCTTGTGCTGCTCTTTGCGATCGGCTATGGCGGCTTTTTGCTCTATTACACGCATAGCAAGCCCTACACCGTTGCGCTGGACGCGGGGCATGGCGGGGACGATGTCGGCGCGGAGGGCATATTGCAGGAGGTCGTTCTGACGGAGCGCACGACCGCTGCACTGCATGATCTATTGATCGAGGACGGGCGATTTCGCGTCGTTCTCTCGCGTGAGGCGGGCGAGGGCAAGAGCATCACCGAGCGCAATCAGCTATTTCAGAAGAAAAAGCCGGATATCGTGCTGTCCATCCACGGCAACGCGGGTGAGGACAGCAGTGCAAACGGCTTTGAATGCTATCCCTCCCCGCCCGGCTATGCGAATCATGAAAGCAGCATGCAATTTGCCGAGCTGCTTGCCGAGGAGATGCAGACCATCGGCGCAAGGCTGCGCGGCAGCGGCATTCCGGGGGTGCGCTTCGGCTATTATAATGAAAGCGGCGAGAAGGTTTTGGTGGATGCAAGCGATACGGAGGTCTATCCCTACGATACCTTCGGGATGCTGAAAAATATGAGCTGCCCGGCGGTTCTGGTCGAGCAGGGCTTTGTGACGAATGCTGCGGATATGGAGCAATTCGGCACAGAGGAGGGCTGCGAAAGGTCTGCGGCGGCGTATTATCGCGCCATCTGCCGCTATCTGGAGGGGCTTGAGACAAAGTAGGAGAAGGAGCAGGAGGAAACATGGGCTTATTTGATAAATTCAGGCAGTCTGGCGATTCTGGGCAGGATTGGTTCTGCATCGTGGGCTTGGGCAATCCCGGCAGGCAGTATGAGCAGACCAAGCATAATGTGGGCTTTCATGTCATTGACAGGCTGGCGGAAAAATATGATATACAGGTGACAAAATTTAAGCATAAGGCATTGCTGGGCGATGGCACGATCAAGGGCAGGCGTGTGCTTTTGGTCAAGCCGCAGACTTTCATGAATCTGAGCGGGGAAAGCGTGCGGGAGATCGTAAATTTCTACAAAATTCCGCAGGAACGCTTCGTGGTGATATTCGATGATACGAGCCTGCCCTGCGGCAGTGTGCGCATTCGGGAAAAGGGCAGCCACGGCGGACATAACGGCATCCGCAACATCATCGCGCAGATGGGCACGGAGGAATTTTACCGCATTAAGGTCGGCATCGGCGAGAAGCCGAGCGGCTGGGATCTGGCGGATTATGTGCTGTCGAAATTCGATGCGGACGCGCTGCTCCTGATGGAGCAGGGCATGGATAAGGCTGTGCTGGGCGTGGAAGTGATGCTTGCAAAGGGCATCCATGAAGCGGCAAACCGCGTCAATCAGAAGCCGAAGATCATGAAGAAACAGCAGGTCGCGGCTGAGGAAAGTAAGCAGGAAGGCAGGACGGAGATGGCGCAGTCTCCCGATGAGGTGATGAAATGAAAGCTCTGACGGAGCCGCTGCTGGGGCTGGAGAGCTATCAGCAGCTATTGGAGGGAATCAAAAACGGACAGACCCCTGTTTTCGCAACAGGGGTCATTGACGCGGCTAAAACGCATCTGGCTTACAGCCTGCATGTGCATACGGGCAGACCGCTACTTTTTTTGACCTATAGCGAGCTGCGGGCGCGGGAGATTCTGGAGAGCCTGTCCTTTTATGAGCGGGACTGCATGCCCTATCCCGCCAAGGACATCCTCTTTTACAGCGCGGACGTACACAGCATGGAGATGAACAGGCAGCGTTTCCGGCTGCTGGAGCGGCTGCTGGCGGGCGATGCGCCCATCATTGTCGCTTCAATGGAGGCATTGCTGGATAAATACCCGCCGAAGGAGATTTTTTCCGCCTTCGTGCTGAAGCTGCGCGTGGGCGAGGTGGCAGAGCTGTCCGATTTGGCGAAAAGGCTGGTGCGGATGGGCTATGAACGCGCGGAGCAGGTGGAAAGCCCGGGGCAGTTTGCCCTGCGCGGCGGGATATTGGATATTTGGTCGCTGACGGCGGAGGATGCCGTGCGTCTGGAATTTTGGGATGATGAGATTGACTCCATCCGCAGCATGGATGCGCAGAGCCAGCGCTCTGTCGAAAAGCTGGAGAAGGTGCAGATTTTCCCCATGCGGGAGATCGTTTTTGAGGAGCAGCGCGCAGAGCAGGCGGCGGATCGCATGGAGAAGGAATACAAAAAAACGCTGGAGCGGCTGGAAAAGCAGGGAGAGGACGAAGCGGCGGAGCGCCTGCGGGAGAGCATCGGCGAGGATATCGCGCAGCTTCGGGCAGAAAAAATGCTGTCTGCGCCGGGTGTGTATGCCGATTATTTCTATGAAAAGCCGGTCAGCCTGCTGGCTTATCTGCCGGAGGATACCCTGCTTTGCTTCGATGAGCCGGAGCGTCTGCGGGAGCATATGGATACCCTCGCCGCGGAATATGAGGAAAGCATGAAGGGGCGCATTGTGCAGGGCTATCTGATGCCGGGGCAGAGCAAAATGCTCTTCGATTACACGGAGCTGCTGCGGCAGGCGCAGGGCTTTGCGACGGTTCTGCTGGCGGGGCTGAGCCAGCGTGCGGCGGATTTCAGACCGAAGGTGCTGACGGAAATTGCGGTGCGCTCCACGCCGTCCTTCCGTCAGCGGGCGGATTTATTCGGGGAGGAATTGGAATATCTTAAGAAAAACAGCTTTCATACCTTGATTCTGACAGGCTCCGGCACAAGGGCGCAGCATATCGCTGCGGAGCTGGGGCGCATGGGGATCGAAGCCGTTTATGTGGAAAGCTTGGAAAAGCCCGTGCCGAAGGGATCGGTTTGGGTGGCGCGGGGCGCACTGCCGCTGGGCTTTCGCTATGATTTTATACAATTCGCCGTTTTCTGCGATGCAGAGCTGTTCGCAGGGAAGGAGAAGAAGCGCAAAAAGAAGCGCAAACGGCAGGGCGCGGCGATTGAGAGCTTTGCTGATTTGAACATCGGGGATTATGTCGTGCATGACAGCCACGGCATCGGCATTTTCTGCGGGCTGGAAAAAATGGCTGTGGAGGGTGTGCAGAAGGACTATATGAAGATTTCCTATCGCGACGGCGGGAATTTGTTCATCCCCGTCGGGCAGATGGGTGAGGTGCAGAAATACATTGGCGCGGGCGGCGGCGCACCCAAGCTGAATAAGCTGGGCGGGCAGGAATGGGCGAAGGCGAAGAATAAGGCGCGCGCGGCGGTGAAGATACTGGCGGAGGATCTGGTTGCGCTTTACGCCAAGCGGGCGGCGGCGCAGGGCTTCGTTTATGGCGAGGACACGCTCTGGCAGCGGGAATTTGAGGAAGCCTTCCCCTATGAGGAAACGGACGATCAGCTCAGCGCGATCGAGGACGTGAAGCGGGATATGGAGAGCGGACGGGTGATGGATCGGCTGATTTGCGGCGACGTTGGCTACGGCAAGACGGAGGTCGCCATCCGCGCGGCATTCAAGGCGGCGCAGGACGGCAAGCAGGTCGCCTATCTTGTGCCGACGACCATTCTGGCGCAGCAGCATTATACGACATTCGCCCAGAGAATGGCGGGCTATCCCGTCAAGGTGGAGCTGCTCTCGCGTTTCCGCACGCCAAAGCAGCAGAAGGAAAGCCTGAAAAATATGGAGCGGGGCTATTCCGATATTCTGATCGGGACGCACCGGATTTTGTCCAAGGATGTGAAATTCAAGGATCTGGGGCTGGTTATCGTGGATGAGGAACAGCGTTTCGGCGTGGGGCATAAGGAAAAGCTCAAGGCGCTGCGCGAGAATGTGGACGTGCTGACGCTGACCGCAACCCCCATCCCGCGTACACTGCATATGAGCCTTTCCGGCATCCGCGATATGAGTGTGCTGGAAGAGCCGCCGCAGGAACGCCAGCCGATCCAGACCTATGTGATGGAGAATAATCCCGAATTTGTCCGCGAAGCCATCCATCGGGAAATGGCACGGGACGGGCAGGTGTATTATCTATATAACCGAGTGGAAACGATACACGAGGAAGCCTTCCGCGTGCAGAAGCTCGTGCCGGAGGCGAATGTTGCCTATGCGCACGGGCAGATGTCCGAGCGGGAACTGGAGCAGATTATGGAGAGCTTCATCGAGGGCGAAATTGACGTGCTGGTCTGCACGACCATCATCGAGACGGGCATGGACATCGGCAACGTGAATACCATTATCATTCAGGATGCCGACCGCATGGGGCTTTCCCAGCTGTATCAGCTGCGGGGGCGCGTGGGGCGCAGCAATCGCCTTGCCTACGCCTATCTGCTCTATCGCAAGGACAAGGTCCTGCGGGAGGAGGCGGAAAAACGCCTGCAAACCATCCGCGAATTTACGGAATTTGGCTCCGGCTTCAAGATTGCCATGCGCGATCTGGAGATCCGCGGGGCGGGCAATCTGCTGGGCGCGGAGCAGCATGGGCATATGGAAGCCATCGGCTATGATTTGTACTGCCGCCTGCTGGAGGAAGAGGTGCAAAACCTCAAGGGCGAAGCCCCGAAGGAGGAGGTCTTCCGCACGAGCATCGACCTGCCCGTCAATGCCTATATTTCCGAGGGCTATATCCGGAATCAGGCGCAGCGCATGGAGATTTACAAGCGAATCGCAGGCATCCGCAATCAGGAGGACTATTACGAATTGCAGGAGGAATTGGAGGATCGCTTCGGTGATCTGCCGAAAAGCGTGCAGATGCTTCTGGACATCGCCCTCATCAAGGCGGACGCAAACGCCATGGGCATTACCGCGATCAGCCAGAAGCAGGGCAGCTTCATTCTGGAATTTCGCCCACAGCCTAAGATTGACCCCCTGCGGCTGACGGAGCTTGTCGCGCAGGGCAGGGGGCAGTACCTCTTTACCGCCGGCGCAACGCCGCATCTGACGGTGAAGCCGAAAAAGGGCGAGGGCACAAAACCGATCCCTTTGATTAAGAATTTGTTACAAACGCTAAAAGCCTAGCTTTTTTATCAAAAATGCGGTACAATATCCGCAAAGTACTTTGCGGAAGAAAATGCCCGCAAGCGGTCGCTTTCATCCTCTGCGGCAGCGGTACAATGAAACGCATCGTTGACTTGGCTGCTGCATCGCACGGCGGAGCTGGGTGTTGAAATCACATTTTGAAGGAAGGTTTGCATATGAAAAAGGGAATACGGTATCTGCTTTGCCTTGTGCTGCTGGCGGCATTGAGCCTGACGGCATGTGGCAAGCAATTTCAGGAGGAGGTCGTCCTGAAGGTCGATGGGCGGGAGGTTCTGAAGTCGGAATACATGGTCTATTTGTATACGACGACACAGAGCTTCGTCTCGGCGGCGGGCGCGGATGTTTGGAGCATGGATTTCGATGGGCAGAGCGCCGATGAGCTGGTGGAGGAACGCGCGATTGAAACGCTGCAGAGCGTCATTGCTGCGGAGGATTATGCCGCCGCAAACAATATCGCGCTTTCGGATGAGCAGAAGGCAGAAGCCAAGCAGGCGGCGGAGCAGTTTGTTGCTTCCGTTTCTGCGGAGGATCTGGCGAAGATGGGCGTGGACGCGGAGAGCGTGCTGCCCTTGATGGAGGCGTCCTATCTGTATACGCTGGTATACGATACCATCTCTGCGGAATGCGAGGTTGACGCGGACGAGGAAAAGGCGTTCCGCGCGGAAAATGAGGTAGCTTTGAAGCAGGATTACAGCGAGGTTCGTTTGCAGACCATCTTGCTGGACGATGCCGACAAGGCGAATCAGGCGGCGGAGCGCGCCAAGGCGGGCGAGGATTTCCAGGCGCTTTTCGAAGAGTATGACGTTGTTCCCAAGACGGAGGACAGTGCGACGCGCGAGGATATGACCATGTATCAGAGCTATCTGAAGCTGAGCTTTGGCTTGACGGATAACCTGACGGCGGGCGAGGTCGTAGGGCCTTTGCAGGCGGGGGAGAGCAGCTATTTCATCCTAAAGGCGGTCGATGTGATCGAGCCGACGGATGCGGAGTTGGATGAGATTGCCGCGACCGCGTATCGCACGCAGGTGCAGTCGGAATATGCCAATGCCCGCATCGAGGAGATGGTGCAGGCGCAGACCGTAGAGAAGGTCGAGGGCGCATGGGAAGGCATGGAGAAGTTCCATTAAAATCAAATTTCCTGATGACAGCACTGCATAGGGCGCGTCCGGATAAGAAAACATCTGAATGCCGTAGATCCTTATTTTGTAGGGATTTACGGCATTTTTCATGAAAAATGTTTTTTGAGCGGAGCCCGCTTGCCGGACTGTCCTTTTTGCATGCTGATATTTTGCGCACTCTTGAAAAATCGCGCAAAATGCGCTATGATGGAGAAAAAGCCACGAGGGCAAAAGGTGCGCCCAAATAAGAAAACATAAATTCTGAAATGCTGAAAGCTACGGCTACTGCAGGGGTCTCCCTTGACAGCCCGGTAGCGGACTTTCCTTCCGTTCATGACGAGCGAAAGCTTAACCAAAGGTTGAGTTCGCAATGCACGCCGAAGATAGACGGCGACGCCGCAGGCGGCTTTGCGGAGCAAAGTGCTGAACGAGGAATGGAAGGAAAGTATGAGCGGTTTTCGAGTGTCAACGAGAAAAACCCTCACTTTTCAAAGGATGCCTGCGGGAGATTTCCTTGTATCCGCAGTCTTTCCGCTATTTCAGCTCTTGTATGTTTTCTTATCGGGACACCCCTAAGGAGGATGTGAATATGGAGCAGAAAAAGGTTTGGGCGGTCTATTTCAGCCCAACGGGCGGCACGCAGAAGGTGGTCTGCACGATGGCGGAGACGCTGGCGCAGAAGCTGGGGCTGCCCTTGGAGCAGTTTGATTTTACGCTGCCCGATGCAAGGGAGAAGGATGCAGTGTTCGGCGAGGAGGATATCGTTGTGTTCGGGACGCCTGTGATTGCGGGGCGCGTGCCGAATGTGCTGCTGCCCTATCTGAATGAGCGCGTGCGCGGCGGCGGTGCGCTGGCTGTGCCGATGGTGTCCTTCGGCAATCGCAATTATGACGATGCCCTGATCGAGCTGCGCAATATTCTGGAGCAGGATGGCTTCCGCACGATTGCGGGGGGCGCGTTCATCAGTGAGCATTCCTTCTCGCGGACGCTGGCGGCGGGTCGCCCGGATGAGCAGGATCAGGCGATTCTGCGCGAATTTGGCGGGAAGATCGCAGAAAAGCTGCAAAGCGGCTGGGTTTATGAAGCGCCGGCATACGTCAAGGGCAATGACCCCATTCGCCCCTATTTCAAGCCGCAGGATCGGCATGGCGCGCATATCGATATCCGCAAGGTGAAGCCCAAAATCGGCGAGGAATGCTGCGGCTGCGGGCTTTGTGCACAGGTCTGTCCCATGGGCTCGATCAGCACGGAGGATGTGCGCGAATATACGGGCATCTGCATCAAATGCTGCGCTTGCGTGAAGAAATGTCCCATGCAGGCAAGATATTATGATGACCCCGGCTATATATATCATAAAGAGGAGTTGGAGGAGCTGTACGCCAGACGGGCAGAGCCGGAGTATTTTGTTTGAAAACCGTTTTGGGGAAGGTCTAAAGGTGCGCCCGAATAAGAAAATATAAATTCTGAAATGCTGAAAGGCGCGGCTACTGCGTTGATCTCCTTTGACAGCCCGGTAGCGGACTTTTCTTCCGTACATGACGAGCGAAAACCTAGCGGAACGCTGGGCGAACGAGGAATGGAAGGAAAGTATGAGCGGTTTTCGAGTGTCAACGAGAAAAACCCTCGCTTTTCAAAGGATGCCTGCGGGAGATTGCCTTGTATCCGCGGTCTTTCCGCTATTTCAGCTCTTGTAGGTTTTCTTATCGGGACACACCTAAAGGCTTTCCTCTTTTTGTCCCCCTTTTCCTAATCTGATTTTAATTTTCCCTTTACTTCCTTTTAACAAAGACCTAAGTACCCCCTAATATCCATCCTGTATACTACAGATAAATCAAACGAACAAGAGATGGGGTGGCAAGCATGGAAGAAAAATGGCGCAAGGAGCTGAAATATACCATCACCGAGGGGGAGAGCATCCTCACGGCGAGGCGGCTGGCGTCTTTTATGCAGCGGGATCGGCACACCGGCGGCACGAACGAGTACCTGATCCGCTCACTGTATTTCGATAATCTGTATGACAAGGTGCTGAAGGAAAAGCTCTCCGGCACGGCGATCCGTGACAAATTCCGTATTCGCTATTATGATTTCGACACAAATTTCATTCGGCTGGAGAAGAAAAGCAAGCGGTATTCCGTTGGGCATAAATTCCAGTGCCGGCTGACGGCGGAGGAGGTTGAAAAAATACTCGACGGGGACATCGCCTGGATGGAGACGGACGAACGTGCGCTGGTGCGGGAGCTTTATCTGAAGATGCGGCTGGAGCTGTATCGCCCGTCGGTGATCGTGGATTATTGCCGCGAACCCTTCACCTACGCGCCCGGCAATGTGCGCATCACCTTTGACCGAAAAATCAGTTCCTGCAAGGATGTGAAGCAGTTTTTCCGCAAGGATGCGCCGACCGTATCCGTTTTGGGGGACGGCAGATGCATCATGGAGGTCAAATATGACGATTTTCTGCCGGATGTGGTCAGCCGGACGCTGCTCACGGCGAAAAATAGGGAACAGGCATTCTCCAAATTCGCCGCCTGCCGCATCAATGGCTGATGGGAAGTGTTTTCGGTATATCCTGCGCAGAGCGGGAGGAATGCAAGGAAGTAAGAACCATAAACGATTGAAACAGAAAGGATGAACAAAATGACATTCAATGATATTTTTCGCAGCAGCTTTTTGGAGAGCTTCACGAGCTTCTCCCTCCTGGATACGGCGCTATCGCTGGGAGCAGCCTTCGTGATCGGGCTTTTCATCTTTTATGTTTACCAAAAGACCTACAGCGGCGTACTTTACAGTCGCAGCTTCAATGTCTCTCTGGTGGCGATCCTTCTGGTGACAACGCTGGTCATCAGCGGCGTAACGAGCAACGTGGTATTGTCTCTGGGCATGGTCGGCGCACTGTCCATCGTGCGCTTCCGTACCGCCGTAAAAGACCCGATGGACTTGGTTTTCCTCTTCTGGGCGATCGCGGAGGGCATTCTCTGCGGCGCAAGCCTGCTGCCCTTGGCGCTGCTGGGCTGCCCGATTCTCGGCATCTTCCTGCTGCTGTTCGCAAATCATCAGCAGAAGGATAATCCCTATCTGATCATTGTACATCTGGCAGAGGGCAATCTGGAAGGCAAAATCGAAGGTCTGCTGCAAAAAGAGGTGCGCAAAATGCAGCTTAAGTCCAAAACCGTCAGCGGCGGGGCAGGCTCGGAGCTGATTTACGAAATCCGTCCCAAGGACAGCGGCAGTGCCTTTGTCAATGAGATCAGCAGCATCGACGGTGTAGAATCCGCAGTTATGGTAAGCTATGATGGCAATTACGCCGCATAAGAAAGGGGCTGGCGGCTTTGGAGGAGAAAAAATCATATAAAGCGATACTGCTTTCGGGCGTGGCGATCCTGCTTTTTTGCGCGGCGGCGTATTTTGCGGTGGGCTGCGCGGAGCAGAAGGAGAGCCAAATGACCTATGCCGAGCATCTCTTTCAAGAGGGCACGGTCAATGAAATCAACATCGAAATCGACGAAGCGGATTGGGAGGATATTCTGGAAAATCCCTTGGCGGAGGAATATCACCGTGCGAATATCACGATCAATGGCGAAACGGTCAATAATGTTGCGATTCGCACAAAAGGCAACACCAGCCTGACCTCTGTTGCCAATTCCGATTCCGACCGCTACAGCTTCAAGGTCGATTTCGATTATTATACAGATGGCGGCAATTATTATGGCATGAAAAAGCTCTGCCTGAACAATAATTACGCCGATGACAGCAACATGCGCGAGTATATCGCCTACAAAATTATGGGCGAGCTGGGGCTGCCTACGGTCGGCTGCGGCTACAGCCATATCACAGTCAATGGCGAGGAATGGGGGCTGTATCTGGCAGTCGAGCCGGTGGACGAGGTCTTCTTGCAGACCCGCTTTGCCGATGCCAGCGGCGATCTCTATAAGCCAGAGGGCATGGACGGCACGGGCGCGGATCTGGTCTATCGCGGGGACGACATCTCCGAATATACCGCGCTGAATCTGAAAACCAATCTGGAAACCTCAGAGGGCACGGAGATCATCGCTCTGATGAAGGCGCTGGAGAGCGGCGAGGGCTTGACGGACGTGCTGGATGTGGAGAACGTGCTGAAATATATCGCCGCGAACGTGGCTCTGGCGAATTTCGACAGCTATCTGGGCGGCACGACACATAATTACTATCTGTATGAAGAAAACGGCGTATTCTCCGTCATTCCATGGGATTTGAACTTGGCTTTCGGCGGCTTTGGCGGCGGTACGGTGGATATTTATGAGCCGGCAAGTCAGTCGATGGGCGGCGGTCCCGGCGGCGGTCGCCCGGATGATGCGCAGATGCCGCAGGATATGCAGCAGGAGGATGCGCAGACGGATTCCGCGGAGGCGACAGTTGCGGATGCCATGCCGACCGCGATGGAGCAGGGTGCTCCTGATGGGCAGACCCCGCCTGAGATGCCCGATGGGCAAAACGGCGGCAATCCCCCCGATGGGCAGACCCCGCCTGACCTGCCGGATGGACAGAACGGCGGCAATGCTCCCGATGGGCAGACCCCGCCCGACCTGCCGGATGGACAGAACGGCGGCAATGCTCCCGATGGGCAGACCCCGCCCGACCTGCCGGATGGACAGAACGGCGGCAATGCTCCCGATGGGCAGACCCCGCCCGACCTGCCGGATGGACAGAACGGCGGCAATGCTCCCGATGGGCAGACCCCGCCCGACCTGCCGGATGGACAGAACGGCGGCAATGCTCCCGATGGGCAGACCCCGCCCGATATGCCCGATGGGCAAAACGGCGGCAATCCCCCCGATGGGCAGACCCCGCCCGATATGCCGGATGGGCAGAACAGCGGCGATGCTCCTGCTATGCAAAATGGCGAGGATGCACAGAATATGCCTGAGATGGGCGATTTTGCGGATATGCCCGGCATGCCCTCCATGGGCGGCGAGAAGCCCTTGGTGACAACGCTGCTGGAAAATGAGGAATATCTGGCGCAGTACGAGGGGTATTTGAAGCAGATTGCGGAAAATTACCTGACGGAGGACTATATGACCGCGCTGGTGACGCAGATTCACGACCTAATCGCGCCGTATGTGGCGCAGGATGCGACGGCGTTCTGCAGCTATGAGGAATTTGAGCAGGCTTGCTCTGTTGACCCGACAGACCCGTATTCGCTGGTTTATTACGCGGTGAATATGTCCGAAAGCATCGAGAATCAGCTGGCGGGCGGCGAAGCGACCTTCGATACGAGCAGCATGCAGGGCGGTGGCATGGGCGGAAAGGGTGGCGGCGAACGTCCCGACCGCCCCGATCGCGGGGAGGATGCGGAAAATGCCGGTAACGCAGATGAAACTGTCGCAGAGGGCGAGCAGCCGCAGGAGAACGGAGAGGAACGGCAGGCGATGGCAGCCTTTGCAGGCAAGGGCGGCGGCGATCATCCGAACGGAATGCCCGGCGGACCGGGAATGCCAGGAGATTTTGCGGGACGCTCCGTGGATATCAAGCAATATTTGCCGATGATGCTGCTATGCGGCGGGGCGTTTGCGGCGGGAGCGGTGGTTCTGCTCTGCTTCAAGCGCAAGCGGGAGCTCAAGCCGCCGAAGGCTGAGGCGTAAAGAACTAAGACCGTGGGGCTAAGACCTAAGACCGTGGGGCGCTGCCCCACTACCCCGCAAGGGGGCTCAGCCCCCTTGACCCGATTGGCAAACGCATATGCATGCGTTTGCGGGTGCAAAATTAAATTGAAATAGAAAAACCGCTTGTGAATTGGAAAACCAAGATCCGCAAGCGGTTTTTGTGTTGATATACAAGTCTTCTCCGTAGGAGCGAGAATCGCTCCTGCGCAAACGGGGTCGAGGGGAGGAACTCCCCTCGCAG
>CAVGZD010000014.1:32206-38131 GCA_963633805.1 Lachnospiraceae bacterium | reverse complement strand
GCCTAATCAGCATCATAGAAGATCACATTTACAGACTTTTATTCACACACTCAAATCCTCTGAATAGAGAGCTTCGTCCTTTTACATTCTTGATTCTTTAAGCGATCCTTACAGGCTGTTTACCAGTCTGGTCAGAGAGGATTTCTTTCTTGCCACTGCATTCTTGTGGAAGATACCCTTTGTGTATGCTCTGTCGATTGTGGAAATTGCGCCCTTCAGAGCAACAGCTGCCGCTTCCTTATCGCCGGCATTTACAGCAACAACGACCTTCTTCATCGCTGTCTTTACCTGAGATTTGATCATCTTATTTCTCAGTGTTTTCTTGTTGATTACTTTAATTCTCTTCTTTGCGGATTTAATATTAGCCAATGTTATTTCCTCCTAAATCAATTTTTTGTGGTTTCCTTCCGATATTGGGGAATATCGCATTTTCATCTTACCATTAACCACCCTCGAGGACGACTTCCTCCGACACGTAGGGTCTTTTTTCTCCCAAAAATACCCCGTGGTTAACTCAACATAAATCATTTTACTCCAAGAATGCAAATAAGTCAATGCATATCTTTCAAAACGGCGGAAAAAATACGAGTATATCTTGCACAGCTATGCGAGGAGGGCGATGGAAGCATGAAACAGCAGGAAAAGACAGAGGAGCAGGCGCATTTTTGCGTGCGGACGGACCTTGCCATTGAAGCGAGGGAGCTGGCGCAGGAGGAGCGCGCCGAGATGCAGGAGCTGGAGGGCGTTGAGGTCGAAACGCAGGAGACGGGGGATTATCACCTGACGCGCGTGCATATTGTATCCGAACAGGGCAGCAAAATCATGGGCAAGCCGATGGGAAATTATATCACGATCGAGTCTAAAAGGCTCAAGGAGAATGACGTGGAATGCCATGAGGCGATCATCCAGCTTTTTGCGGAGCAGCTGCGCTCGCTGGTGAAGCTGGGCGAGCATGACTGCATACTGGTGACGGGGCTGGGCAACTGGAACATCACCCCCGATGCGCTGGGACCGAAGGTCGTCTCGAAGATCTTGGTCACGCGGCATTTGCAGGGGACACTGCCCGATGAAATCGCGCAGACCGTGCGTCCGGTTGCGGCGGTCAGCCCCGGCGTGATGGGGATCACGGGCATCGAAACGGGTGAGATTCTGAAAGGAATTGTGGATAAGCTCAAGCCATCGCTGCTGATCGCGATCGATGCGCTGGCGGCGCGCCGCTCCAACCGTATTAACGCCGCGATACAGATGTCTGATACGGGCGTTGCACCGGGCGCGGGAGTCGGCAATCGGCGTATGATGCTGGATGAAGCGTCACTGGGCATCCCCGTGGTCGCCATCGGCGTTCCAACGGTCGTGGATGCGGCAACGCTGGTCAATGATACCATGGATCGCATTCTGGATGAGATGATCCGGCAGACCAAGGAGGGCAGTGCCTTTTATACCATGCTGCATGATCTGGAGCAGGAGGAAAAATATCAGATGATCGCCGACGTCCTCGGACCCTATACGGGCAATCTGTTCGTTACGCCGAAGGAGGTCGACGCGGTTGTGGATCGGCTGGCGAATATCATCGCCAACGGCATCAATATCGCCCTGCATCCCGGCATTACGATGGAGGACATCAATCGCTATGCGTGGTGATCCCTTGCTGGGGCTTGCCAATTCGCGCAAAAAATGCTACACTGCACTCTATGAATGCCCCCTGCACAGCCGTGCGGGGCGGCATGCCCTTGTGCTGCGAAAAGGCGTGCAGGGTTGGAGAAGCAGAACAACGAAAATAGAAGGGGAAAATGCAGATGAAATATATTATTTTTGATTTGGACGGAACGTTGATCGACTCCATGCCGATCTGGAAAAACATCGGCGGGCATTATCTGGAATCGCATGGCTTTGCCGTGCCTGCGGATTTACATAATATCATCAAAACGCAGACGCTGTATCAGACGGCGGAATATTTTCAGACGGTGCTGGGCGTGCCGCATGAGCCGCAGGAAATTGTGGATGAGGTAATTTCTTATGTGGCGGATGCCTATCGGCATACCATTCCCCTGAAGCCCTTCGTGCGGGAATATCTGGAAAAGCAGTCGCGCACGGGCGTGAAAATGTGCATCCTGACCGCATCCGAGGCGACGTATATCCGCCCTGCGCTGGAGAGATTGGATATTAAAAAATATTTCACGGATATTCTGACCTGCACGGAGCTGGGGGTCTATAAGGAGGACGGCAAGGCATTTCTGACGGCAATGGAGAAAATGGGCGGTACGCCGCAGGATACGGTCGTTTTCGAGGATGCGTATTACGCCGTGAAGGGCGCAAAGGCGGTCGGACTGACGGTGTATGCCGTGATCGATGATGAGGTGCGCAGTACGGAGGATCTGCAGAAAATACAGGCTCTTGCGGATCGTTGCATCATCGATTATGGGGAACTGCTGTAAGGAAGGAATAGGCGCATACTGTATGCAATAAACGCGTAAGAAGTGCTTCTGAAAGCATGGTTTCGTTTTTGTTGGTTTCTTAAGCGAAATTGTGAGCGATGCTTCAAATAAGAAAATAGGCAGGATTCATTCAAAATGCCGTAAATCATTATTCTGCAAGGATTTACGGCATTTTGATGCGCCTGAATGCACTGCCGGATTTTCACTTGTCGTGAATGAGGGGAAAGCCCGCTGTCGGGCTATCAAGGGAGTCCCTTGCAGCAACCATGCAAAAACCATCCAACCTTATTTTGGGAAAATTCTTCGCAAATCGTAATGCAAAGCATTTATTGCAAAAAATACTCTGCGCAAACGTTTGGAAGAGGGAGTTCAGAGTCTTTCCGAAAAGTCATTCCCATGTTTGTGCATAAATCATCTCACTTTGTACATCCTCCCTTGACAGGTCTGCATAGCACTGTGGTATCTCCCGTGCTTAGGGAGAATTTCCTGAAAGACGCCATGAAAATCATTTGCTGTAAAAAATGTTTTATCGGCACGTCGGATGAGAAAAAGCATTCTTAATCGATTGCATCAAAAAAGGGTGAAGCTCTCTTTTGAGACATCACCCTTTTCCTATCCTCTGCCGCGCAACATCTCTGCGGCTTATTTCCCGTTGATCTGCGTAATATCGTAAGGCGCAGTCTGATAAACAAAATAGTTCAGCCAGTTGGAATAGAGCAGATTGGCGTGTGCGCGCCATCTCACCAGCGGCTCCTTGCTATCATCGTCATCGGGGTAATAATTTTTCGGCACTTCGATCTGCAGTCCAGCATTTTTATCGCGCAGATATTCCTTCTCCAGCGTGCGAGGGTCATATTCGGAATGCCCCATGATGAAGACCTGCCTGCCGCCATCGGTGTGGATGGCATAAATGCCAGCCTCCTTGGAGGATGCAATGATCTTCAGGCGCGGCTCCTTCTCCACGTCTTCCCTGCGGATGGTCGTATGTCTGGAATGGGGCACATAGAACACATCATCGAAGCCGCGGAAAAGGATAGAATTTTTCTTATCCAAGGTATGCGGGAACACGCCGAACATCTTCTTCTCCAAGGGCTGCTTTTGTATGCCGTAATGATAATACAGCCCCGCCTGCGCGCCCCAGCAGATATGGAAGGTGCTCTGCACATGAGACTTGCTCCATTCCATGATCTCCACCAGCTCATCCCAATATTCCACTTCCTCAAAGGGGATCTGCTCGATCGGCGCGCCCGTGATGATCAGCCCGTCAAAATTGCGATGCTTTACGTCGTCAAATGTCTTATAAAACGACAGCAGGTGCTCCTCGGGTGTATTCTTGGATTCGTGGCTTTTCATATGGATCAGCTCCAGCTCGATCTGTAGGGGCGTATTGCCGAGCAGACGGGAAAGCTGCGTTTCGGTATCGATTTTAGTCGGCATCAGGTTCAGCAGCAGGATATGCAGGGCGCGGATGTCCTGCGTCAGAGCGCGTGTCTCCGTCATGATGAAGATATTCTCGTCCGTCAGCACCTGTGCTGCGGGCAGCGCGTTGGGTATTTTGATTGGCATATCTACAGTCTCCTTTTCGTTTGATTTGAGGCGTTTTTTTGGCAGGGCATCCCCGCCGCCGGCTGCATTTTTATCGCAGAGCAGGGCGTGTTTTTTCCTTTCTTCTGCGATAAAAGCAGGTGCGGCGGATATGGGATGGATTGCCGTATTATTTAATTGCTTCCAGAGCCTGTGCGATATCCTCGATCAGATCCTCTGCGCTTTCCAGACCGCAGGAGAAGCGGACCATATCGCCGGGAACGCCGGCAGCATTCAGATCTGCGTCCGTCATCTGTCTGTGGGTGGAGCTTGCGGGATGCAGGCAGCAGGTTCTTGCATCGGCAACGTGCGTCTCGATGGCAGCGGTTTTCAGATGCCCCATGAATGCCTCCGCAGCCGCTCTGCCGCCCTTTACGCCGAAGCTGACAACGCCGCAGGTGCCATTGGGCATATATTTTTTGGCGGTTTCATAGTATTTATCGCCTTCCAGACCGGGGTAGGTCACCCATGCAATCTGCTCATGCGCCTTCAGGAATTTTGCAACAGCCAGCGCGTTCTCGCAATGACGGGGCACGCGAACATGCAGGCTTTCCAGACCCAGATTCAGCATAAATGCAGACTGAGGAGACTGCGCAGAGCCGAAATCTCTCATCAGCTGTGCGGTCGCCTTTGTGATGAATGCGCCGCCTTGACCGAATTTCTCCGCATAGGTGATGCCGTGGTAGCTGTCGTCTGGCGTGCAAAGACCGGGGAATTTGTCCGCATGTGCCAGCCAGTCAAATTTGCCGCTGTCTACGATGCAGCCGCCCACTGCCGCGCCGTGCCCATCCATGTATTTTGTGGTGGAATGGGTCACGATGTCTGCGCCCCATTCAAAGGGACGGCAGTTGATGGGGGTCGCGAAGGTGTTGTCGATGATCAGAGGCACATCATGTGCGTGCGCTGCATTTGCGAAGCGTTCGATATCCAGCACGGTCAGGGAAGGATTGGCAATGCTTTCGCCGAAAACTGCCTTCGTGTTGGGACGGAACGCCGCCTCCAGCTCCTCATCGGAGCAATCGGGCGAAACGAATGTAAATTCGACTCCCATTTTCTTCATGGTAACGGCGAAAAGGTTGAAGGTGCCGCCATAGATCGTGGAGGACGCCACCACATGGTCGCCGCAGTTTGCAATATTAAAGACAGCGTAGAAATTTGCCGCCTGTCCGGAGGAGGTCAGCATTGCTGCCGTGCCGCCTTCCAGCTCGCAGATCTTAGCCGCCACCAGATCGCAGGTGGGATTTTGCAGGCGGGCATAGAAATAGCCGCTTGCTTCCAGATCGAAGAGCTTGCCCATATCCTCGCTGGTGTTGTATTTATAGGTTGTGCTCTGGTAGATGGGGATTTGTCTGGGTTCGCCATTGCCGGGGGTGTAGCCGCCCTGTACGCATTTTGTTTCGATTCTCTGATTGCTCATGTTGTTTTCCTCCTTAGTCTTTTGTCAAAATATTTGCTTTGTTGTATGCGGCGCGATTTTCCCATAAAAAAACCGCCTCAAAGAAATCCTTTGAGACGGGGTTAACCGCGGTACCACTCAAATTGCACACAAAAATCATGTGCCACCTCTCAGGCTCAATCAAGCCCTATGCTTTTACGCAGCAATCACGGGAGGAGCCTACCGATGCTTTCGCATCCTCGAACCTCCGGCTCAGAAGCCATAGACCATTGAGAGAAATTGTTATCGGCTCACAGCACCCGCCGACTCTCTGAAAACGCAGACCCTCGATCCTCTTCGTCATAGCCTTTGCGTATGTAGTTGATGGGCTTTATTATAACATCCTCTTTCCGTTTGTCAACGATTATTTACGCGATTTTTTTCGATTTGGACTTTTTTGGCAGGCATTCCGAGCGAGAAAATATGTTTTTTCTGAAAAAGGCTTTATTTTTCGGCATTTGTGCCGCTTTT
>CAVGZD010000014.1:0-32196 GCA_963633805.1 Lachnospiraceae bacterium | reverse complement strand
AGGCGGAGAATAAAATCCGATTAGGCGATTTGCCGAAAATCAGAGAAATTTTGCGGCGGTATTTTCTCTTTTCTGCAAAAAAAATTTGGAAGAATCGTATTTTTTTGCCGTTTGAAGTGTGGTATACTTACTATATTTATTTAGCGATTTTTTGGAGAATGCAGGGAGGTGTGCAGATTGGAACAGCTACAGGATGAAAGCAAAAGCAAGCCGTTTACGCACCTCCATGTTCATACGGAATACAGCCTGCTGGACGGCTCGGCGAAGATCAAGGAGCTTGTCGCGCGGGCAAAGGAACTGGGGATGGACAGCATCGCCATCACCGACCATGGCGCGATGTATGGCGTCGTTGAGTTCTATAAGGCGGCATTGGAGGCGGGCATCAAGCCGATCATCGGCTGTGAGGTCTATGTTGCGGAGGGCTCTCGCCTGACGAAGGAGGGCAAGGGCGGCGGCTATTATCATCTGGTGCTTCTGGCGGAAAATCAGGAGGGCTATCAAAACCTGATGAAGCTGGTTTCCTATGGCTTCATTGACGGCTTTTATTACAAGCCGCGCGTGGATAAGGAGCTTCTGCGCAAATACAGCAAGGGGCTGATCGCCTCCAGTGCCTGCCTTGCCGGGGAGATTCCGCGCGATATTCTGGGTGTTTCCTATGAAAAGGCGAAGGAAGCCGCGCTGGAGCATCTGGAAATTTTCGGCGAGGGAAATTTCTTTCTGGAATTGCAGGATCATGGCATACGCGAACAGAAGATCGTCAATCAAGCGCTGCTGCGCATGAGCGAGGAAACGGGCATTCCCCTCATCTGCACCAACGACAGCCACTATATTTATGAAGAGGATGCTGCCCCGCATGACATTCTGCTTTGCATCCAGACGAACAAAACCATACTGGATGAGGACAGAATGCGCTATGAGGGCGGGCAATTTTATGTAAAAAGTCCGCAGGAGATGTATGATTTGTTCTCCTACGCGCCGCAGGCATGCGCCAATACGGCGAAGATCGCGGAGCGCTGCAATGTCAGCTTCACCTTCCATGATTTGAAGCTGCCGCGCTTCGATGTGCCGGACGGCAAGGACGCGAAGACCTATCTGCGGGAAATCTGCTATGCTGGCTTTGCCGAAAAATATCCAGAAGCCAAGCCGGAGTGGAAAAATCGGCTGGAATATGAGCTTTCTACCATCGAGAGCATGGGCTATGTGGATTATTTCCTGATCGTCTGGGATTTTATCAAATATGCGAAGGACAACGGTATCATCGTCGGTCCGGGCAGAGGTTCGGCGGCGGGGAGCATGGTTTCCTACTGCCTTTCCATCACGACCATCGACCCCCTGAAATATGATTTGATTTTCGAGCGGTTTCTGAATCCGGAGCGCGTAAGTATGCCGGATATCGATATTGACTTCTGCTATGAGCGCAGGCAGGAGGTCATTGATTATGTGATCCGCAAATATGGCGAGGAAAATGTCGCGCAGATCATCACATTCGGTACGCTGGCGGCAAGGGCGGCGATCAAGGATGTCGGGCGCGCACTGGCAATGTCCTATGCGGATGTGGATCGCATCTCCAAGATGATCCCCACGGAGCTTGGCATCACCATCGAAAAGGCGCTGAAAATGAACCCAGACCTGCGCCATGCCTACGAGGAAGAGGAGAGCGTCAAGCGCCTGATCGATACCTCCATCCGCTTGGAGGGCTTGCCGCGCCATTCCTCCACCCATGCGGCGGGCGTGGTAATCTGCCGCGAGCCGGTTATGGAATATGTCCCCCTGAGTGCGAATGACGGGCAGGTCAATACCCAATACACCATGAATATTCTGGAGGAATTGGGGCTTTTGAAGATGGACTTTCTGGGGCTGCGCACGCTGACGGTGATTCAGTCCGCGGTGCAGGAGATTGCGCGTATCCATGGCATTCGCCCCGATATGGATAACCTTCCTGAAAATGATCCTGCGGTTTATGACATGATTTCGCAGGGGAAAACGGAAGGCGTATTCCAGCTGGAAAGCAATGGCATGAAACAGTTCATGCGGGAGCTGCAGCCCAGATGCTTGGAGGATTTGATTGCGGGCATCGCACTCTATCGCCCCGGTCCGATGGATTTTATTCCCAAATATATTGCGGGAAAAAGGGCGGGGAAAAACATACAATATACCCATGAAACGCTCGTCCCCATTCTGGAAAATACCTACGGCTGCATCGTCTATCAGGAGCAGGTGATGCAGATCGTGCGGGATCTGGCGGGCTATAGCCTGGGGCGCAGCGATTTGGTGCGCCGCGCCATGAGCAAGAAAAAAGCCTCTGTCATGGCAGAGGAACGCGAAAAATTCATTCACGGCGATGGGGACGAGGTTCCCGGTTGCGTGAAAAACGGCATTCCCGTGCAGGCGGCAGAAAAAATATTCGATGAAATGACGGATTTTGCAAAATATGCCTTCAATAAGAGCCACGCGGCATGCTATGCCGTGGTCGGCTATCAGACGGCATGGCTCAAAGCGCATTATCCCGTGGAATTTATGGCGGCGCTGATGACGAGCGTGATGGATAACGCCGCGAAGGTTTCCGCCTACATCGAGGAATGCCGCAAAATGGGCATTTGTCTCCTGCCGCCCGATCTGAACGAGGGCTACGGGCAGTTTTCCGTATCCGACGGCAAGATTCGCTTCGGTCTTTCCGCGATCAAGAATGTCGGCAAGGGCGCGGTCGCGAAGCTGGTGGAGGAACGGCAGAAAAACGGCAAATTCGCCTCTCTTTCGGATTTTTGCAGCCGGATGGAGGGTGGCGAATGGAATAAGCGCGGCATTGAAAGCCTGATTAAAGCCGGTGCGCTGGATTCCCTCGGCGGCGCAAGAAGCCAGTATATGGCGGTCTATAAGGATATTCTGGACGGCATCTGGCAGGCGAAAAAGCACAATCTTGCTGGGCAGATGAACCTTTTTGAGATGGATGGCGGCGACGAAGCCTTTCAGCAGCAGGACACCCTGCCGAGCATCCCGGAATACCCGCCCAAGGAGCGGCTGGTGATGGAGAAGGAGGTGCTGGGAATTTATGTCAGCGGGCATCCTCTGGCGGAATATGAGCAGCAGTTCCGCAGAAAGACCAGCCATATGAGCGCGGATTTCCTCCCCATCGAGGAAGGGGAAGCGCGTAAGCAGGTTGAGGATGGGACGAAGGTAGTCGTGGGCGGCGTGGTCGCGGGGGTTTCCGTGAAATATACCCGCAATAACGACAGGATGGCATTCCTCTCTTTGGAAGATTTCCAAGGCATGATGGAGATCGTCGTCTTCCCGAAGGTCTATGAAAAATATATGGATGATCTGCGGGAGGATGAGGTGCTGCTCGTTCGCGGCAGGGCGAATATCTCTGCGGACGGCGAGGGCAAGATTATCGCGGAGACGATCACCCCGCTGGCGCAGGAGGGCATACAGCCGACCTCGCTTTGGCTGCGTCTGCCGCAGGAAAAGGAAACGCCCTTGGAGCAGATTCAGCAGATTCTGAAAAAATATCCGGGCGACGTGCCGGTCTATATCTATCGGGAGCGCACGAAGCAGAAAATGAAGGCGGGGCGCGAAAGCTGGGTGAACGCGGCGGATGGACTGCTGCGGGAGCTGCATGCGCTGCTGGGAGAGAAAAATGTCGTCCTCAAGTTTTGAATATGTGAATATAAATATGAATTTGAACCTTTATATGGGGAAAGCTATGGGAGGTATGAAATATGAAGGAAACGACAGAAGCAAAGAAAATTAAAAAAATCGGCGTATTGACAAGCGGCGGCGATGCCCCCGGCATGAACGCGGCAATCCGCTCCGTTGTGCGCACGGCGAAGTATTACGGCGTGGATGTTATCGGCATCCGCAAGGGCTATGCGGGGCTGATCGGCGGCGAGATCAAGGAGATGCACAGCCGGGATGTTTCCAACGTGATGAACCTCGGCGGCACGATCCTGCATACCGCGCGCTGCCCGGAGATGATGACGGACGAGGGCTTGGACAAGGCTGCAGCCATCTACAAGATTCTGGGGCTGGATGCGCTGGTTGTCATCGGCGGGGACGGCTCCTATCGTGGTCTGGCGGAGCTGGTCAAGCGTGGGGTCAACGGCATCGGCATTCCCGCCACCATTGATCTGGACATGAAGGGCACGGAATATACAATTGGCTTCGATACGGCGGTCAATACTGGTATGGATGCCCTCAATAAGCTGCGCGATACCTCCAATTCCCATGAACGCTGTTCCGTTGTGGAGGTTATGGGGCGCGATGCGGGCTATATCGCTGTTTGGTGCGCGATGGTCGGCGGCGCGGAGGAGGTCATGTTCCCGGAGGAAAAGGGCAACATTGACAATAATAAGGTAATCCAGCAGATTCTGGAAAACAGAAGCATCGGCAAGCGGCATAATTTGATCGTCGTTGCGGAGGGCGTTGGCGGCACGCAGAAGCTGGCGCGGGAAATTCAGGAAATTACGGGCATTCAGACCAGAGCGACCATCCTGGGCCATCTGCAAAGAGGCGGCAGCCCCACCGCAACGGACAGAATGCACGCCTCCATGATGGGCTACCATGCGGTTAAGGCTATTATGGAGGGCAGGGAGAATGTTGCCGTTGCTTATAATCGCGGTCGCTATGAGCTGATTGATCTGGCGGAATCCATGCGGATGACAAAGCAGCTTGATCCCGAAATTTACGATGTAATCAAGATTCTGTCGATTTAATCACAGGAGGTAATCAAATATGCGCAGAACAAAAATTGTTTGTACTCTCGGCCCTGCCACAAATGATGTGGAGATCATGAAGCAGCTGATTCGCAACGGCTTGGATGCGGCGAGAATCAATTTTTCGCACGGGACATATGAAACGCATTCCGATACCATCGCCAAGCTGAAGCAGGCGCGGGAGGAGCTGGGCGCGCCCATTCCCCTAATTTTGGATACAAAGGGACCGGAGATTCGCGTAAAGAATTTCACGGAGGAAAAGGTTTATCTGGAGCAGGGCGCGAGCTTTACGCTGACGACAAGAGATGTGGACGGGGACAAAACGATCGCCGCAGTGACCTACAACCAGCTGCCGCGCGACCTGCAGAAGGGCAGCCGCGTGCTGATCGACGACGGCTTGATCGAGCTGCGGGTGGAGAGCACGACGGATACAGATGTTCTCTGTACGGTCATCAACGGCGGCGTTGTGAAATCGCATAAGGGGGTCAATCTGCCCGGCATTGACGTTAATCTGCCCTCCCTGACCGAGAAGGATGTGGAGGATTTGAAATTCGGCGTGGCGAACGGCTTCGACATCGTTGCGGCATCCTTCATCCGCTCAGCGGCAGATGTGGTGAAGATTCGGCAGGTGCTGGAGGAAAACGGCGGCGGACATATCCACATCATCTCCAAGATCGAAAATCAGCAGGGTGTGGATAACATCGATGAAATTCTGGAGGTTTCCGATGGGATCATGGTAGCCAGAGGGGACTTGGGTGTGGAGATCCCTCCGGAGGAAGTGCCTTTGGTGCAGAAAAAGCTGATTTATAAGGCAAACCGCATCGGCAAGCCCGTTATTACGGCAACGCAGATGCTCGAAAGCATGGTAAACAGTCCCCGCCCGACCAGAGCTGAGGCGAATGACGTAGCCAATGCCATTTTCGACGGCAGCGACGCCATCATGCTCTCCGGGGAGACGGCGGCAGGCTCTTATCCGCTGGAAGCCGTGGCAACGATGGCGCGTATCGCCATGCGGGCGGAAAGCAGCATCGATTATGCGACAAAGATCGTGAGCGATACCGAGCCTGCACGGATCAATATTACAAACGCCATCAGCATGGCGGCCTGTGCGGCTGCGGCGGAACTGGATACGGCGGCGATCACGACCATTACGCGCTCCGGTTTTACGGCGCGGATGATTGCCAAGCATCGCCCTGTCTGTCCGCTGATCGCCAGCACACCGGATGAGGGCGTTTGGAGAAGGATGAACCTGATTTGGGGCTGTATGCCCATGCTCTATACGGGCGAGCTGCCCAAGGGCGGCGTATTTGAAGCCTCCCTTAAGATCGCCATGCGTAGCGGCTTGCTGAAAAATGGCGATACGGTCGTATCCGCGCTGGGGATGCCCCTTGGCGTGAGCGGCTCGACGAATACCATGCGCGTGGATATCGTCGGCGATGTGCTCTGCAAGGGCAAGGGCGTTGGCACGAAGCGGGTCAGTGGCAAGGCGCGGGTTATTGCCGCGCGCGATGGCGTGGAGCATACCTTTCACCCCGGCGATATTCTGGTGACGACCTTCACGGACAACAGTTTCATGCCCTATATCCGCAAGGCTGGGGCGATCGTGGTCGGTCCGCTGGATCAGAACAGCAATAGCCATGCGGAGGTTGCCGGCAGTGCGCTGGATATTCCCGTGATCGTCTGCAATGCAAAGGTCGTGGATTTCATCCCCAATCAGGCGCTGATTACGGTGGATGCGCAAAAGGGCTTTGTGTATAAGGGTATTCCGGAGGATGCGGAGTAAATCTGCGGGGAATGCTTGTGTAAAAAGGAATGGTTTTGCATCCCTTCCGCCTACGTTCGGAGGGGATGCATTTTTTTGAAGGAGAAGACGATGCAAAGCTTGATTTCGGCGGAAAATACATGGGGACTGATGGCGGTGACCTGCGGCTGGGTGGCGTTTACGATCTATGCGGAGCAGAAATGGGCATGG
Source organism: Lachnospiraceae bacterium (assembly GCA_963633805.1). Taxonomy (GTDB): domain Bacteria; phylum Bacillota; class Clostridia; order Lachnospirales; family Anaerotignaceae; genus Anaerotignum_A. The sequence continues at coordinate 25,515 of CAVGZD010000014.1, read as the reverse complement.
GCGGCGCGTCTCTCCGGCTGCATGCTTGCGCTGCTCGGGGCGATGCTGCTGACGAATCTGCGCATCATCCCGTCCAATGCGCCTTGGTTCGACGACGCGATCTGGGGCTATGCCGTGCCGCTGGCGATTCCGCTGTTGCTGTTGCAGTGCGACATTCGTAAAATCTGGCGGGAATCGGGTCGGCTGCTGCTGCTGTTTTTGATCGGCTCAATCGGGACGGCGTTTTCCGCGTGGCTGGGCTTTGCCCTGCTGCATCCGCGGATCGAGAATCTGGCGCAGGTCGCTGCCATGATGACCGGCTCTTATATCGGCGGCACGGTGAATCTGGTCGCGCTTGCGGATGCCTTTGCCGTGCCGAAGGGGACGGTCTCGGCGGTGGTGGTGGCAGATAATCTGCTGATGTCGGTCTATTTTTTTGTGTTGATTGCGATTGCGGGGATGAAATGCTTTCGCCGTGCCTTCACGCATCCGCAGATCGACCGCGCGGAGGCGCATGCAGCGGGCGATGGGACGCAGGCGGCGGAATATTGGAAGGGAAAGCCGATTTCCCTGCGGGATATTGCGCTGAATCTGGCGATCAGTGCGGGGATCGTGGCGCTCGGCAGCGAGATTGCGGAGCGGCTTGGCGCATGGCTGCCGCAGGATGGCTTTTTCTGGGGATTTCTAAGCAGCCTGCTGGGCAATCGCTACCTGATATTGACGACGATGACGATGCTGCTTGCGACCTTTTTTTCGGGGCGGCTGGCGGGGCTTTCCGGGGCGCAGGAGCTGGGGACGTATCTGATTTATCTGTTTTTCTTCGCGATTGGCGCGCCGGCATCGCTGGGGGCGATATTGCAAAATGCGCCGCTGCTGTTCGTATTTTGTGCGATTATGGTGCTGGGGAATATGCTTTTTGTGTTCGGCTTCGGGAAGCTGCTGCGCTTTCATCTGGAGGACTGCATTTTGGCGTCGAATGCGAACATTGGCGGTCCGACGACGGCTGCGGCGATGGCTGTATCGCAGGGCTGGACGGAGCTGATTGCGCCTGTGCTTTTGATCGGGACGATGGGCTACGCGATCGGGACGTATTTCGGGCTGCTGATCGGGCAGCTGCTAGGGGCGTAAGGGTGAGAGAATAAAGACCCAAAGACCTTGGGGACTCCGTCCCCAATACCCCTGCGGGCAAGAAAATAAAATATTTTGGCGAGAAAGACCGCTTGTGCAAAGGGGAATTGCGTATTTCGATGCACAAGCGGTTTTCTGATGGTTCTCGATCTTGTTCCTGCAAACGCATGCAATGCGTTTGCCAAATCAGGGTCAAGGGGCATGATGCCCCTTGCAGAGGTGTTGGGGACAGAGTCCCCAAGGTCTTGTGGGGTTTTAGAGCAGAGCCCTAAGGTCTTTTCGCCCCTGCGGTTCGCGTTCGTCATTTGCGCAGTGGACTTTGGCGATCTCCTGTGTTACAATGAAGAAATACATGACAACATTGCAAAGGAGCGCATTTTATGGAGCATCAGCGCAAAGGCATCAGCATCACAGACGGCATATTTACTGCAAAAACCGCTCTGCGCGTATTCCTGCTGGGAAAGCGGGGCATCGCGTGGCTGCTGCGCAGACGAGCGGAGACGGACGCCATCCCCAAGGCGGCGCGGGAAAGGCGTGTGCGTAGTAGAACTGCGCAAAAACGCCGTCTTTTGCCGATCAAACGGGCGCTTTTGGGGCGCATCGGTCTTGCTGTCTGGAAGAAATATTTTTGAAATTGTACCTTTGATGGACAAGAGCACATACGGTGGATGCTGCTGCATTTGCCCTCGTTCATCGAAGGTAATATTATGTGATAAACACAAAGGAGAGAAGCACATGAGTGAATTGAAGAAAAATGAGGAGTTGGAGCAACAGACTTCCTTGACGCATGACGCACCGCCCGCCGATGCAGGCGAAAGCCCCGTCCCCTTTACGGACACAGTATCCACAGCAGACGATACAGGTGAAAGCCCTGCCCCTACTGCGGACACAGTATCCAAAGCGGAGACAGAAACCACCCCCGCTCCCGCAACAGACGATGCAACCGAGAGCCATATTCCCTCTGCGGACACAGCATCCACAACAGAGACAGAAACCGCCTCCACGGCGGACGATGCAGGCGAAAGCCCTGCCCCCGCATCCGAAAAAAGCAAATCCAATCTCCCGGCGATCGTCATTGGACTTTTGGTATTCTTTGGGCTGCTGTTTGCCCTTTGGCACAGCCACGGCGGTGCGGCGGCTGAACGCGGCGTGCTTTACACGCGGGACAACGCATTATATTACTACGACACGAAGCATGAGCCGTATCTGGTGCAGGAAAACATCAGCAACGGCGGCGATTTCTATTATTATTACAGCGCGTGGGGCGCAACCGTATCGGAGGACGGTCGCTGGATTTATTACGCGGCGAATATCGACCCCAACGGCAGCTTCGACCTCTATCGCAGGGATGCGCGGGATGTTTCCGCAGAATCTCTCCCCATCGCTTCTCATGTATACAATTATCAGATCAGCACGGACGGCTCTGCCGCGGCGTATCTGGCGATCGGAGAGGGCGAGGATTCCGTGCAGCTCTGCGCCTTCGACGGGATGAGCACGCGCGTGATCGCGGAGGATCTGCAATGGCAGCAGAATCTCTATGATCTGAGCTCGGATGGGAAATATCTGGTTTATTACGATGCCTACAGCATGCTGCGGACGGAGAAAATCGGCACGGATGAGCCTTCTGTTGTGCTGACGGATTCTGCGGCGATGTATGCTCTGGCAGATGAGACGGACAATCTTTATTATGTAGCGGAAAATGGCGATGTGTACGATATTTACAGCTACGACTTTGCATCTGATCCTGTGCTGCTGGCGGAAAACGTCTCCTACATGGAATTGATGCCAAATGGCAGGGATTTGCTCTATTGCGCCGCGTCTGCGGAGAACATCCCCTACAGCGAGATTCTGGTGGACGATATGGCAGAAGCTGATGCTGACCTGACGGAAGCGGACGGCGCGGCTTGGGAGGAGAAATTACAGCGGGATGAAATCCGCGCAGCCATTGCCGCCGGCGAGGGCATTTCGCCCCTGCTGCAGGAGGCATATGTGCTGAAGGACGGCAAGAGCATCAAGGTCGCGGAGGATGTTGTGTCCGCGATGGCGGTGGAAAATGACGCGCCCTTCCTGACGGGCTATCAGATCGATCCGCCCGAACCGATGCCCCTTTCGGAGTTGGAGGGCGGCTTGGATATGCTGGAGCTGTATTACTATCTGGCGTTGAATTACAGCGAATTTCAGCCCTTCCTTGCCGATGCAAACGGCATGTGTCAGCGGCTGACGGGCTATCAGGTATTGCTTGATACCCTGCAGATTTCCGCTGACGGCAAAAGAGCCGCATATGTGGTCAATGATGCCAACATGGGCGGCAATATCCTGATGGAAATGGAGATCGGCAAGGCGGAGGATGCAAGTGCAGTCGCTACGAATATCGAACGCTTCGCCTTCCTCGGCGGCAATGGTCCGCTCTGCTATGCGTATACCGAAAATGGTGTGAATGGTCTGACGGCAGGTGAGAAAACCATTACAAATGTAAATGCTGTGGAATTTGCGGAGGATGCACAGGCAGTGTATTATATCGCGGATGCCGATGCGGTAAGCGGCGTCGGGCAGCTGCAGATTTGGGACGGCGTAAACGAGCCGACTACTGTAGATGAGGGCGTATTTGCCTTCCGCAATCTGGGCGATGGGAAATTTGCGCTCATTGAGGGCGACGATGCCGCAGAGGGCAGCGCTTCTCTGCATTATTTCGATGGAAAGAGCGTTTCCCTTCTGGATGAAAGCATCACGGCGCTCTATATGGATTGAGGGTGATACAATATGGAAGAAAAAATCGAAAGCACTTCCCCTGCGCAGACCGAAGCACTGGGGGAAAAGCTGGGACAAGCCGCCCGCGCGGGCGAAATTTACTGCCTTTGCGGGGATTTGGGGGTCGGCAAGACGGTCTTTACAAAGGGCTTCGCGAAGGGGCTTGGCGTGGAGGAGGTTGTCACCAGCCCGACCTTTACCATCGTGAATGAATATCACGGGCGGTTGCCGTTCTATCATTTCGATGTCTACCGTATCTCCTGCGAGGAAGAAATGGATGACATCGGCTATGAGGAATATTTCTTCGGGGACGGGGTCTGCCTGATCGAATGGGCGGAGCTGATCGCGGGGCTTTTGCCGCCGGATGCCGTCCGGATTCGCATAGAAAAGGATTACGCCGGGGGCGATGAGGACTATCGCCGCATCACCATCGCGCGGAAAGGAGAAAAACCATGAAAATACTAGGCATTGATACGACCGGACAGCCCGCGAGCGCGGCTCTGGTGGAGGGAAATACGCTGATTGCAGAATATACCCTCAATTACAAGCTGACGCACAGCCAGACCATCATGCCCATCATCGCGGAAATTCTGGAACGCTCGGAGACAAAGCGCGAGGAGATCGACTGCATCGCCTGTGCCTGCGGACCGGGCTCCTTCACGGGGCTGCGCATTGGCGCGGCGACCGCCAAGGGGCTTGCGCTGGGGCTTGAAAAGCCGCTCGTCGCCGTTCCCACATTAGATGCGCTGGCATATAATATCTTTGAAACGGATAAATTCATCTGCCCCATCATGGATGCGCGGCGAGGGCAGGTTTATGCGGCGTTTTACCAGTGGGAGGACGGCAAGCTGCTGCGCCTTTCGGAGTATATGGCGGAGCCGATCGAAACCGTGATTTCCCTCGCGGAAACCTTTGAATATGAGGTCATTTTTCTGGGGGACGGCGTGCCCGTGCATCGCAAGCGGCTGGAGGAAAATCCGCAATTCCTCTTCGCGCCCCCGCATTGCAATCAGCAGCGGGCGGCAAGCGTCGCGGCGTTGGGCGCGATTCTCGCTGAGGAAGGGCTTGCGTGCAAAAGCGATGCATTTGAGCTGATCTATCTGCGCAAATCCCAAGCGGAGCGCGAACGCGAAGAACGGCTGGCGAAGGAGGGGCAGGCGCATGATTGAGATTCTACCCATGACCGAGGCGCATATTGACGGCGTTTTGGCGGTGGAGGAGGCGACCTTCTCTATCCCTTGGACGCGCGGCGATTTTGAGCGGGAGGTCAAGGAAAACGCCATGGCGATTTATTATGTCGCCCTGATGGATGGGAAAATCGTTGGCTATGCCGGAATGTGGCACGTCATCACGGAGGGACACATTACGAACGTTGCCGTGCTGGAGGAAGTGCGCGGAAACGGCATCGGCGCGATGCTGATCGAAAAGCTGATTGAGGTCGCACTGGAGAAGGAAATGATCGGGCTGACGCTGGAGGTACGCATGGGGAATGCCCCCGCGCAGGGCTTGTATCACAAGTACGGCTTCCGCGCGGAGGGCATCCGCAAGAATTATTACCCCGATACCAAGGAGGATGCTATCATTATGTGGAAATATTTTCCTTTTTATGAAAATTATGAGGAAACTATGGGAACCTCTGAATAAATCGCTGGCACGCACAGTACCGGATTTAATCAGCGATTCCCTCGAAATAAATCGAAATCTTTCCGCAAGGAGGTCAAGAAAATGGAAAAATATTACGAACTGGATCATAAATATCTGAAAAATACCTGCACCCCCGAGGATCTGCCCTTTCAGACCACGGCGGAGATCCAGCCGCTCGATGGCGTGATCGGGCAGGAGCGCGCCGTAAAAGCCTTTGATTTCGGGCTTGCGGTGAAGATGAAGGGCTATAATATCTACATGGCAGGTCCCTCCGGCACGGGCAAAACGACCTACGCCCGCAGCAGCACGGAGCGGCTGGCGGAGACGGAGGAGGTCCCCAGCGATTGGTGCTATGTATACAATTTTCAGAATCCGAGAAGCCCGCAGTGCCTGAAATTTGAGGCAGGCAAGGGGCGGCAGTTCAAGGAGGATATGGATGAGCTGGTGCAGCTTTTCAAAACGGAACTGCAAAAGGCTTTCCGCACCGAGGATTACGAGGCGCAGAAAAACGATATCATTCGCTCCTTCGATGAAAAGCGCGACGCCCTGATGACGGATATGAGCAGCACCGCCGCAGAGTTCAATTTTCAGGTGAAAACGACCAGCTCCGGGGTGTATTTCATGCCTGTTGTGGATGGGAAAGCCATCGTTGAGGAGGAGTATGACAATCTGGCGGAGGATGTGAAGGACGGCATCGAGAAAAATTCTCAGCAGCTGCAGGAGAAGGCTTCCTCCATCCTTCGTGACATTCGCGAGCTGGATAAGGAGTCCAAAAAGCAGGTGGATCAGCTGGATTATAAGATCGGCATGTTCGCCATCGGGCATCATGTCAATGCCGTGCAGGAGGCGTATCAGCAGTATGAGCGCGTCATTGCCTACATCAACGATGTGAAGGAGGATGTGCTGGAAAATATCAGCCAGTTCTTTGAAGAAGAGGATGATTCGGACGATAGCCTTGCCTCGCTCCTGCCGATGCTCGGCAAAAAGCCTGCGGAGGATGTGACGCTGAAATATAAGGTCAATCTGATCGTGGATCACTCCAAGACCAAGGGCGCGCCCGTCGTTGTGACATTCAATCCCACCTATAACAACCTGATGGGCGAGGTCGAATACGACAGCGAGTTCGGCAATCTGACGACAGACTTCATGAAGATTAAGGGCGGTTTGCTGCATAAGGCAAACGGCGGCTATCTGATCGTGCAGGCGCAGGATATCCTTTCCGCGCCGCAGGCATGGGAGGCGTTGCGCCGCGTTATCAAAACCAAGGAGATCAATCTGGATTCCGTGCGAGAGCAGCTTGGCGCGGTGGTTGCGCCGACGCTCAAGCCCGAGCCGATCCCCGCAAAAATCAAGGTGGTCATGGTTGGCAGCAGCTATTATTACGAGATTTTGAGCAGCTATGATGAAGAATTTGATAAACTCTTCAAGATTCGTGCAGATTTTGACTACGAAATGCCGCGCAATCAGGGCAATGTAGAAAAAATTGCGCAGTTCATCAAGCGATTTGTGGAGCGGGAAAAGACGATGGAATTTGACGCGGGTGCGGTCTGCGCCATCGTGGAATATTCCTCCCGCATGGCGGAGCGGCAGGATAAGCTCTCCACGCGCTTCAATCACCTGGCGGAAATCCTCTGCGAAGCCGTGACATGGGCGAAGCTGGGCGGCGCCAAGCTGGTGACTGCGGAGTACATCCGGAAAACGATTTTCGAAAAGGAGCAGCGGCTGAAGCTCTACGAGGAAAAGCTGGATGAAATGCTGGATGAAAACGTCATCATGATCGACACGATGGGCAGCGAAATCGGGCAGATCAACGGGCTTGCGGTGCTGGATATGGGCAGCTACGCCTTCGGCAACCCGACCCGCATCACGGCGACGACCTATGTTGGCAAGTCAGGTATTGTGAATATTGAAAAGGAAGTGCACCTGAGCGGGCAGACCCACGATAAGGGCGTGCAGATCATCACGGGCTTTTTGGGGCAGACCTATGCGCAGGAATTCCCGCTGTCCCTCTCCTGCCGTGTCTGCTTCGAGCAGAATTACAACGGCATCGACGGCGATAGTGCGTCCAGCACGGAACTGTACTGCATTTTGTCCTCGCTGGCAGAGCTGCCGATCCGACAGGATTTGGCGGTAACGGGTTCTGTCAACCAGAAGGGTGAAATTCAGGCGATCGGCGGCGTAACGCATAAGATCGAGGGCTTCTTCGACCTGTGCAAAAAGCGCGGGCTGACGGGCAATCAGGGCGTGATCATTCCCGTTTCCAATGTGCGGGATCTGGTGCTGAAGGATGAGGTCGTGGATGCGGTGAAGGACGGCGTATTCCACATTTACCCCATCGCGCATATCAACGAGGGCATTGAGCTTCTGACGGGCGTGCCCGCCGGCGAGCGCGGGAGGAACGGCAAGTTCCCCGCCGACAGCGTACACGGGCGCGTCATGAAGAAGCTGGTCGATTTCAACCTCTGCGCACAGGGGGATGACGTGTAAGGGGAAAAAAACATAAAATCCTGAGGGCGCTGCCCTCAGACTCCCGCCAAGGGGGTTACCCCCTTGGAATCCGATTCGGCAAACGCAATGCGTTTGCAGGTGCAGGTCGCAATGAAACGGAAAGACAGCGCATTGCTGAAGGGAGAGGTCGATGGGGCTAGGGGTTTATCCCCTTGGCCTCGTTATGGCAAACGCATATATATGCGTTTGCGGATACAGATTTGGAATAGAATAGAAAAACCGCTTGCGAGTTGGAAAACACAATTTTCCTTCTCGTAAGCGGTATTTTTTTGCGAAAAAAGGATCTACGTTCCCGCAAACGGGTGCAGGGGCAACGCCTTACGGTTACAAAAATGTGTATTTTTTTGTAAATCCACTTAGTACGCACCTTCACGATTATTGTAGCATTTTTTTGTCAAAAGTCTACGAAAATCTGTAAAATTTTGACTGTTTTGTCTGTATACTTGTACGTTTGGTTTCTCCTACAAAAAAATACACTTTGTTGCAGGGGAGCAAAAAGGGCAAAAGAGGAAGATTTACAAAAGAAAGCAGCCCGGCAACGGAAGAATAGCTACAAAATATAAAACGCAAAGGAAGGGAGTATATTTTATGAAGAAAAAATTGATATCGATTGCTTTGGCGGCGGCGCTCTGTCTGGGGATGGCCGTTCCGTCCATGGCGGCGGATGTGCCTTCGACCGAGGAGGGTTTAAAGCCGGTTTCTATCACATACGACATCGGCGCGGGGGACATGCCTGTGGAAACGACCCTAGTTGAGAAGCAAACGAAAATCGGCATGTACGACCCTGATACGGATGGCGAAAAAATAGGAACGCTGAAGGATTACGCAGCGATCAAAGCCAATACCGTATTTACGGTAAAGCATACCGGAACGAAAAATGACGGGAGCAATATCTGCATCTATATGAAGGAGCTGGTGCTCAATGAGGATGGCGTTTACGCGCTGGGCGGCGGCTATCCGCATATGTCTTATCTGACGGGGAGCGGCATTTTCATGAAGGAGTGGTCTGACCCTACGGATGAGGACGGCGTTGTGGAATTATATCCTGGCGAATCTAGACAGTTTACCTTGCTGATGAGCGATGAGGGCGATGATGTGATCTATCGTGTGGAGTACATCATCAGCTACCCGGAGTATGACTATCATTACACCAGATATCAGTTCTATAAGGTAGACGATGCGACGGTAGATACATGTCTCGCAAAATTGGACAAGCAGGAAGCACCCGCAGAAGAGCCTGCACCGGAGACTCCCGCAGAAGAAACAAAGCCCGCAGAGCAGGAAGAGCCGAAGCAGGAAGCACCCGCAAAGTGCGCTTCCGAGATCTTCAAGGATGTTCCTGCGGATAAATACTATGCGACTCCTGTGGCATGGGCGGTAGAGAAGGGCATCACCTCCGGCACGACCGCAGACACCTTCCCCCCCCCGAACAGACCTACACGAATGCACAGATTTTGACATTCCTGTGGCGCGCAATGGGTCAGCCGGAGGCAACGATTGCAAATCCGTTTACGGATGTGGATGCAAGCAAATATTACTACAAGGCGGCGCTGTGGGCATATGAAAACAGTCTGGTCGAGGGCGACACATTCAACCCCTCCATCCCCTGCACACGCGCGATGATGGTGACCTATCAGTGGAAGGCGGCAGGCAAGCCCGATGCCGCACAGGAGGCTGCATTTGGGGATGTCAGACCTGATTCTGCCTACGCAAAGGCAGTCGCATGGGCAGTGGAAAGGGGGATCACAGCCGGCACCTCCGACATCACCTTCTCTCCGGATCAAATCTGCACAAGAGGACAGATCGTGACCTTCCTTTATAAGGATTTGGGCAAATGATTGGCTGATTTTTGAGATAGATAGCAGTCAGCCCGTTTGGGACTGATTGCTGCTATATATTTTTGCAACCAAGCTATGCGGGAAAAGCAAGGGGGTGATCCGAATGGGGCGTCAAAGGGAAAGAAATCCCCGCGAGGGGAGCTGCGCGGCTGACGGAATGAGCCGAAAAAGCCGCGCCTCCCCGAAATGGGCGGCGAAACTGGTTTTTGAAAAAGCAAAGGAGGAAAAATTACAAAATGAAGAAGAAATTTTTGTCATACGCGATGGCGGCGTCCATGGTGCTGACGACGATCCCCAGCCCGGCGCTGGCGGCTGAGGATGCGCCGGCAGAGGTGCAGGAGGAGGGCAACGCAGATGCGCAGGGCGAGGAAGAACAGCCTGAGCAGGGGCAGCCCGATCAGGAAGAACAGCCTGATCAGGAAGAGCGGGAGGAACAGAGCAGCGATGCGCAGGGCGATGTAATCGAGCTGGCTGTTGAGGGCGAGCGCATTGTTCCCGATGCGGATGAGCTGCCGGATCAGGAGGAGCTGTTCGCGGGCTATGCGATGCAGCAGTTCTATGGCGATCAGGGCATTGCAACATATGGCAATGTGGTGAAATTCGCTGTCAATCCCGATGCACAGCAGGATCAGACCGCAGTTATCACGGCTGTGATCGAAAGCGTCAACTATACTGATTTTGATGTCAATATCCAAATCAAAATGACGGCTAAGGCGGATGCAAATATTGCCTTTGGGGAATTCGATATCTCCCAGATCTATGGCTATTCCTTTACGCTGCAGGGCAAGGCGGATGGCGCAGGCGGCACATGGACTTGGAAATCGGATAACGCGGACATTCTCGAAATCTCCGGCGATGGTGATACCGTTACCGTTACGCCGATCAAGAGCGGAACAGCGACCATTACAGCGGTATACTCTTCCGACGAAACCGAAGGCAAGGCAACGACGGCGGATATTTTTGTGGATCTACGCAATCTCCTTGTCAAACCGGAAAGTGCGACGATAACAGCCGGTGATCCCTTGCCTACGGAATACAAGGTGAGCTATGAAAATCTGTGGGAGAAGGATAATCTGGATGGTGTATTGGAAACAAAGGCGGTTGCTCGTCCGATCAGACAGATAGATACCGCGCTGGAAGATTATGTCCATCTTGTAATTGATACTCCACCCACGCTCAGTGCCGGATGGGAAGAAAAGTACAGGATTCGGTGCTATGATGGCGATCTGGACGTTAAGAAAAAATCCGATATCGGCGATAACACTGGCGGCAATACGGGCGGTAATACCGGCGGCAACAGCGGCGGTTCTTCCGGTGGCTCCGGTGGTGGTGGCGGCAAGTCCTCCACGACACCCAGCACGCCCGCAACGGATAATAAGTCCGAAACGACGACAAACCCCGATGGCTCTACAACGACGACCGTAACCAATTCGGACGGCTCCTCCGTTGAGAGCACGACATACCCCGATGGCACAAAGACCGTGACCGAAACGGACGAAAACGGCGCGCAGACCATCACGAAAACACGCCCGGACGGCACGGAAGTCCGCACAGAAATTTCCGGTCGCGGCGAGGTAACAAGCGACATTAAGCTGCCTGAGGGTGCAGACGAAGTGACGGTTAAGATTCCTACGGAAAACAGACCGACAACGGGCACGGTGGCTGCAATCGTACATCCCGATGGCACAAGGGAGATCCTGCTTGACGCGATCATCGGCAACGATGGCGTGACGATCACGCTGGATCGGGATGCGACCATCGAAATCTTCGATAACGCAAAGCGCTTCACGGACGTTCCCGAAAATTCCTGGGCAAAGAGCTCCATTGATTTCGTGACCGCGCGCGGTCTCTTCTCTGGTGTGTCCGATACGGAGTTCGGCTACGATGCACCCATGACGCGCGGCATGCTGATGACAGTGCTGGCTCGTCTGGACGGGCAGGATACCTCCGGCGGCGCAACGTGGTACGAAAAGGGCATGCAATGGGCGGTTGCCAAGGGCATTTCCGATGGCACGAACCCCAATGGCACGATCACGCGCGAACAGCTGGCTGCGATGCTGTATCGCTACGCAGGCTCTCCCGCAACATCCGGGAATCTGGATATTTTCTTGGATAGCGGCAGAGTTTCCGCTTATGCAGTGGACGCAATGCGTTGGGCTGTGGAGCAGGGCCTCCTCTCCGGCATGGGCGATGGCATGCTGAATCCGCAGGGTCCTGCAACCCGCGCACAGGTTGCGGCAATGCCGATGCGCTTTATGGACAATTTGTAATACCTCTAAATACCGAATCTGCATACTTCCTAAAAAATAGGTTGGGGAGGTCTTGGATTAAGTGCTTTGTCCGGGATCTCCCTGCCGGAATCCTCAAGAAATCCGACGTTGTAAGACGTCGGATTTTTTGGTTGTCGGTGGACAAGTTTTGCGTAATTGTTGCAAAATACGCATGATTGCGCGTGGTGCTTGAAAATGGCTTAAAATCAATGTTTTACGCTGTTTTTTGGTATCATTTGGTTGCGTCTGGTTTTGCCAAAAACAAGCTAATTATTAACGAATTGTTAATAAACTTGAAAAATAATTGAAAAAAATATTTACAAATGTGTCTTTTTCCTATATAATACGTTTAGAAAGTATGAAAAAAGAAAGGTGAGACGCACCAATTATGAATAACGAGAAAACGCAGACAGAGGAAAAGCATTTTTTAACGCTTCACATCGCGCATAAGGGTCAGCAGAAAACCCTCCGCTTCGGGATGCACCACGCGGCGGCGATCTGCACGGCGGCAGTCATCGCGGTGGGGGGCGCGGTTTATTCCATGAATGCCTATCAGCAGGCGAAGGCGGATTTGTTGCTCTCTCAGGAGCAGCTTCTGGAGACGGAGCGGGCGAACCGCAAGCTGGAGCAGCGCGCGGAGATTCTACAGAATGAAAATACCGAGTATAACGAAAATATGACGGAAATTCAGAACAAAACCTCTGAATTGGAACAGAAGATCAACGAGCTGACAACCGTAAAGGATGGGCTGTACGACCAGATCAGCAACCTGAGCGCGTCCGCGGAGGGCGCAGAGGTGTGCGCGGCTATGACGGCGGTGCTGGATGCCGCCCCCGAAGCGCAGGTCGGCTTCACGAATATCGTTAGCACCTCCTATCACAAGGCTTCCGCACTTTCCACGCAGCTCGATAAGATGAACGCGATTGCGGATGAGGCGGGGCTTTCCTTCACATCTGTTGCCGATGAGGTGACGGTGACGCTGGCGGAATACAACAACATTCCCAGCGGTTACCCCGTGGAGGGCGGCATTATTACGACAGAGTTTAATCCTACGGGCGATGCAAGCGTGAGCGACGGCCGCACCCACAAGGGGACGGATTTTTCCACAAGAAGCCGCATTCTGCCTGTGGTTGCGACGGCTGCCGGAACGGTGGTTACCTCCACTTACCACAGCGGCTTTGGCAACTACGTTGTGATCGACCACGGCAACGGCTTTACGACCTTGTATGCGCATAATTCCGAGCTTTTGGTCAGCGTCGGCGACGAGGTGAAAAAGGGCGATGTAATTGCGATGACAGGCTCTACGGGGATGTCCACCGGCGTACATTGCCACTATGAGATCCAGCTGGACGGTGTATACCAGAATCCCAGAAATTACTTCTGATTTCCTAAAACAGATACCCCAAATTACCCTTATCAATAAGACAATGAGAGGCGGCTCAACCGAAACGTTGGGTCGTTTCTCGTTTTATGTGCGAAAAGACCGTGGGGCGTTGTCATAAACCCCTAAGACCTTGAGGGCGCAGCCCTCAAACTCCCGGCAGGGGACTCGTCCCCTGCACCCCGTTTGGCAGGGGCATTTCATGCCCCTGCGGGGACAAAATTGAAATAACATACAAAAACCGCTTGTAAATCGGAGTACGCAATTCCCCTTTTACAAGCGGTATTTTTTGCCAAAATATTTTGTTTTTGTCCTCCGCAGGAGCGTATGCTCCTGCACAAACGGGTCAAGGGGCAAAGCCCCAAGGTTTTAGGGGTATTTGGGGCTTTGCCCCAAGGTTTTCAGGTCTTTTTACCCCCTTGTCCGCTGCTTCAGCCCAGCCCAGATCGCATACGGGATCGCCAAATTCCCCCTGCCGCTGCCCAGCTGGATCGTGGGCTTGTTCTCCCCGTGAAAATCGCTCCCACCGGAGGGGAGCAGCCCCAGCCGCTCAGCGAGACGGGTGATGGCGTGCGTCTCATCGGCGCTGTAGGTGGAATATTGGCACTCGATGCCATCCAGCCCATAGGGCATCCACGCGCGGCAAAGCTCCTCGATCTGCTGCAGATTTAGTCCGTACAGCGTGGGGTGCGCCAGAACCGCAGCCCCGCCCGCGTCCTTGATCGTGCGGATGCAAAGCTCCGGTGAAAGTGTCTCCCGCGCCACATAGCCGGGCATCCCGTTGGAAAGATAGGCAGAAAAGGCTTCATCCTTTGTGCGGATATAGCCCTTTTCGAGCAAGACGTTCGCAAAATGCATACGGGTGATGACCTCGCCGCCCGCATTGGCTTGAATTTCCTCCAGATTGACGGGCAGTCCGATCTCTGTCAGCTTTTCGCACATCTTCTGATTGCGGCGTGTGCGGCTATCCTGAATGAACTGCATTTTTTCCAGCAGGGCGGGGTGCTGATGGTCAAAGCCCAGCCCGACGATATGGATTTCCGGTTTGTGATACCGTTCCCAAAAGGTGGCAAATTCCACGCCGGGGATGGTTTCCAGATCGTGCGCCGCGCCGGCGGCTTCGAATGCGGCAAGCCCGTCTATGGTGTCATGATCGGTCAGGGCGAGAGCAGCCAGACTGCGCTTTTTGGCAAGCAAAACCAGCTCCTCCGGGGTCAGCGTCCCGTCGGAACAGGTGGAATGCGTGTGTAGATCAACTAAAGGGGGATATTGCATATCGTCACATCCTTTCCGGGAAATAAGCGCATTTCTGCGCGTCATCCTCTGCGAGAATTATATCATATTTTGGGCAAATGTCCCATAAAATAAAAGCAAAATAAGGGAAATGGGAAGTGATCGCTTGATCCGAAGAAAAGAGCGAAAGGAAAAGGAACGCAAACCGACTGCCGCCCGCAGCAAAAAGGAGGCAAAGCCGAGCGAGGGCATGGCGTGGATCTGCCTGCTAAAGGGGATGGCGGCGGCATTTGGCATCACCTGCATCATTTTCATCGGCTTTGGTATTTTGCTTACATATACCTCCGTTTCGGAGGATTCTCTGCCGCTGGTCGCGCTGATCTGCACGGCGATTTCCGCGGCTGTTGCGGGGTACGACTGGGCGGCGTGCAGGCGACAAAAAGGGCTCCTTTGGGGGCTTTTGGCGGGGCTGGTCTATATGCTGCTGCTCCTTGTGATCACGGGACTTGCGAGCGATGAGCTTCAGCTGCAGCCCTCCGCGCTGATGATGCTTGCCGTTGCGCTGGCAGGCGGCGGGATCGGCGGCGTTCTGGGGGTCAATCGGAAGGGTTGATTTTTGGGTCGATCCGGCGTATTTCGCAGGCTGCCCGAAACCGCCCCCGTTCCGCACGGTGCGGACTCTCCTTCACGATGCATGGCATACTATGAAGCGATTACCGCCAAAGCACATTTCGGAAACGTCCTCGAAAAATCGCGAAAGGATATTGAAAAAATTTTTCTTTGTGCTACAATACAGGTGTGATTTCAAGGTAATGCCTGGGTATCTAATTGGCGGGATACCGAAAAGGGAGTGAAGTCCTTTGGAAGAGGGGCTTCATTTTCTTTTGTGTCTATTTTTAAGGAGGTTGGTGGAGCTATGAAAATGAGAGGCAGAGTATCGCTGCTGCTGCTTTTTCTTGTGCTGCTGGGCGCCTGTGCGATTTCCTATTTCGGCATCGGGCAGGATCAGCAGCTCAGCCTGTTTGGCATCAAGCGCGGGCTGGATCTGAGCGGCGGCGTGGACATCGTTTACGAAGCGGACAAGGATACCGTGACGGATGCGGAAATGTCCGCGGCGATCTCCCTTTTGCAGGGCAGAATGGACTGGAACGGCTGGACGGAGGCGGAGGTCGCCAGAGAGGGCGATAAGCGCATCCGCGTGCAGATTCCCGGCGTGGAGAACGCGGAGGAGGCGATCCAGCAGATCGGGCAGACGGCGCAGCTATCCTTTATGGATGAAAACGGCAATGTGCTGCTGACGGGCGATATGGTGAAGAACGCGGAAAAGGCGGTCGGCGCAGTGAATGAATACAGCGCGGCATCGCCCTATGTTGCGCTGGAATTTAATGAGGAAGGTGCGCAGCGTTTTGCGGAGGCGACCCGCGAGAATATCGGAAAAGTGCTTTATATCGTCATGGACGGAACGGTTATCAGCTCACCCGTGGTGCAGACCGCGATCACGGACGGCAGCGCGATGATCACGGGGCAATTTACGGCGGAGGAAGCGGCGGAGCTGGCTTCTCTGATTCGCGCCGGCTCTCTGCCCTTTAATCTGAACGTGATGCAGATGCAAAATGTGGGTGCAAGGCTGGGTGCGGACGCGCTTTCTACGGGCGTGAAGGCGGATCTGGTCGGCGTGGCGCTGGTGCTGATTTTTATGCTCTTTGCGTACAAGCTACTGGGGCTTGCGGCAAGCTGGGCATTGGTGCTGTATATCGCGCTGGAGCTGATCTTGCTGCGGGTGCTGAATGTGACGCTGACCCTGCCGGGCATTGCGGGGCTGGTGCTTTCGGTCGGCATGGCTGTGGATGCGAATATCGTTATTTTTGAGCGCATCAAGGAGGAGCTGATTCGCGGCAAGAGCCTGCGCGCCTCGGTCAAGGGCGGCTTTCAGTATGCCACGCCTGCCATTCTGGACGGCAACATCACGACGCTGATCGCGGCGGCTGTGCTGTTCTTTTTGGGCAGCGGCACGATCAAGGGCTTTGCGACCACGCTTTCGACCGGGATTATACTGTCCATGTTTACGGCGATGTTCGTAACGCGGGCGATCCTCAACAGCATGATCGCGGCGGGCATACAGAATCCGAAATATTACGGGCTGCGGCTGAAGTAAGGAGGGAGAAGCGATGAAAATTGTAGAAAATCGAAGAAAATTTTTCCTGCTCTCCCTGATCGTCATTCTGGCAGGCATTGCGGCGATGATCTTTCATGCATCGGCAGGAGAGGGCGCACTGAACTGGGATGTGGAATTTACGGGCGGCACGACCATGGAAATCAACCTTGGCGCGGCATATGAAACGGGCGATCTGGAGAGGATCATCTCGGATGCGACCGGGCAGACAAGCCCGCAGGTGCAGCAGGTTTTGGGGACGGATGCGGTGCAGCTGCGGCTGCAATCCATCGACAGCCCGACCAGACAGGCTCTGCTTGCTGCCATCCAGACGGCTTACCCCGATGCGGAGCTGGTCGAGACGAACGACATCAGCGGCACGGTCAGCGGGGAGATGCAGAGAAATGCCATCAAGGCAACGCTGATTGCCTGCGCGGCGATGCTGCTGTATATTTCCCTGCGCTTTTGGGATTTTCGCGCGGGGAGTAGTGCGATCCTTGCGCTGCTGCATGACGTGCTGGTGGTGCTGGCGGCATATGCGATTTTGCGCATTCCCGTCAATCAGACCTTTATCGCGGTACTGCTGACGATTCTCGGCTATTCCGTGAATGCGACTATCGTTATTTTTGACCGGGTGCGCGAAAATCGGGAGGAATTTTCCAGAGGACGGGCGGCGGAACGCATCGATAGGAGCATTGCGCAGACACTCAGGCGTTCCATCAACACTTCCCTGACGACGCTCTTTACTGTCGGTGCGATCTATTTTCTGGGCGTTCCCTCCATCAAGGAATTTGCCCTGCCGATGATGGTCGGTATCATTGCGGGTGCATATTCCTCCGTCTGCATTTCCGGCTCGATCTGGTATTTGCTTTTGCCAAAGTCGGAAAAGGAGCGTTGATATGAAGCGCTGGCTGATGAAACGAAGCAAGGTCGATCTGGCGGTGATGGCGCAGGAGCTGGGCATTCGGCGGGCGACGGCGGCAGTGCTGGTCAATCGGGGGCTGTACTCCCGCAGGGATGCGTGGAATTTCCTCTATGGCGATGAAACGGCGCTGGGCGATGCGGCCGGAATGAAGGATATGGAAAAGGGCGTCTCCCTGCTGGCGGCGGCGATTGCGCAGGGACGGAAAATCGCGGTTTACGGGGATTACGACGTGGACGGCGTGACGAGCACGACCATATTGTATCGCACGATCCTGCGCTGCGGCGGCAATGCGATCTATTATCTGCCCCATCGCCAGAAGGAGGGCTACGGTCTGAATGCGGCGGCGGTGGAAAGGCTGGCGGCGGAGGGCGTTGAGCTGCTTTTTACCTGCGATAACGGCATTGCCGCCCTTGCGGAGTCGGCTCTGGCGAAGGAACAAGGCATGACGGTGGTGCTTTTGGATCACCATGAGCCGGGCTTTACCGATGAGGGCGAACAAAGGCGGGACATCCTGCCCGTTGCTGATGCCATCATCGATCCCAAGCAGCGGGATTGCCCCTATCCCTTCAAAATGCTTTGCGCGGGCGGGATATCCTATTATTTCGCCCGATTGCTGCTGAAAAAATGCGGCATTGCGGACGAGGGCTTGGAGCGGCAGCTGCTCAGCTTTGCTTCGATTGCCACGGTTTGTGATATTGTGGATCTGCTCGGCGAAAACCGCCTGCTGGTGCAGCAGGGTCTGCGGGAGCTGCAGAAAACGGAGAATATCGGACTGCGCGTGCTGATCGAGGAAGCGGGACTGTCGGAGAAGCAGCTGACGGCGTATCATCTGGGCTTTATCATCGGTCCTTGCATCAATGCGGCGGGCAGGTTGGAGGATGCCATGCAGGCGGTGCGGCTGTTCTGCACTGAGGACGAGGCGCAGGCGCGGGAGCAGGCGAAAAAGCTGCTCAGGCTGAACGAGGAGCGCAAGCATCTGACGGAGGAAGCGGCAGAGCGGGCGGCGCGGCTGGTCGAGGAGACGGATGCGCTACGGGAGCGGGTGCTGGTGCTGTATGACCCGCAGATTCATGAGAGCATTGCGGGGATCGTGGCGGGGCGCATCAAGGACGCCTATTATCGCCCTACGATACTGATTACAGGCGGTGCGGAGGACTGCAAGGGCTCCGGGCGCAGCATCGAGGGCTATCATCTTTTTGAGGCACTGTTCGCCAATCGGGATCTATTCACCCGCTTCGGCGGGCATGCGATGGCGGCGGGACTGTCCCTGCCGGAAGAAAATATTGCGGTTCTACGGCAAAGGCTGAATGCCGCTTGCACGCTGACGGAGCAGCAGCTCATCCCAATCCTGCGGCTGGAGGTTGCGCTTTCCTTTGCGGAGATCGATCTGCGGCTGGCGAAGGAGCTGGCGGCATTAGCCCCCTTCGGCAAGGGCAATCATGAGCCGCTGTTCGGCTCCAAGGCGATTCGGGTGGATAGATTGGATTTGATCGGGAAGAATAAAAATATACTCAAATTTATGCTTGCCGAGCCGAAAAGCGGCGTGCGTTTGCCTGCGATCTCCTTTGATGGCTTCGAATCGCTTAAAGAGCTGCTAAAGGAATTGTATCCTGCGGAAAATTGTGATACAATGCTCCATAGCGGGCGTTTGCCGATGCTTCTGGATATTGCATACAGTATCGATATCAATACCTATGGCGGCAGGAGCAGCGTTCAGCTCATACTCAAGGATTTTCGGTTTTCAGAACAGGAGGCTACATAATGGACTTAAAGGATAAAATCAGATCGATCGAGAATTACCCGCAGGAGGGCGTTATCTTCCGTGATATTACGACGCTGCTCAAGGATGCGGACGGTATGCGCGAGGCGATCGACGCAATACAAAAGCCGCTGGAGGGCTTGGATTTTGATCTGGTTCTGGGGCCGGAATCCAGAGGATTTATATTCGGGATGCCTGTGGCGTATAATCTGGGCAAGGGCTTCGTTCCCGTGCGGAAAAAGGGCAAACTGCCTGCGGAGGTCATCAGCAAGGAATATGCGCTGGAATATGGCACGGCGACCATCGAGATGCATAAGGATGCGGTTCAGCCGGGGCAGAAGGTGGTCATCGTGGACGATCTTCTGGCAACGGGCGGCACGGCGAATGCCATTGTAGAGATGGTGGAGGAAATCGGCGCGGAGGTTGTTGCGCTGGCATTTCTGATCGAGCTGGATTTCCTCGGCGGCAGAAAGGCATTGCCCGGCCGCAGAATCGAAACCGTGATCCATTACTAAAATAGGAAAAAATGCTTGCAATGCCGCGCTCTGCGTGGTATAATCTCTCGTGTTGATTACGGATGGTCCAATGCCGCGTCAAAGGGATGTGGTAAGAACGTCTATGGTGTATTGAGGAGGAAATCAAATGGACATTATCAGAGAATTGGAAAAGGAACAGCTCAAGAGCGAGGTAACACCCTTCAACGTTGGTGACACCATCCGCGTTTACGCAAAGGTTGTAGAGGGTACCAGAGAAAGACTGCAGATGTTCGAAGGCGTTGTTATCAAAAGACAGGGCGGCGGCATCAGAGAGACCTTCACGGTAAGACGTATTGCATCCGGCGTTGGCGTTGAGAGAACATGGCCTGTACATTCTCCCAGAATCGACCGTATCGAGGTAGTAAGACGTGGTATCGTAAGACGCGCGAAGCTGTTCTACCTGAGAGATAAGGTTGGTAAGGCTGCAAAGGTTAAGGAAGTATTGAGATAAGAAAGCTCGGAAGGATTCCGGTGCGCAGAGCGGCGAGGAAGGCATTTTCCCTGTGGGGGATGGCTTTGCTGCTTGATGTGCCGGGGGAATTGTCTGTCGATTTGTGTGTCGGCGGATGATGCGGAGGTTTCTTTGGCTAAAATAGTCTCGGTGAAGCTGCTTCATCGGGACTTTTTTTGCAATCATCAAAATGGGGGATACGATATGCAGGAAAATACACAAATTGAGGAAAATAAAACGGAAAAACGACGGAAAAGGGAGCGAAAGGAAGTGCCTTTTGTATTGCAGCTGATCCTTCTGGCGCTGTTGATTTTTGTACTGCGCAGCTTCGTGATGGGGACGACGCTGGTGAAGGGCTCTTCCATGGAGCCGAATTTTTATCATGGTGATCTGGTTTTTGTCAATAAGCTGAGCATGCGTATCGGTACGCCTGAGCGGGGTGACGTCGTGATTTGCCGCCTGCACAGCGATGATATGGAGGAAAATCTGATCAAGCGCGTGATCGGTCTGCCGGGGGATGAAATTGCGCTGATTTCGGATGAGGATTGCGAGGAGGACGAGTACGCGCTCTATCTGAACGGGGAGCGGGTGGAGGAGCCGTTTTTGGGCGAGCCGATGCGCAGCAGGGGCAATATTGAATATCCCTTTATCGTACCGGAGAACTCCTATTTTGTCATGGGCGATAACCGCAACGCAAGCTCCGATAGCCGCAAGCGTTCGGTCGGGGCGATTCCCAAGGAGGATTTGGTCGGCAAGGTGGTATTTCGGCTCTACCCCTTCAATTCGTTTGGTTTCATAAAATAAAGGAAGAAATGAGGCGGCTATGAATAACATACAATGGTATCCGGGGCATATGACGAAAACGCGTCGGATGATGGAGGAAAATATCTCGCTGGTGGATATCGTGATCGAGCTGGTAGATGCGCGCATCCCCTACAGCAGCAAAAACCCCGATCTGGACACGATCGCCAAGAATAAGCATCGCATCCTGCTGCTGAATAAATGCGACCTTGCGGACGAGAAGGCAACGGACATCTGGCAGAGCTATTTCGAGGCGCAGGGCTTTTTCGTCATCCGCATCAATGCGCTCAAGGGCAGCGGTCTGGGCGAGGTGACGGAAGCCGCGCGGGCGATGATGAAGGAAAAGATTGAGAAGCTGAAGGCACGGGGGCGCATCAATGTGCCGATCCGCAGCATGATCGTGGGGATTCCGAATGTCGGAAAATCGACTTTTATCAATAAATACGTCGGCAAGGCGACGGCGAAAACCGGCGATAAGCCCGGCGTGACCCGCGGCAAGCAGTGGATCAAGCTGAAAAAGGACTTTGAGCTTCTGGATACCCCCGGCATCCTCTGGCCAAAATTTGAGGATCAGCAGGTGGGGCTGAAGCTGGCATTCACCGGAGCGATCAATGATGATATTCTGGATGCGGAAAATCTGGGCATTGCGTTTTTGCGGCATATGGCGGCGCGAAATGCGGACTGCATCCGCAATCGCTATGGCGTGGATTTTGCGACGAGCGATGAGCCGTATGAAATCCTGCAAAAAATCGCATCGGCAAGGGGCTTCAAAAAGAAGGGCGATGAGCCGGATCTGGAGCGGACGGCGAAAATCCTGCTGGATGAATTCCGCGGGGGCAAGCTGGGCAGGCTGACGCTGGAGCTGCCTGAGGATATCGACCGGATGCTGGAGGAAAAGGCGGAGCGCGAGAGCGAGAAGGCGCAGCAGGATCAGCAGCGGAAGCGGAATTATAAGGGAAAGGCGTGATGCAGGCAAATTTTCTGTTATCCTTTTCGAAAGTGCCTGTGGACGTGATTGCAGCTGCCTGAAAATTACCGCAGACTGCGTTTTGGGAAGCCGTTGTCACGTTTTGCAAAGCGTAACGTAAATGATTTGCTGCGAAAAGTGCTTTTCAGAATTATCCTGTGGATAAACGAAGCTATTGCAATTTCCGAGGGGAGGTTTTGTTCCAAAATGATACCAATTTATCTTCAGGGGCTATCTCTGGGGCTTGCTTACCTTCGATGAACAGGGGAACACACGCTTCTCAAAGCGGATTTTGGACGATTTTTGTGTTATCCTCCCTTGACGTGCCTTTGGGCACGACTGCGGTCGTCTGCCTGAAAATCGCCTCAAACTGCGCTTTGAGAAGTCTGCGAGCGGAGGCTTGTTGCATTTGCTGTTATGCAAGGCTTTCGAGTGAAGGCGTACCTGAAGGTACGTCGAGCGAGAGTAACACAGCAGAACGGCAAATGCAACAGCATCCGCCGTGTGTTCCCTTGTCCATCGAAGGTATGTTGCGCCGATCGGCATGCAGCACCTCTTTGTCATCAACAGCGCCATGAGCAGGAGCTTGGGACGCGCAATGGCAACTGCGCTGATCGTGATCTTCTGGGACATTTCCCTCGGGCTTGCCTGTTTTCTGGGCGCGGGCGCGGTGCTGCTCCGCTCCAAAGCGGATCTTGGTGGCGGGGGAGATGTTGATCAGCCCCTTTGGAACATGATAGGCTCCGCCTTTATTGTGACATGGCCGAACCCGCAGGCTTTGATCGACAGCATATTGATGCTAGAGCCTTTCTGAAAAGTCATTCTCACGATCTGCAAGCCCTATTTTGCGTATGATTCACCCCGCAATCGGTCTACATAGCGCTGCTATGCCTCCCTCATTTGGGGCTGATCCTCCACAAAATATAGCTTACATCTCGTAAAAAGCACTTTTCAGGAAGGCTCTGGGCGCGTTCCGCGCCTCCCTGCCCGCGGGCGGCGATTTATATTTCATCAGCGGCTTTGCTTCTGCCAGCGCTTTGGTTTAGCGGTTTGGCGGTTGTCGTGCATATGCTTGGCAGCAGGATCAACAGTGCTGTGCTGACGCGGCTGAATCAGATCTGCAGCGCGGTCATCATCCTCTACGGGATCAAGCTGCTCTGCGGTTTGGGGCGGCTCTGATTTTTCTGTTTCATCCGGTGAAACAGCAGCCTGTCCCCAAGCGGGTTAAAATGACAACAAATCCATGCAAAGAAGGCGCAGCTATGCACAAGGAAATCGACAAAACCTATCTATTCGAGCAAATGCCCGTGGCGCAGGCGGTGCGGCGGCAGATCCTGCCCTCCATCGCCAGCCAGATGGTGCTGCTGCTGTATAATCTGGCAGATACCTATTTCATTGGGCGGCTGAACGAGCCATCGCAGACGGCGGCGGTATCCGTCGCATATACGATCACCGTGCTGATGACGGCGATTGCGAATTTATTTGCCGTGGGCGGCGCAAGCTGCATGGCGCAGGCATTGGGGCGGCATGATGCGTCTGCCGCGAAGCGGATCTCTGCCATTTCCTTTTGGGGCTGCCTGCTGTCGGCGATTTTGTTTGCGGGGATATTTGCGCTGCTTGCCGCGCCGTTGCTGCATCTGTGCGGCGCGACGGAGGAAACCTACGCCCATGCCTATGCTTACGCGAAATGGGTGGTGATTTTCGGCGGACCGAGCGCTATTTTGAATGTCCTGCTGGCGAATCTTTTGTGTGCGGAGGGCAATGCGGCGGCGGCATCCTTCGGCGTGTCCCTGGGCGGCATATTGAATATCCTGCTCGACCCATTTTTCGTGCTGCCGCGCTTTCTGGGGATGGGCGCGGAGGGTGCTGGCGTGGCGACGGCTCTGGCGAACGGCGTGGGGACGCTGTTTCTGCTGGGCTGCATCCTGCGCGGCGGCTCTGCGATTGAGCTGCATCCACGGGGGCTGCGCACGGCGAAAACGCACCTCGGCAGGATATTGCGGCTCGGTTTTCCATCCTGCGTGCAGTATCTGCTGACGATGGTGGCGGTCGCTGCGCTGATGAAATTCATGTCTGCGTATGATACGGATGCGGTGGCGGCGCTGGGCATCGTCAAGAAGCTGGATATGCTGCCGCTGTATGTTTCGATCGGGGTTGCCAACGGCATTTTGCCCCTGCTGGCGTATACGCATGCGGCGGGGAATTTTGGCAGGCAGCGGCAGGTATTTCGGCTGGGCTGCAGGGTTTCGCTGGGCTTTGCGCTGCTTTGCGTTTTTTGTTATGAGCTGCTCGCGCCGCGTCTGCTGGGGCTTTTCATCGATACGCCGCAGACGATTGCCTATGGTGCGACCTTCCTGCGACTGATGGTGCTGGCGATGCCGATGATGGCGGTCTGCTATCCGATGATCACGCAGTTTCAGGCGATCGGACGGGTGAAGGAAGCGCTGATTTGCTCGATTCTGCGCAAGGGCGCACTGGATATCCCGCTGCTGTTTTTGATGGATCGGCTGCTGCCGATGTATGGCTGTACGATGGTGCAGCCGATGGTGGACGGTATTTCGATGCTGATTGCGCTGCATTTTTACCGGAGGCTGCTGCGGGAGATGGGGTGAGGTGCAAGACCGTGGGGCGCTGCTCCACTACCCCGAAAAATCATAAGACCTTGGGGCTTTGCCCCAAACCCCTGAAGATCTTGGGTGCTTGACCCCCAACACCCCCAGCAGGGGGCGAGTCCCCTGTACCCTGTTATGACAGTAAAAATAAAATAAGTGCTGAAAGCGTTGAAATATTGAGGTTTGGAGCTTTTGAAAGGATATGAAAGTAATGACAAGGATCTTATTTATCTGCCACGGCAAGTGACGAAAACAGTGCTGAAAACCTTTGAAAATCAAGGGTTTTTCAAAATCCGACCCGCATTTACGACACTTTTACGACAGATAAAGTCAAGCTATGATAAATACGTTGTGAAAGAGGTCAAATACGATGAAAGAAAGAATTACGAAGAACGGAATTGATTATGTACTGATTGGGGATTATTACATACCGAATTTGAAGTTACCGGAGGAAGAACATCCTATAGGAAAGTATGGACGAATGCACCGAGAGTATTTAAGGGAGAATAATCCAATGTTGTTTAATGAGAGTCTGTGAAAGTTTTTCTGTAAATAGGATTTTGAGGTCTTCTATGATAAAATA
>CAVGZD010000013.1:0-42158 GCA_963633805.1 Lachnospiraceae bacterium | reverse complement strand
TCGAAGGAAGAAGAACGGCGGTCGGCTGGTGTACCTCTTCAAGCGTTCCGGCGGATACCTCTTCGGGCTTGTCCTCTGTCCCTCTCCACGGCATAAATACCGCAAGAAGCGCCGCGACGGTCAGCACGGCAAGGAAGAGGGCGGTGCGCTGGCGGATCATTGCCCGCCGCCGCTGTTCGCGCTTTCTTCGGGAAACGCTGTTGCTCTGCTTCGCTATGTAGTGGCAAGGAACTTCGCAAAGATATTTCCCGTCGGTGTCTTGCAGGACGGCAAGGGCGACGCGCGCCCGCTCCGCCGTCATAGTCCCACCTTCCATTCTTCTTCGCGAACTTGAAATGCGTCCCCGCATTGAATAATGTCCGCATAATTGCTGTTTGCGATCTGCATTGCGTATTTGTCGATTTCATACGCATAATATTTGATGTTGCGATACCCTAACTTGTCGAAACAATAGCGTCCCGTTCCGATCCCGTCGTACATTGAAAGAACGATGATTTCTTCATCTTTCGGAATGTCTTTCAATGTGTACGAAAGAAGATGAATGATAACTTCCGCCGTCCAGCCATTGCCTATGCCTTTATAGGCTTGCGCGTTTGATACTGCGCGCGTGTACCCGTCCGGCAAAGTTTGAAGCCGCTCCGCTTCGGTAACGGTCAGTTTGCGGATTATGTATTGACCGTCCGGAAGGTTTATTGCGTATTTCTCGCCGTCGATTTTGATTTCTCCGTTTACGACGTCGTAAACGGTTTTCCACGTTCCTTTCGGTTTCGGAACAATAACTTTTTCGTTATGTGCCTGTCCTGCCGAAATAGTGTTCGTTTTTTCTGCCGTCGGCAAATATACGTATTTCCCTTGTTTTGTCCCTTTTTGATCGCCCTGTCTGATAGCTTTTTCTGTAACAAGGACTTTTGCGCCGTTAATAACGGGATAGTTTGCTTCTTCAAAGATCGCACGTTCCGCCACCATTGTGTGCCATTTTCGCTTCAAGGTGTCGGACGGAATAGCGCCCGTGCAACGCGTCGTATACGCATAGGCTTTTTCAAGCCAGCTTGTCCCGCTTTCCAATATATCTTGAAGCCTGATCCAGCGATCTTCTGGAAGCGGAACTTCACCGAAATTATGAACATAGAACCTTTGCCGATTTTGCGCCGACACAAGCGCCGAATTGATATATTGAAGCGGCGCTTCAAGCTCTGCCGAAATCTGATCTTTAATCGCTTGTGCAGCGCTCTTGTTATTTTCGTACAAGAAAAAGTCGGGCTTGAATTTTTCTTTTGCGATAAGATAGTTTCTGAAAAGCTCCCATCCGATACCTTCCGCCGATGTTTCGCGGTTTTTGCTTTGTGCAATGCTCCAATGCGTACAAGGTGAACCACCGATTAAAAACTTTTTCATTGTTCCACCTCCGCCGCCGGAAGGGAAAGCCACCATTCCGGATTGTTTCGGAACTGCTCGTTCTTGCAAGCGTCGCAATTCTCCGCCGTGCAGGAAGAGCAATAACGCTTCTGAAAAGCCGTGTCCCACGGCGCTTCAATGCAAGGAAGGGAACGAAGGAAGCCCGCCAGCGTGGGCTTGTCCTTCGTGATAGCGTCAAACGCTGTTCTTCTGTCCTGCGTCGTCCGCTTCGGTTTCGTGTTTCCGTAAGCCATACCCAGTGCGGCGCGCTGTTTCAAGACGGCGTAATTTTCAAACCACATTGCGTAAAGCTCTTTTTCGCTTGTCCGGATCGCGTGTTCAAGCGCCCGCACCGTCGCTTCGGACAAGTCCGCAAATGCTCCCTTGATCCGGGTATAGTCTGCGTACTCCTCGCAATACCGTTCGTAAACATTGCGGTAAATAACGCAATCGTTGTTCGGGCATTCCTTCTTCAACGCTTCGCCGAACTCTGCCAGCGGCTTGAAAAGAATTAAAGTGTCTGTCATATTGAATAGCTCCTTTCGTATTTCAGCAATTCGCGCCGCGTCGGTTTCCTCTGCGTCTGAAATTCTCTTGCACCGTCGCTTGTGCAAGATCGGCGCTGTACTTCGGGCGGGCGTAGCCGTCAAACTCTCCCGTATAGCCGCGCTTCAACTCTTCGTAGATAGCGGCGGCGCTCCTTTTCAGACGGGCGGCAATGTCAACAACGCGTTCACCCTCTGCATACATTCTTTCGATCTCGCGGCGCTGTTCCAGCGTCAAATAACTGTATCCGTTCAATGTTTTAACCTCCTTCCGCCTGCCTTCGGATAAAAAAATAATGCAGGAAAAACCGTAACGGTTTCTTCTGCATTAAATATTACGCCCTTCTGTAATTTTTTGGTGTGGTGTTTTTTGTTGACATATTTTCTGGCTTGTGCTAGTATGAATACGGAGAAGGATTATCGCTTCCGTCTAGGCGGTAACCCCTCGAGATTAGGTTGTTGCCGTCTAACTCAAGTTAGGCGGCGTTATTTTTTCATGAGCATAATGCACACGGTAATAACCTCAATGATCACAATGGTATACGCGAAAAGCTCGGTATATGTAACCATATGCGCCACCTCCTTTCAGAGGGGCGACCGCCAAAGCGATAATCCTTCATAGGGACATTCTATCATAGGCTCCTTTTTTTGACAAGTTTCCCGTTCGAAAGCCACGCGATACGACCCGAGCATTTGTTCGCAGGGGATCGCCGCAGCATTTTCCGCTGTAAGGGGCAATTTTTCGTATGCGATCAGCTGTTCTGTGGGGATGGCTGCAACGGATTTCCCATCTACGCTGATGCCATGCGCATCATTTTTCGTGAATTTCCATGCAAAAGCACAATTACAAAATTCCTTATTCGCGTCGATCTGCTCGGCGGGCAGAAAGCCGTCCGCGAAGAAGCAGCCGTCGTTATCGCGCTCCGCGGGGCAGCCGCCGACGATGCCAACGCCGGTATAGCTGATTTCCAGAAAAGGGGCGAAAAAGGTGGTACAATTTTCCTTTTTCTCATAGCGCAGAGCGGTGGCGGGGCTTTCCCAATGGGCGATATTCAGCCAGCCGCGCTTGCCGTGCCCCCCGACGGGCGTATTATATTCCAGATAGACCGTCTCCTCCGCATCTTGGCGGATCTCCGCATTGATGCGCAGAACGGGGCGCAGAGAGCGGAAGCCCTCCGGCAGCAGTGCCCGCAAGCGATCCTGTTCCACTCGATACGCCATGACGAATTGTTCAATTTTCATGCAAAAACCTCCTTTTGATTCCTGATACGAAACTTCTACTGACAGCATACACCTCCGCGGTGGAAAAGAAAAGACTTTTCATGAAATCCGGCAAAGCGGATATACTAAGCGCAGATTTAGTCGGGAGGGATGATTTTGATTTACACACTGACCTGCAATCCATCGGTGGATTATGTGGTACGAATGGAGCGATTCATGCCGGGGATGGTGAATCGCGCCGTGGGGGAGCAGATTTTTTTCGGCGGGAAGGGCATCAATGTGACGGTGATCCTGCAGAACCTCGGCGTAGCGAACCGCGCACTGGGCTTTCTGGCGGGCTTCACAGGGGATTTTATTGAGGACGGGCTGAAAAAGCAGGGCTGTCAGACGGCATTCGTGCGGCTGGCACAGGGTTTTTCGCGCATTAATGTGAAGCTGAAGGAGCAGGAGGAAAGCGAGATCAACGGCGGCGGACCTGCGGTGGATCGGGCGGCGATGGAAAAGCTGTTCGAGCGCATCCACGGGCTGCAAAAGGGCGATATGCTCATCATTTCGGGCAGCGTGCCGCCGTCTTTGCCGCGCGATTTTTACGAGCGGATACTGGATTTGCTGGAGGGGCGCGGGATCTATGCCGTTGTGGATGCATCCGGCGAATTGCTCACGCGCGTCCTGCGCTACGAGCCCTTTCTCATCAAGCCCAATCGGCAGGAGCTGGAGGAATTGGCGCAGAGCCGCCTATTCACGCGGGAGGAAATCATCGCACAGGGCAAGCGATTGCAGGAGATGGGCGCGCAGAACGTACTCATCTCCATGGCGGCAGAGGGGGCAATTTTGCTGACCGCAGAGGGCGAAATCCTCTTCGGGGAAGCGCCGCGCGGGAAGGTGGTCAATTCCGTGGGGGCGGGGGACTCCATGGTGGCAGGCTTTGTGGCAGGCTGGCTGAAAAGCGGAGACTATCGCGAGGCGCTGCGCCTTGGCATTGCGGCGGGGAGTGCGAGCGCCTTTTGCGAAACGCTGGCGACCGGGGAGGAAATCCGCAGGCTTTACGAGGACACGATTCAGATATACAGCGAACAAAAGGCGATGGTCTGACATCGCGGAGCGAGGTGTTTTATGAAGATTTCGGAGCTTTTGAAGAAGGACTGCATTGCGCTGGGGAAAAAGCCGCGCGATAAGGCGGCGGCAATCCATGAGCTGGTGGAGCTGATGGCAAAAAGCGGCAATTTGCAGGATAAGGGCAAATTTGAGCAGGCGATACTGGAACGCGAAAAGCTCTCCACAACGGGCATTGGCGAGGGCATCGCCATTCCGCATGGCAAGAGCAGCGCGGTCAAGCGGGCGATGCTGGCGGCGATGGTCGTACCGGAGGGCGTGGATTTTGAGAGCGCGGACGGCGAGAAGGTGCAGCTTTTATTCATGATCGCTGTGCCTGAGAATGGGGCGAATCTGCATCTGGAGGTGCTGGAACGCTTGGCGGCGATGCTGATGAATGCCGATTTTCGCGCCAAGCTGATCGCGGCGAAAAATCCCTCCGCTTTTCTGGAAATTATTGCGGAGCAGGAGGAAGAACAGTCTGCAAAGCAGGAGGAACAGCCTGCGGCGGCGGTTTATGACGTGCTGGCGGTAACGGCGTGTCCGACGGGCATCGCACATACCTTCATGGCGGCGGAAAGTCTGGAAAACAAGGCGCGGGAGTTGGGCATCTCCATCAAGGTGGAGACGAACGGCAGCGGCGGCGCGAAAAATACGCTGACGGCAGAGGAAATCGCGCAGGCGCAGTGCATCATTATCGCGGCGGATAAAAAGGTGGAGATGCAGCGTTTTGCGGGCAAGCGGCTGATTCAGGTGCCTGTTTCGGACGGCATTCGCAAGCCCGATGCGCTCCTGAGGCGGGCGATGGAGGGCAACGCGCCCATCTACAGCGGGGAGCAGGGCGCGCAGACGGACGGCGGCTCGCAGATGAAGGGCGCGGGTTCGAAGGTCTATCGGGACTTGATGAACGGCGTATCGCATATGCTGCCCTTCGTCATCGGCGGCGGCATTCTGATCGCCCTTGCCTTCCTTCTGGATGATTACAGCATTGATCCTGCCAATTTCGGCTCGAATCTGCGCCGGGCGGCATTTTTCAAGGCAATCGGGGACGGCGCATTCGGCTTTATGCTGCCCGTTCTGGCGGGCTATATCGCCATGAGCATCGCAGACAGACCCGCCCTCGCGCCCGGCTTTGTGGGCGGCTTTCTGGCGAAGGAGGGCGGCAGCGGCTTTCTGGGGGCATTGCTGGCGGGCTTTGCGGCGGGGTATATCCTGCTGGGGCTGAAAAAGCTCTTCGCGGGTCTGCCGAAATCCTTGGAGGGCATCAAGCCGATTTTGCTTTACCCCGTGCTGGGGATATTCCTCATTGGGGCGCTGATTCAGCTTGTGGTCAACCCGCCCGTGGCATGGCTGAATGAAGTGCTGTTCCGAGGTCTGGAGCAGATGGGGACTTCCAGCCGCGTACTGCTGGGCATCATTCTGGGCGGCATGATGAGCGTGGATATGGGCGGTCCGATCAATAAGGCGGCGTATGTGTTCGGCACGGCGTCCCTCGCTGGGGATCAATTTCACATCATGGCGGCGGTGATGGCAGGGGGCATGGTGCCGCCGCTGGCATTGGCGTTGGCGGTGCTGTTATTCAAAAAGAAATTCAATGAGAAGGACAGGCAGTCCGGCGTGGCAAACCTCATCATGGGGGCGTGCTTCATCACGGAGGGCGCGATTCCCTTTGCCGCGGCTGACCCTCTGCGCGTACTGCCTGCCTGCATCGTCGGCTCGGCAACGGCGGGCGGGCTGAGCATGTTTTTCGGCTGCGCGTTGCGTGCGCCGCACGGCGGTATATTCGTGCTGCCCGTGATTACAAACCCACTGGGCTTTCTGGCGGCGGTCATCATCGGGGCGGTGGTCGGCATGCTGATTCTGGGTCTGCT
This sequence comes from Lachnospiraceae bacterium, assembly GCA_963633805.1. Lineage (GTDB taxonomy): Bacteria > Bacillota > Clostridia > Lachnospirales > Anaerotignaceae > Anaerotignum_A. The sequence goes on along the minus strand of CAVGZD010000013.1, from coordinate 36,034 downwards.
CAAGAAAAATATAGACGATACGGCAGAAGCGCAGAACGCCTGATTTTCCTGAAATTTCCACTGCAATCCCCCCTTGCACTTTTTGTCGAATGACGTATACTGTTAATAGGAAAAAAGTTACTCTGATTGGAAAAAAGGGCAAGGTTGGGATAAAGTGAGAGAAGCATTACGCGATTGGGGCTCGGCGATACTGCGGGCGGCGGTGATTTTGCTGCTGCTGTATTATTTTTGCTGGCCCGTACGGCTGATGGGAAGCTCCATGGAGCCGACGATGGGGGATGGGGAGATCGTCCTGATGAGCCGCTTTGCGGCGCAGACGGGAAGGTATCAAAAGGGCGATATTGTAATATTTGCGTATCATGATGCGGATGGCGCACATACCGTCGTCAAGCGGGTGATCGCGACGGCGGGGGACAGCCTGCGCATAGCGGAGGACGGCGTTCAGGTCAATGGAGAGCTGCTGCGGGAGGACTACGCCGTGGGCGAGACCTACGGGCTGGCGGACTTCACAATTCCTGCGGGGACGGTGTACGTCCTTGGGGATAACCGCGAGGAAAGCTACGATAGCCGCAATATGGGCGCGATCGAGCAGAAGGCACTCATGGGAAAGGTGTTTTTCCGCATTTATCCCCCGACGGAATTTGGGCGGATTTCGTAGCCGACGATGGGGGATGGGGAGATCGTCCTGATGAGCCGCTTTGCGGCGCAGACGGGAAGGTATCAAAAGGGCGATATTGTAATATTTGCGTATCATGATGCGGATGGCGCACATACCGTCGTCAAGCGGGTGATCGCGACGGCGGGGGACAGCCTGCGCATAGCGGAGGACGGCGTTCAGGTCAATGGAGAGCTGCTGCGGGAGGACTACGCCGTGGGCGAGACCTACGGGCTGGCGGACTTCACAATTCCTGCGGGGACGGTGTACGTCCTTGGGGATAACCGCGAGGAAAGCTACGATAGCCGCAATATGGGCGCGATCGAGCAGAAGGCACTCATGGGAAAGGTGTTTTTCCGCATTTATCCCCCGACGGAATTTGGGCGGATTTCGTAGCGGCGGATGCTTGCCCTGCTTGGAGCAGGATTACCACGAATCGTGATGAAAATCATTTCTTACAAAAAGCATTTTTCAGGCATGTCCGATTTGATCGGAAAGGGGCGCTTTACCCCGCAAATTCTTGTGCAAAAGGGATTTGCGGGGTTTTTGTGCGTGGGAGCGTTCTGCATACGGGGCGGCGCGATTGATGCAAAGCCGGTGGGACGAGCCTTGGTTGCCGCAAAATAAGGGCACTATCCCTTGCGATAGGGCAGATAATCCAGAAAACGCCGGACGGCGGGAGGCGCGCTATGCCGATCGCGCAGGGCAAGGGCGATGCGCCGATAGGCAGGCTCGACCAATTCACGAATCGCAACATGGTAGGGATTGCGCCGCAAAATCAGCTGCGGCAGTATGCTGACCCCCAGCCCGCATTCGACCATGGAGAGAATGGCGAAATCATCCCATGCGGCAAAGCGCACGTTGGGCAGAAAGCCGTTTTCCTGCATCAGCTCCTCTGTCTCCACGAAAGTGCCCTTTTTCAGCAGCAGAAATGGCTCGTTGGCAAGCTCCGCAAAGGAGATGCGCTCCTGTTGCGCCAGCGGATGCTCCGTGGGGAGGATGGCGAGGAAGGCATCCTGCTCCAGAAAAACGGTGTCCAGCTCCGGGAGGGTCGGCAGGCGCACGAAGCCGCAGTCCACGCGCCCTTCCTGTATCCATGTTTCGATTTCGTGATGATCGCCCATCAGCAGCTCGTATTCGATATTCGGGTAGTCCTTGCGAAATTCGCGGATGATATGGGGCAGCCAATGCGTGGCGACGCTGGAGAAGGCGCCGATGCGGATCAGCCCGCTGTCTAGCCCCTTCAGATCGGCGACCTGCTGCTCCAAGGCGTGATATTCGTTGCAGAGCCGCTGAATCTGCGGCAGAAGCTGCAGCCCTGCGGAGGTCGGGCGGATGCCGCCGCGCCCGCGCTCCAAAAGCGCAATGCCAAGCTCCCGCTCAATATCCTGCACCATGCGGCTGATACCCGATTGGGAATAGGAAAGCGCCTCGCTCGCCTTGGTGAAGCTGCCGGTCTCCACGGTTTTCAAAAGAGCCATGTATTTCTGAATATTCATATCCATGCGTTCCCCTCCTATTCCATTTTTTCATATATATCATCGTTTGCATGAGAAATATGCGCTTTTCCATAGAATACCTTTTATGGTACAGTAGAATTGTTGAAATTGCAACAGGTGTCGGCATAATTTTTTGAAATTTCTGCCGGTTGGCTGGGCAGTTTCGTGCGAATAGAAACAAACTGCGGGTCTGTTTTGGGCAAAAATAACAGCTGCATCGCTTTTTGCGGGGGCATTTTGTCCATGATGCGAAGCGAATGGGGCGGCAGGCGTGTTTTAGGAAATCTGCGGGGCTCGGCATCCGCAGTCTTTTTGTGATTTCGCAGATTCAGCCCTGCCCTGTGGGGCGGGCGAAAGAGGGGGATTCCTATGCAAAAAAAGGCTTTATTGAAAATCCTGGCTGCGCTGCTGATCTTCAGTACAAACGGCATCTGGTCGGGCTTTACCTCGCTCACCTCGGCGCAGATCGTATTCGTGCGGCTATTGATCGGCGTACTGTTTTTGATCGCGGTTTTCCTGCTGAAAAGGCAGAAATTCACCATCCAGAATCATCCGCGCGATGCGAAGTTCGTGCTGCTTTCGGGCGTTTGCATGAGCGCGTGCTGGCTGCTCTTTTATGAAGCGATCGGGGTGCTCGGCGTGAGCATGTGCATCCCCCTGCATTATACTGCGCCGGTGATCGTTCTGCTGTTGTCCCCGCTCTTCTTCCATGAACGGCTGACATGGAAAAAATGTCTCGGCGTGCTGGTCGTGATGATCGGCGTGCTCTGCATCAACGGCCATGCGGCGGGCGTGGGCAAGAGCGGCAGGGGCATCGTTCTGGCGCTCCTCTCTGCGGTGCTGTATGCCGCGATGATCATGACAAATAAGAAGGTGGAGCATACCGGCGGGCTGGAAAAAACGGTCGTGCAGATGTCCTGCGCCTTCGTGATCTCGGTTTTGTATTTTATCGCGCGGGGAATGCCGATCATTTTCCCCATCGCCAAGGAGGATATTATTTTCGTGCTGATTCTGGGTATCATGAACGGCGGTATGGCGAACTTTTTGTATTTTTCCTCGATTACGCAGCTGCCGGTGCAGACGGTTGCCGTCCTCAGCTATCTGGACCCCTTGATGGCTGTGCTGCTCTCGGCGCTGATTCTGGGCGAGTCCATCGGACCTTTGCAGCTTGTGGGCGCGGCATGCATTCTGGGCGGCGCGATGTTTGCGGAGCTTTCCGGTAGGATGGGCAAGGCAGCCCCCGAAGGACGCCTGAGACGAATTTTATGAAAACATAGAAGCGGAATTGCTTGCGAATCGGCAGGCTCTTCTGCTTTTTTGATGCATAAAATACCCTGCCCCTCATATATTTGCATAGAGACAAAGAATGGCTTGACAGGCTTGCTATAGAATAGACGAAGGAGGGTTTTTATGCCGCTGACATTGGCAAAGGAAACGATACAGATGGATTGGAAGGAGCAGACCGGGAAGCAATCCTCTCAGATTCTGCTGGAAGGGGATATGATCGTACCGGACAGCAAGCCCGATCTGCAAAAAATATTATGGTGCGAGGGCAAGGTGAAGCTGACAGAGCAGCGCATGAGCGACGAGCGCATCTCCTTTTCCGGGGAACTGGCGGTTTTCGTGCTGTATACGGCGCGGAACGGGGAGCGCCCCGTTTATGCGATGAAAACGACTCTGCCGATCGAGGATTTTATACATATGGATGGGCTGCAAAAGGACATGGACGTTCAGCTGACGGCGGAGCTGGAGCATCTGGACTGCCAGATCATCAACGACCGCAAGCTGGGCATCAAGGCGGTCATCGGCATACAGGCGCAGGCGGAGCAGCAGCGGCATGCGGAGATCCTCAGCGGCGCACAGGGCGAGGGCATCGAATGCCTGACGGGGACGCTGCGCATGGAGACGGACACGGCGGCGCTCAAGGATCGCTTCACCGTAAAGGAGGAGATGATCCTGCCGGCGGGACAGCCGGAATTTGGGGAGATTCTGCGGGAGACGGTCAATCTGACGGAGCAGGACATTCGCCCGATGGAGGGCAAGGTGATGCTGCGGGGGAATCTGAAGGTCTGCCTGCTCTACACCGACCCACAGGGCACGCTGGACAGCTTTACGGAAAAAATCCCCTTCAGCGGCTATCTGGAGGGGGAGGGGATCGACGCGAAAACCGCGATGGACGGCTCTCTCTGGATTGAGGAGGCGAAGCTGACCCCCACACCGGATGAGGACGGCGAGGTGCGTCAGCTTGCGGCGGACATCACCATCGGGGCGATGCTGCAGGGCAAGAGCACGGAGGAGAAGGAGATCCTGCTGGATGCCTATGCGCCGAACGGCGAGGTGCAGCTCACGCGGGAGACGATCAGCTATCCCATGACGGCGGCAAGCGGGAAGAACCAGTTCGTGCTCAAGGAGCGGATCGCGCTGGAGAGCGGCGAACTGCCGATGCTGCGGACGGAGGATGCATGGGGCGAGGTGCGGCTTTCCGAGGCGCGGGCAAGGGAGGACGCTGTGGAGGCGGACGGCGTACTGACGGCGGCTGTGCTATATTACAGCGCGGAGGATGCTGAGCCGATCTGTCTATTGGAGCGGGGCATTCCTTTCACGCAGGTGATGGAGCTGAAGGGCGTTTCGGAGGGGGACGAAGCGCAGGTCGATCTGCGGCTGGAGGACATGGATTTTCAGATTTTATCGGAGCGGGAAGGGGAGCTGCGGGCGAATCTGACGATGGAGGCGCATGTGCTGCGCAACGGAACGGCGGAGACGGTGACGGACGTGATCTGGCAGGAGCAGACGGGCGAGCAGCAGCCGATGGCGGGCGCGGTGATCTACATGGTGCAGCCGGGGGACTCGCTCTGGACGGTTGCGAAGCGATACCACACGACCATTGACGACATTCTGGCGATCAACGACATTGAGGACCCCGACCTGATTTATCCGGGGCAGAAGCTGCTGATTATCAAGATGATGGGGTAAGGGCGAAAAACCGTGGGGCTCTGCCCCACTGCCCCGCCAAGGGAGTTCCTCCCTTGGAACCCATTTGCGCAGGAGCGATTCTCGCTCCTGCGAGGACAATAATACATATTTTGGCAAAACAAGACCGCTTGCGAAAGGGGAATTTCATATTCCTAAGCACAAGCGGTTTTTCTATTTTATTCCAAATTTACACCCGCAAACGCATGTATATGCGTTTGCCATATCGGGTCAAGGGGTGAAACCCCTTGTGGGGTTTGGGGCAAAGCCCCAAGGTTTTCAGGGAGTTTGAGGGCAAAGCCCTCAAGGTCTTCCGGGGTTTGGGGCAAAGCCCCAAGGTCTTTATGGTCTTAATCCCTCTGAGGAATAAAGGCGCGTAGAAATTGATGCTTGGAATCGAAAGAGCCAGCCAATAGGATTTTGTCCGCGCCAACGCCGTATTCATGCGTCAGCTTGCGGAATAAGCGGTCGCTCTCCATAAATCCGCCCTCCAGAAAGCAGAAGCATGCCGCAAAGGGCGATTCCCCGATCTTGTGGAAATCCTTCTCTTCAAAGGCGCGAATGCGGTAGGCATCGCCGGGGTTCAGCCGCTGCACCAGCTCCGCCAGCTCAAAATCCAGATGCAAAAAGCCCTGCGAACAGTAGTACAGCGCGGTGATAAATTCCGCCAAATCCTCCTCCGTGGCAAAGCGCAGGGAATATTCCGCGGGGCGGGGCGCATCGCCGATGACGCAGGAAAACCAAGGCGCCTGTGGCGCAAGAAACGAGGGCTGATAGAGCTTTTTCGTCAGCACATCCGCAACATTTACGGCAAAAACCAGCGTGTTTGTGGTCGAGGTCTTCACCAGCGGCAGCTGCCGCTTTTTTAATGCCACAAGCAGCGTATCCGATGCGCCGAACAGGCGAATGCCGTCCGTATGAAAGCCAAGCATAGCGTTTTTCTCTCCTTTGCGATAAAAAGTCAAAAGTCCGTTTTCGTCCACTGTATCATATCCTGCTCAGCCGTGCAAGCATCATTTTTTGCAAGCCAAAGCAAGCCCGTTTTTGCCAACTTTCTTGAAATTACGCGGCTTTGGTTGACAGGGCTTGCAGAAAAATGTAAAATAGGTACGATATAATGTTGAGATTGTGTCATTTTGCAGATAGATAGAAATAGAAAAATTCACCCTTTTTTGGTATATTGGAGGTAAAGCATGAGCAGTGATAAATTGGATCGCACAAGAGGCGGCGCCGGAGAATTAAACGAGGCGGATAAGGGCTATTATGAGGAGCTGTATACAGACCTGCCCAAGGAGGTCGTGGACATTCTGATGCAGACGCACCCGCTGATGGGGAAAAATGACGACGCCGAGGCGACCGCATACCGCACACAGCCCCGCAGCCGCCGTCCGCAGAGAGAGGACGTAGAGGAGGTGCGCGAGGCACGGATGCAGCAGGTCGGCAACGAGATCAACGAGATCAGCAAAGCGCCGCAGCAGGAGGGCGCCCCGACGCGCTATGTCTCCCGCCGGGCAAGAAATATGGAGGATTCCTATCAGGCGGCAGCGCCCAGAGCCGCGCAGGAGGATGAGTATGACGATGGCATTCAGTATGTCAGCGTGATGCCCGCGCGGAAAAAATCCAAAATCGTGGAGGAGGTGACTCTGCAGACCACCGCTGCGCCCGCATCCAGACGCAGAAAAAGCAGAGAGCCGCAGCCCTTTGAGGATATGGGGCGGGATGCAAGGGACAATCGCCCGCGCTATGAGAGCCTCGACTTCGAGGAACGCGCCAAGCAGGAGCATCTGGACAGCCTGTATGACAGCGATTACGACGATGAGGATGAATTTCGCGGCAGAAGCAAGCTGGCGATCGTGCTGGGCGTGCTGGCGGTGGTTGTCATCATCGTGCTGATTTTCCGCACGGTGAGCATGAACAGCAAAATGCAGGAGATGCAAAGCCAGATCACGCAGGCGGAGGAATATAAGGCGAAATATGAGCAGGTGCAGCTGGAGAAGATGCAGGTTGAGGAAGAGCTGGAGAACCTGAAGAATCCCGATGCAAATGCTGCTGCAAATGCGGAAAACAGCGGCGATGGCGATACAAGCAGCACCGGCAGCACAGGCGGCGATACGAGCAGCACCGGCGGCAGCACAACGGCAAGCACAACATCGAGCGGCTATACGGAATATACCGTGCAGTCCGGCGATACGGCTTGGACCATCGCGCAGAAGATGCTGGGCAATGGCGCACAATATCAGAAAATCTTGGATGCAAACGGCCTGAAGGAAAGCGATGCGCTGCAGATCGGCTCGACCATCAAGATTCCGAAATAAAGAACAGGAGAACGGCATGAATCAGGAACTGGAACAGAAAACCCTCGTTGAATTGAGGGAACAGGCAAAGCAAATGGGGATTCCTGCGATCTCTGCCCTGCGCAAGCCGGCATTGATCGCAAAAATCAGAGAAAAACAGGCGCAGATGCAGACGGAGCATGCACTGGAGCGTACCCACGGCAGCGCAGAAGCGCCGGAGCGCACACGCGGCAGAGCGAACGAGGATGCGTCCGCGCCGCGCGTACAGACCTATGGCTTCTCTCTGAAAAAGGAGGAGGAGAGGCAGGAGACGGCGCAGCGGCAGGAGGTGCGCCATGAGTCGCGCCCCGAGTCGCAGCCGAAGGAACGGCTGATGGAGCTGGGCGGCGGTATTCTGGAGGTCCTACCGGATGGCTATGGCTTCCTGCGGGCGGAAAATTGTCTGCCCGGCGCGAACGATGTCTATGTTTCGCCCTCGCAGATTCGCCGCTTTAATCTCAAAACGGGGGATGCGGTGCGCGGAAAGATTCGCCCGGCAAGAGAGGGCGAAAAGGTCGGCGGGCTGCTGTTCGTGCAGTCTGTCAACGGGGACAGACCCGAGCAGGCGATCAATCGCCCCAATTTTGAGGATCTGACTCCGATCTACCCGGAGGAAAAGCTGCGCCTGGAAACGGGACGCAATGAGCTGTCCGGGCGCATCATCGATCTGATCGCGCCGATCGGCAAGGGGCAGCGCGGCATGATCGTTGCGCCGCCGAAGGTCGGCAAAACCATCCTCCTGACGAAAATGGCGAACGCGATCACGCAAAATCACAAGGAAGTGCATCTGATCATGCTGCTGATCGACGAACGCCCGGAGGAAGTGACGGATATCCAGCGTTCGATCGAGGGGGAGAATGTGCAGATCGTCTATTCAACCTTTGATGAGGAACCGGAGCATCATAAGCGCGTGACGGAGATGGTGCTGGAGCGGGCGAAGCGCATGGTGGAGCAGGGGAAGGATCTGGTCATCCTGCTGGACAGCATCACGCGGCTTGCGCGCGCCTATAACCTGACGATCCCGCCCAGCGGACGCACGCTTTCCGGCGGTCTGGACCCTGCGGCGCTGTATATGCCCAAGCGGCTGTTCGGTGCGGCGAGAAATATCGAAAACGGCGGCAGCCTGACGATTTTGGCGACGGCTCTGGTGGATACGGGCAGCAAGATGGACGAGGTCGTTTTTGAGGAATTTAAGGGCACGGGCAATATGGAGCTGGTGCTGGATAAGCGCATGGCGGAGCGGCGCGTTTTCCCGGCGGTGGATATCATCAAATCCGGCACGAGACGCGAAGAGAAGCTGCTCTCCAAGGAAGAGCTGGAATGCAATTATGAGCTGCGGCGCATGGCGAGCGTGCTGAATAATTCGGATATGGTCGACGGGTTCTTCCAGCTGATGCGCGCGACAAAAAATAATCAGGAATTTATAGAACGTCTGCCCGCTTGGGAGAAGAAGATCGGGCTGCATGAGAGGGTCTGAGAGGCGGCAGGCAGGGAGAGATTTTGTTGGATTTGGCAGGGATACATGGAGCGGAGGAAGGATTCTCCCGGATCTTATCCTGCCCATTTTATAGATTTTTCGCGAAACAGTTTTCGCCGGCTTTCGGCAGATGAAGTGCTTTTGATTTTCAGTCTGTTTATTATTGTTCAGTTTGAATTTTTGGCATATATCGATAAAATAGTTTGCTTTTTTGGATCGGAATTGCTGCAGGATCGTTGCACCCCCTGAGAGATGGGGCGAGAAGCGGTGTTTTCTGCTGTGCCGTTTGACTTTGCGCTGCAAAAAACGGATTGAAAAATCGGGATTTTGCTTGCATGCTGCGCCAGAATATGATATAATTCTAGCGTTGTCTATAAATAACGATGCTTATTGATCAACAAATTTTGAGAATGAGGTGAAAAAAATGAGAGAAGGTATCCATCCTGATTACAAGCAGGTGACAGTAAAATGCAACTGCGGGAATGAATTCGTAACAGGCTCCACAAAGGATGAAATCAGAGTCGAGGTTTGCTCCAAGTGCCATCCTTTCTACACAGGCAGCCAGAAGCTCCTGCTTGAAGCCGGCGGCAGAGTTGAGAAGTTCAACAGAAAATACGGCAGAAAATAAGAAAAAAAAGAGGATTGGAAGCGGGTTTTGCGCGGAAGGTCCTTTTTTGATGCCTTTTTTCGAGGATGGGGGGCGGCGGTTGGGGGATGTGTTTGGTTGGGCGATGAGGGGCGGCTGGGTTATAATGCTTGGCGGGGTTGTAGTGCTTGGCGGGGCGATGTTTTTGTGAAAAAAATAACGAAGAATGCGAAGCTTCACTGAAAATATTTCGCTTGCGCAAGGGGGGGGCGAAAGCCTTGCGATCGTTGAACCCCCCCCTCTCATCGCACAGTCGCTTGGGAGCGCGGGTTGTTTCGCAGGAGGAAGGCGCAGCGGGACGGGCGAAAGCCCTGTGATCACCGAGCACCATCCCCTCTCATCGCACAGTCGCTTGGGAGCGCGGGTTGTGTCGCAGGAGGAAGCTGCGCAGTCGGCATGCTCAATAAAAGCGTTTTTCCAATTTCATCAGCTTGCCGCGGATTTTAATGCTTTCCATTTCCGCGCCGACGAAAATTTTCGTCTCATAGGCAGGGTTTGCGGGCTGCAGGATGAGGGCATTCTCCTTTTTGATCACGCGCTTGAGCGTTGCCTCATTATCATCAATCGTGACAACGGCGATGGAGCCGCTATCCACATCATTCTGCTGGCGAATCAGCAGCAAATCCCCCTCCCGTATGCCCTCGTTTATCATGCTGTCGCCCTTGGCATGCAGCCAGAAATACGTCTCGCCTGTATTCATATCCTCGATGGGCGTTTCGATATAGCCCTCGATATTGTCCTCCGCGAACAGAGGTACGCCGCAATTAACCGTGCCGACGATCGGGATGGGCGCAGTCGGGCGGGGGATATAGGGGATGGCGTCGGCGGGCAGGGCGGGCGAATCCTCCAGCAAATCCGATTTTTTGATGCCGAAATAATCCGCAAGCAGCTGCAGCGTCCCCATGCGGGGCATTTTTGTGCCATTGCACCAGGTTGAAATGGTGGATTTATTGATGTTCAGCTCCGCGATCAGATCCGCCTGCGTCTTGCCCTTTTTTTTCATATATGCTTTCAAATTTTGCGCGAAAATCTGTTTTTCTCTCTCATCTGACATAAGATCACCCCTTCGTGTCATTGTACATTATCAGTAGAGATTCGTCAATAAATTTCTACAAATTCTACTCTTAGTATTGACAAATGAAATCTACTAATGGTAGAATATCGCGAAGAATGAACAAAGGAGGGGTACAAAATGAGAGAAAACACTGTATTGGGGGTACGACGGGCGGCGCTTGCCACGGGACTGCGGGAGGGCGCGAAAGTCCAAATCGCATATAAAATCATGCTCAAAACGGGGAAATACTACACGAAAACGGTTCGGAATGCGCTGGTTCTGGCGCTGTATCCGCATCATTTTGTCTGTGAAGTGGACGGATTTCGGGTCAGCTTCCGCTATAACGAGGTCGTTGGGGATGAATCGACAAAAATCACAGTGCTTTGAATGCAATGCATATCTGTTTTTTTGCTGGATCTCATGAGGAATATTCGCCTTTCAAATAATAGCTGTTGTGTTAGGATAGATGCATTGTACGGATGATTTACAAAAAGTAGAAAAGGAGAGATAAAAATGCTTGATCGAAATATACGCATGACGTTGCCGCCACCGCGCTGTTTTGCGAGGAGACGGAAGCTATAGACAGGACGGGCTTCGGCGCAGCTGCGGGGCTTTGTCCGCGGGAGAACAAGGAGTGTTACATCATGTCAATTTCGAATCTATGCATTGCAATTTCCATTTTCGTTTATCTGGGCGGCGTGCTGCTGATCGGCATCCGCTATGCGAAGAAAAATGAATCGGTTTCGGATTTTTACCTCGGCGGGAGGAAGCTCGGTCCGATCGTGACGGCGATGAGCGCGGAGGCATCCGATATGTCGAATTATCTGCTGATGGGGCTGCCGGGGCTGGCGTATTTGTCCGGGCTGGCGGACGTCGGCTGGACGATCATCGGGCTTGCGCTGGGTACATACTTCAACTGGCTTTTGACGGCGCGTTATCTGCGTAGATATACCCACATGGCTGGCTCTTACACGCTGCCGCAATTCTTTTCGCGGTGCTTTCGGGATGAGCGGCATATTTTGTCCACCATTGCGGCGGTGATCATCATTGTATTCTTTATACCGTATACCGCATCGGGCTTTGCTGCCTGCGGTAAGTTCTTTTCGGCGATGTTTGGCATGGACTACATGACGGTGATGATATTGTCGGCAATCGTGATCGTTGGATACACGGCGGCAGGGGGCTTTCTCGCCGCATCGGTGACGGATTTTGTGCAGAGCATCATCATGACGGTCGCGCTGCTGTTTGTGCTGATTTTTTCGGTGATCTCGGCAGGGGGAATGGATGCGGTTCTGGAAAATATGAAGGCTCTGCCCGGCTTTTTCTCCATGACGGCATCCTACGCGGAGCAGACGGGCGCAAGCCAGCCCTATGACCTGCTGCATATTTTTACAACGGTATCCTGGGATCTGGGCTATTTCGGCATGTCGCATATCCTGCTGCGCTTTATGGCGATCGAGGACGAAATGATAGCAATCCAACCAATTCTTACCACTGCTTTGCTTGCCTTTTATCGCAATCCGGCGTCGGTTTCGCCTCGACGTACCTTTTGAGTACGCCTTCGCCTCATCTCCTTGTCTTGCGATAAAATCCTGTGCCCTTCAGCGGCAGGAATTGTCTGGATTGCTATAAGCTGAAGCTCTCGCGCTGCGTGGCTTCAATCTGGGTCGTTGCGGCGATGGGCGTAGTGGTCGTGATCGGCATTGCGGGCAGGACGCTGAGCAAAATCGGTCTGCTGCCGGAGCTGCACGGCAATGGCACGGAAACGATCATTGTGCAGATTGCGAGCCTGCTTTCGAGCTATGGCGCGGCGGCGCTGATGGCTGGCGTGATTCTGGCGGGAATGCTGGCGAGCACGATGTCCACGGCGGATTCGCAGCTGCTGGCGGCATCCTCCAGCGTGTCGCAGAATATTCTGCAGGAAAAGCTGCACCTTAGGCTGACGGAAAAGCAGAGCATGCTTGCGGCGCGGCTGACGGTCGTGATCATTGCGATCCTCGGCGTGATCCTCGCGCACAATCCGGATAGCTCGATATTCGGCATCGTATCCTTCGCGTGGGCGGGCTTCGGCGCGGGCTTTGGACCTCTGGTGATCTGCGCATTGTTCTGGCGGCGCAGCACATTGCAGGGCGCGATCGCGGGGATGCTTTCGGGCGGCGGCATGGTGTTTTTGTGGAAATATCTCATCAAACCGCCGGGCGGCGTGCTTGGGATTTATGAATTGCTGCCGGCGTTTCTGACGGGGCTTCTGGTGATGATCGTGGTCAGCCTGCTGACGAAAGCGCCCGATGAGGAAATTCTGCGGGAATTTGACGCGGTACACAGTGGGAATTTGGAATAAGAAAAAACAATGATTTATATGAAAATACCCCGTAAATCGGCATAGTTGCGGATCTGCGGGGTGTTTTTTTGCATTTATTGCAGGGCGTTCAGGTCATACAGATTTTTTTGATCATACAGCTTATAATACTGCCAATTTTTCAGCAGCGCGACCTTCTCCTGCTGGGCTTCGCTCAATTCCTTCGGGCTGAGATACGCGCCGTCTTGGTTCACATAAATATACTGCGTGCAGACGGGCAGCTCCCGCCGCAGGCTGTCGTTTGCGTGCTGCAGGCTGGATTCGTAATAGGGCAGGAACAGCTCCAGCAGGGTCGTTCCCAGAAATTGGGAGCTGATCGTGCCATCGGCGGGCAGGGACAGACCTTCCGCGTCCCCGCGCAGTGCCTTCGCGCTCTCGTTGCACCAGATAAAGTAGGGCGTTTTGTACAGCCCAAGCTGCTCTGCGGCATCGCCATCGGCATTGATGGGATAATCCAGCGCACGGAAGATGTCCGCACTGCCGCTCAGCCCCGGCAGATGATCGCCGAAATAAACCAGCACGATCGGTTCTTCGCTGCTTTCGGCATATTCCTTGAGCCGCCCGATCTGCGCATCGGCAAGGGAAATGCCATAGAAATACTGGGAAAGCACATCCCTCTGCGCATCGCTCAGCGCAACATCGGTATCGAAGCCGGGGGCGGCATCGCCGAATTTCCGCTCGTAAGGACCGTGATTTTGTATCGTCACGGTGAAGGAAAACAGCGGCGTATCCTCCTGCGTGATATGCGCATCCAGCGTTTCGATGATCTGATCGAAGGTCGCGGCTTCGTTGACATAGCCTGCGATCTCCTGTGTTTCAAAATCAAAGGAATCCTCCAGAAAATGGCATTCCTCGAAGCCTAAATCGGGATAGACGTTCTGACGATTATAAAACCACGCATTGCCGGGATGGATGGCAAGCGTATCATAGCCCAGAAGCCGAAGCTGATAGGGCAGGGCATCGAAGGGCTGATGGATCAGGCTGTAGGCGGGCTGCTCTGTATCCAGATAGCGGGTGGCACAGCCCGTCAGCACGTCATACTCCGTATTGGAGGTGCCGCCGCCGAAATTCGGCACGATGATATGCCCGCTGACCGTGCCCTCCTCGGCGCAGATGGCTTTGAAATTTTCCAGCGGATCGCCCGTGCGGCTGAAATCCAGATGCGGATTCTCGCTCAGATCCGAGAAGGATTCCCCCATGATCATGACGATATGCGGCTGCTGTGCATCCAAGGGCTGCGCGGGATCGAAGACGGGAGAAGTCCAATCCGTATCCTCCAGCGCGGCAAATTCCGCCGCATGATAGCCCGAAGGGGTATGCGTCTGCATGGCGTTATATTGATGCAGGAAGGAATAGACCAGCCCCCGCGCATCATATTGATTGAGCAGCATATTGGGGTTTTCGAAGGTGGGATAGCTGTCGTAACGATCGGCATCGGCATAGCAAAGCTGATTCAGCCCCAGCAGGCAGAAAAACGCCGTGCAGGCGCAGACAAGGCGCAGGGGCAGGGGGGCGCGAGGCTTTTCCGCGCGATAGCTGAAAAGCAGCAGCGCAAGCAGCGCGGCAGCCAAAAGCAGCAGCAGTGCGACACGACCGATCGGGAAGGTCTTGACGATGGCAAGGGCTTCCTTCGCGAGGGCGAGATCGGTCGGCAGAAGCGGCTCCTGGCGCATCTCGCCCTTGATGCGCTGGGCGATGGCAAGCAGAATCCAAATCGTCCCCGTCAGGCTGACGGAAAAAAGCCGCCGCCCCGTCAGCAGGAGCAGCCAGAGCAGGAGCGCAAGAATCGGCAGCAGATTGAGCAGCAGCAGCGAAGGCTGATGCAGCAGCAGGTCTGCCGTCAGATAGAGATGGCTCGCCGTGATGAGATAGACGACACCGAGTATGCACAGTGCGGCAAAAAGCAGCAGAATTGCCGCCGCCGCGGGTGATTTTCGGAATTGCCCGGCGCGGGTGAAGCGTTTACTGTTCAAGAGAATGCCTCCTTGGTATAAAAAATGTGGCTCTGCGGTCGTTTTCTTTATCATACGGAAATTTCGGATTTTCATTTGTTCAAATCTTGTCCAAAATTGAATTATACGAAAAAATTCGGGAATTGTAAAGGAAGTGTTGTCAGGGTTTGTCAATTTTGGTATAATGAAGGGACGTAAATTTGCACGAAATCACCATTGCCCCCTGCAGAAATGGGGGAGAATAGAGGTAAGCATGGAAGAAAGACGAGCAAGGGGCAGGCGGCGGCAGGTCCTTGAGGAGGAGCAGCTCCGCCAGAGCCGGGCGCACCGCGTGCGCAGGGAGCAGCCTTATCCCGAGCAGCAGCGCGGCACTCTGCCGCAGAACCCGACATATGTTGATCCAAGGAGGATTCAAAAGGGCAGGCGCGTGGCAAGGCGCAAGGCGGAGAAAAAACGCAGGCAGCGCGGCGGCATCCTGCTGGTGATCGGGCTGATCGTGCTTTTTGCAGGGGCTTATGCCGCGGCGAAGCTCTGGGTGATGAAGGATCGCTGGGAGGGCAAGGCGGAGCAGTCCGATTTTGCCGTGTCCGCTCTGGCGCAGTCGGAGATCAAGACCGACCCGACCGTAGTCAATGTTGCCTTGCTGGGGGTGGATGAGGACGGTTTCCGCACGGATGTGAACATCATTGCCAGCTTTAATACCGAAACGGAGGAACTGCATCTGATTTCCGTGCCGCGCGATACCCGCGTGACGATGACGGCGGAAATGCTGGAAAATCAAAGGAAAACAGGCAGAACAATACCTGCGGTAAACGGCGTTACCGGGCAGTGCAAGCTGACGGATCTGCACGCCTATGCCCCGAAGGACAGCCGCTGCGCCTATACCGTGGCGATGCTGGAGGAAATTCTGGGGATTGAGATTGATTATTACATTAAGGTGGATTTGTCGGCTTTCCGCAAGATTGTCGATGCCATCGGTGGCGTGGATTTCTATGTTCCGGAGGATATGTACTGGGATATGACGGATAACGGCGGCCCGCTTATCAATCTGAAGGAGGGTATGCAGCATTTGGATGGCGCAAAGGCGGAGCAGCTTGTGCGTTTCCGCATGGGCTATGCGCAGAAGGATCTGCGCCGTGTGCAGGTGCAGCGGGATTTCATACAGGCGATGCTGACGAAGGTTTGCAGCTCCGATACGCTGATGGCAAGCCTAAACAATCTCATTGAGATTGCGCTGGATTCGGCGGAGAGCAATGTGACTGTTGCGGATGCGCTGAAATATGCCAAATATCTCAAGAGCTTTGACCCCTCAAAGGTGACGAGCGATACCATCCCTGGTGAGGGCGGCTCTTATTTCGATATGGATGAGGAAGGCACGAAGGAGCTGATCGACTGGAGAATCCGCGGCATCGAGCCGGTACAGACAGAACAGACAGAGCAGACGACGGAGGGAAATACATGAGCGAACAACAAAGAAGAACCGCGCCCACGCGCAAGAGGAAAAAGAAGTTCAATCCCATAAAGACGTTTTTCAAAATCGTTTGCGGCATTGTGCTGATGTTTCTGGTGCTGGCGGGCGGCGCGAGCTTTGCTTACTATAAGGTGACGGGGGAGCTGCCCTTTTCCAAGGCGGGCGATGTGGTGACCAATGCATCGGATATGAATCTGCTGGACGCCATCATCGGGCGCAATATCAAGATGAATGTGGCGGTTTTCGGCGTGGATGCGGATGAAACGCGGACAGACGTGATCTTCGTTGTGCATTATGACAGCGCAAGGGAGAGCCTGAGCCTGGTTTCCCTGCCGCGCGATACGCGGGTATCCCCGGCGGCGGCGGTCAAGGCAAATTGGGACAGCGCAGGCAGAAGCTATCCGAACGTGATGAAGCTGAACGCCGTCCATGCCTATAGCCCGAAGGATACGGGCTGCGAGAATGCCGTGCTGGAAATCGAGGATCTGCTGGGCATAAATATCGATCATTATGTCAAGGTCAATTTTGAGGCGTTCAAGGCGATTGTGGACGCAGTCGGCGGTGTGGATGTGGACGTGCCCACGGATATGTATAAAAACATGAGCGATACGGGCGATATCATCATCAATCTGCAAAAGGGTATGCAGCATCTGGACGGCGCAAAGGCGGAGCAGCTGGTGCGCTTCCGCGGCTATGCCGAGGGCGATGTTGCCCGGATTCAGGTGCAGCAGCTTTTCCTCAAGGCGCTGGCGGAGAAGGTGCTGAGCACGGAAAGCATCGTGAAGAATCTCCCGGAATATATCGAGGTGATGTATAAATATGTGCAGACGGATCTGAAGCTCTCCGATGCGCTGAAATATGCGAATTATATCACCAAGATCGATCTGAATAAAATCTCCATGGAAACTCTGCCCGGCGTGGGGCAGTATGTCGGCAATGTTTCCTACTTCATCCATGATGCGGACGCGACGAGAGAGATGGTTGACCGCGTGTTCTATAACGTTGAGCCGATTGAGACGACGACGGAGGAAAATACCGACAATACCGCCGCGCAGACGGACAGCAAGAGCCTTTTGATCGAGGTATCCAACGGCGGCATCACCAACGGTCTGGCGGGGAGATATACCGAAAAGCTGGCGGCAGAGGGCTATCAGATGGCGAAGGCGACCACCTATAACGGCGAGCAGGTGCGCAAGACCCGTATTCAGGTCAAGGAGGCGGGTGTCGGCACGGATCTGCTGCAATATTTCAGCAATGCCGAGATCGAGGTTGCGCCGGAGCAGGTGAAAAACGCGGATATCCGCATCATTCTGGGTCTGGACGAGAAATAAGGGAGATGACGATATGCAGGACATTATGATTATCGGGATCGCAGGCGGCACGGGCAGCGGCAAAACGACGCTGACAAACCGCCTGAAGGAACGCTTCGGCGAGGATGTGACGGTGGTGTATCATGATAATTATTACAAGCGTCATGATGAGATGAGCTATGCCGAGCGCTGTCTGCTCAATTATGACCATCCCGATGCCTTCGATACCGATAGGATGATCGAGCACATTCAGGCGCTGCGTGAGGGCAGGAGCATCGAGTGTCCTGTGTATGATTTTACGGTGCATAACCGCTCCGACCGGACGATCGAGATTCACCCGACGAAGGTGATCATCATCGAGGGGATTCTGATTTTCCAGAATGAATTTCTGCGGAATTTGATGGATATTAAGGTTTTTGTGGATACGGATGCGGATGTGCGTATCCTGCGGCGCATTCTGCGGGATGTGAAGGAGCGGGGGCGCAGTCTGGAGTCCGTTGTGGAGCAATATCTGACGACGGTTAAGCCGATGCACGAGCAGTTTGTGGAGCCGAGCAAGCGCACGGCGGATATTATCGTGCTGGAGGGCGGACAAAATGTGGTCGCGCTGGATATTTTGATTCAGCGGGTGCATAATCATGTGCAGGGGCTGCATGTGTGAGGTGACGTATGGATAGGATGAAGGAGCTTTTCATCAGATCGGTGAAATCAAGCTGTATCGTGAGTATTTTTTATCATATCGGGCTGATGCTGGCGGGACAGACGGTGACGCTGCGGCAGGCGGTGATCTTTACGGGGATGTTTATCCTGCTGTATTTTTTCTGGCTGCTGCTGACCGATGTGCGTATCAAGCGACGGAACGATCCTCGCGGGAGGAGAAAGTGAGGACCTAAGACCTTGGGGGTTTCACCCCCAATACCCCCACAAGGGCTTTCGCCCTTGACCCGATTGCACAGGAGCATACGCTCCTGCGGGGGATAAAATTGAATATTTTGGAAAATACCGCTTATGGAAGGGGAATGGCATTTCCCGATTCACAGGCGGTTTTTCGTTTTGCTCCATATTTGCACCCGCAAACGTATGAAAATGCGTTTGCCATAACAGGTCAAGGGGCGTGCCCCTTGTGGGGGAGTTGGGGGCAAAGCCCCCAAGGTCCTAAATATTTTGGCAAAAAAATACCGCTTGTGGAAGGGGAATGGCATTTCCCGATTCACAGGCGGTTTTTCGTTTTGCTCCATATTTGCACCCGCAAACGTATGAAAATGCGTTTGCCTAATGGGTTCCAAGGGGCACGCCCCTTGGCAGGGTGGTGGGACGGCGTCCCACGGTCTTAATAGACTCTAGGTCCTACTCCCTCACCACAGCCATGCGCTCCATGCCGTAGGCGCGGCAAAGTCCCGCCAGCTCCGCCGTGATCTCCTCCCCGCTGACCGCAATCGGTATCGCAGGCGGACAGGATACGCAGGGCGCGGCACAAACCCGCCCCACAGCTTGATCGCAGGCGACCTCCTCCCACGGGCTGAAAATCGCCTCGCGGATGCGCATGCGCTGCGGCGGCAGAGAAAATGTCGGCAGAATCGGCATTTTCCGCGCGTGCTGCTCCAAGCCGCAAAGCGTTTCCTCCGCCCGCAGAAAATCCCGCTCCCCGTTCTCCGGTGTCGCCATCAGCACCACCGCGTCCAGATCGGCAAACTCGCATTCCACGCCATTTTCCCGCAGAATCTCGCTTATCTCGCGCCCGCTGTAGCCCATCTCGCCCGTCAGGATCGTCAGCTTGAGGGGGTCGCTGTCCGCGGTCTGCCAGCCATGCGCCCGCAGAGCCGCCCGTAGCGCATCCAGCCGCCCGATCGCCTGCGCCAGCCTGCGCGGATAATCCCCCGCAAGATAGGCGTTGCAGGCATCCAAGGATTGCAAAATCAAATAAGACGGGCTGGTCGAGCCGAAAAGCTCCATCGCTTTTTTTGCCCTGCCGCCCGCATTTTTCGCCCATTCCTGCGAAAAATGCAGATACGCGCCGCCCGTCAGCACCGGCAGGGTCTTATGCGCAGAATCGCAAGCCATTGCCGCGCCGAGGTCGATGGGATGTGCGGAGGGCTGCAAAAATTTCAGATACGCTCCATGCGCGTTATCCACCAAAAGCGGAATCCCCGCCCCCCGGCAAACCGCCGCAATCCCGCGCAAATCGGGCGAATAGCCCAGATAATCGGGCGCAGTGAGATAGAGTGCAAAGGGCTGCCGCTCCATCTCTGCGAGCCGCCGCGCCACCTGCTCCGGCGTGATTTTACAGCTGCAAAGCGAGGAAAATTCCTCAGGCAGCAGCCATTCCACATCCAGATCCAGCAGTGCGCAGCCATACAAAAACGCCTTGTGCGCATTGCGTCCCGCCAAAATCAGCGGGCGTTCCGCCGTTTTGCACTGCTGCATCGCCAGAAAAAGCATGGCGCGGATGCACTGCGAAGAGCCCTCCGTGCCATAGATCGTTTTGCCGAAGCCGAACAGCCGGCTTGCGTTTTCCTCGCTCTCTGCGATGATGCCGCAGGGGTCGTACAGCTCGTCCGCACCCGCAATTTCCGTGATATCTGCGCCCTCGCAGCCCAGAAATGCCGCGCCCTTATGCCCCGGCATATGAAAGCGCGTGAAGTCCTTTTCCCGATAGGCGCGGACAAAATCGCAAATCGGCGTACGCATTACAGACCTTCCTCCGCTTCCGCGACCTTCATCATGATGGCGCATTCCATCCGCTTGCGGAACAGGTCGCAGCCGAATTCATAAATCCCGGCGATGCTGCCCGTTGCGTGGTAGGCGTTCGCCGCGCAGCCGCCGGAACAGTACAGCTTTGCCCAGCAATCGCTGCATTCCTCGCGGGCGTAGGCGTTGCAGCATTTGAACTCGTTCTGCACGGCGGTATTGCTCACGCCGTCCCAGATATCGCCCAGACGATATGCCTCGTCCCCTACGAACTGATGGCAGGGATAGAGGTCGCCCCAAGGCGTGACCGCCATATATTCCGTGCCGCTGCCGCAACCGGAGATGCGCTTGTAGATGCAGGGACCGTGCTCCAGATCGAGCATATAGTGATAAAACGTGATGGGCTTGCCCTCGCGCTTGCGCCGCAGCATATCCTTCGCCAAAAGCTCGTACTGCTCGAAGAGAATCGGCTTGTCCGCCTCTGTCAGCGCGTAGGGGTCGCTCGGATCGCAGACCACCGGCTCCATGCTCAGCTCCGTAAAGCCCAAATCCGCCATGTGGAAGATGTCGTTTGTGAAATCAACGTTATTATGCGTGAAGGTGCCGCGGATGTAATAGCCCTTGTCCCCGCGCACCTGCACGAATTTTTGGAATTTCGGCACGATGGCGTCATAGCTGCCCTCTCCGGCGAAATTTTTGCGCAGATGGTCATGCACCTCCCTGCGCCCGTCCAGGGAAAGCACCACATTGCTCATTTCACGATTCGCGAAGTCGATCACCTCATCATCGACCAGAATGCCGTTGGTCGTCAGGGTAAAGCGGAAATTTTTGTTGTGCAGCTTTTCCTGCTCTCTGGCGTAGGCAACAATCTGCTTGACGACCTCCCAATTCATCAGCGGTTCGCCGCCGAAGAAATCGACCTCCAGATTCCGTCTGCCGGTGGAATGCTCGATCAGAAAATCGATCGCGCGTTTGCCGACCTCGAAGCTCATCAGCGCGCGTTCGCCCTGATATTTCCCTTGGCTGGCGAAGCAGTAGGAGCAGTTCAGATTGCAGGTATGCGCAACGTGCAGACAGAGCGCCTTGATGACGTTGCTTTTTTCCTTGAAATCATAGGCGAGATATTCGTAATTATCGGGCGTAAAGAGTTTGCCCGCCCGTCTGAGCGCGACTACATCGTCGATGCATTCCAGCACATCGGCATCGGTGATGTCGTCGTATTTTGCGCGCATGGCTTCGATGATATCGCCACGGGTATGCTCACGAATCATGGCGATTACGTCATAGGCGAGCGCGTCCACGCTATGGATCGAGCCGCTGGCGGTATCCAGCACGATATTGTAGCCGTTGAGTTGATATTGATGTACCATATAGTTTCCCTCGTTTTCTATCGCATGAGAAAAAGGGCTGTTAAGCCTTCAAAATGCCAAAAGATAAAGATTTTGGAAAGACCTTGGGACTCTGTCCCAAACCCTGCAAGGGGACGCAGTCCCCTTGACCCCGTTTGCGAAAAAGCTAACGCTTTTTCAAAGGCTTTAAGAAAAAATTGGCAATTTGAAGGGCTATTGCAGCCCTTTAGACTGTAGACAAAGTTATTCCGATACCGCGGAAGGGCTTGGGGAACGAAGCGTTCTCCAACTGGAATCCGCAGCCGGAATTCACTTCCGGCGAGGAAAACAGCAATGCACGGGGAAGATAGACCCCGCCGCCGCAGGCGGCTTTGCGTAGCAAAGTGCTGACAAAGTTTCAAGGCTTTTAAGCCGATGGAACTCGTCTGTTTATTCCTCTGTCTAAGCAAGTCGAAATCCTGATTTCGACTTAGGGTCGACGGAGTCGACACCTTTAAGGGCTATTGCAGCCCTTTTATCGTTTCTCTGAGTTTGATTACTGCTTTTCGCAAGGCTGATTTGCTACGCCGCAGGATGTCTTGCAAGCGGACTGGCAGGATGTCTGGCATTCGCCGCAGCCGCCGTTATGTACGCTCTTGCACAGGTCGCGTGTTGCGATGGTTTTGATTCTGCTCATTTCATTTCCCTCCCCTATGTTCAGATAGATAAATCACCAATCATTATACTCTATGCGGCGGAAATAATCAAGAGGGAACGCGATACCCGTCCTGCGGGATTTTTTTCGCGGAGGGATACTACTTTTTTGTCCCCATTCATAAAGTATGGTAACTTCATTTTTTCAGGAGGAAGGCAAATGAGAAAATTTCTATCGCTTCTGCTGTCGCTCTGTCTGGTTTTCAGCATTGCGGCATGCCGCAGGGAGCAGCCCCTGACGGAGCTGGAGTCCATCCAGAAACAGCTTGCCGAGATGGAGGGCTATGCCTGCACGGCAACACTGACCCGCTGCATCGGTCAGGAGGAGAAGACCTACGAAACCAAGCAATATTACAAATCCACGGGGGAATACCGGCTGGAGCTGACCGCGCCGGAGAGCGTTGCGGGCAATTACACGGTGTTCGACGGCAGCCGCATCTGCCAATATAATCCCAAGCTGGAGAGCAGCATCATCAAGGATGTGCCCGAGTCGCAGCAGCGCAACGAGCTATTTTTGGGGCAGTTCATCAAAAATTACATGCAATCGGAGGGGGTCAGCGTAGAGACTGCCGCGCTGGATGAGTCCAAATGCGTCGTGCTGGAGGCGGTCATTCCGGGGAACGATCCTGTGATCGCATCGGAGAAGCTGTGGGTAGACCGTGAGACGCTGCTACCCGTGCGATTTGTGCTTTACGGCGCGGATGGTGCGGAGAAGTACAAGATGGACTACAGCTCCTTTACCTTTAATCCGCAATTCGATCAGGGACTTTTTACCATTGAGGAATAAACGCGCTCCTTTGCGGCAATACTGTCAGCAGTCAGCAGAGGAACGAAGGCGAAGCGTATACATATTTCTTCCGCCGCTGACCAATCCAAGCAGCGGAGCGTGAGAGCATGATTGTCAGACGTGGAGATATTTATTTTGCGGATCTGAGCCCTGTGGTGGGCAGCGAGCAGGGGGGTGTGCGGCCGGTTTTGATTATTCAGAACGACGTCGGCAACAAGCACAGCCCCACAGTGATCTGCGCCGCAATCACCTCGCAGATGAACAAGGCGAAGCTGCCGACGCATATTGCCCTATCCTGTGCGATCTATGCTCTGCCGAAGGATTCCGTTGTGCTTTTGGAGCAGATCAGGACGATCGACAAGCAGCGGCTGCGGGAGAAGCTCTGTCATCTGGATGACGGCATGATGCGGCGGGTGGATCAGAGCTTATGCGTCAGTCTGGGGCTACGGTGAGGGGGGGGGAGATAAGACCTTGGGGGGGCTTTGCCCCCAATACCCCCACAAGGGGCATCATGCCCCTTGACCCTGATTCGCAAACGCATTCCATGCGTTTGCAGGGACAAATCTGGAATGTAATACAATAACCGCTTGTGAATCGGGGAACATGATTTCCCTTTCGCAAGCGGTCTTTTTTGCCTCAATATTTATTTCTGCCCTCCCCTGCAGGAGCGTATGCTCCTGCGCAACCGGGTTCCAAGGGGGTGACTCCCTTGGCGGGGTATTAGGGCAGAGCCCCAAGGTCTTGCCCTTTTTCACCACGTCATCGCCATTTCTACTAGCTCCGGCTTTCCAGGCGTGCCGATCATCGGCGCAGACCGATCCAAAGCCCGTAAAGCCGCCATCTCTTCGCCAGTCAGCGAAAAATCGAATATGTCGATGTTCTCCGCGATCCGCTCCGCATGTACCGACTTCGGGATCACGCATACACCATCCTGTATACTGCGGCGAAGCAAAATCTGCGCCGACGTCTTGCCGTATTTTGCGGCAAGCGTCCGCACGGCATCCTCCGCAAACATCCCGTTCGCCCGCCCCTGTCCGAGCGGCGCGTATGCCATGTGCGCCACGCCGTATTTCTCCTCCCATGCATGCTCCGCCTGCCGCTGGCAATATAAATGCGTCTCAATCTGATTCACAGCGGGCTTGATCGCCTGATGCGAAATGAGATCCACCAGACGATCCGGTTCGAAATTCGATACACCGATTGCACGAAGCTTCCCCTCGGCATGCAGTCGCTCCAACTCCCGCCACGCGGCGTAATAATCGCCGAAGGGCCAGTGCAGCAGCACCAGATCGAGATAATCCGTCCCCAAAAAAACGTAGGGAATTTTCGACCGTTTCCCGCGTGTGCGCGTAGGACTTGAAATTCACCTTCGTCACCAGAAACAGCTCCCTGCGATCGATGCCGCTGCGCCGGATGCCCTCGCCGACTGCCTGTTCGTTCCCGTATGCCTCGGCGGTATCAATCAGGCGATAGCCTGCCCGAATCGCCTCGCTGACCGAGCGCACGCAGTCTGCCCCGGTGTTCAAAAAAGTGCCAAAGCCCAGCATGGGCATGGATACGCCCGCCGCAATTTCCTGATATAACATATGCATTCCTCCTTGCTTCTCTCTGTTTGGGATGATATACTCATTCTAAATGGTTCGAGTTACACGAAGTCAAGAGGAATTTTATAATTTTAAGGGGACTTTGTATGGAGTATACGATCAAGCAGATGGCAGAGATGTTCGATGTGACCGAACATACATTGCGCTATTACACGGATTTAGGGATATTGCCCTGTGCCCGCGACGGGGCGAATCGCAGAGTATTTACCGAGGAATCCTGCAACTGGATGCAGGGGATCAAATGCTTGCGCGGCTGCGGTTTTTCGATGGAGGATATCCATCGATACTGCGAGCTATGTCTGCAGGAGGAATCGGGGGAGAATCTGCGTTTGCGCTATGAGATGATTTGTCGGGCGAATGCGGATGCGCAGAAGCGGCTGGAGGATGCCAAGGCGGTTGCCGATTACATGGAGGAGAAGGTCAAGCATTATGAGGGCATTCTTGCGGGGCTTGTGCCGGATGACAGCAATCCCCGAAGCTGGACGGACGAGACGCGTCCGCAGGCGCACCGGCGGGGGTAAGACCTAGGAGCCAAGACTTTGGGGGCTTTGCCCCCAACACCCCCTACAAGACCTTGAGGGCGCCGCCCTCAAACTCCCGCAAGGGGAGTTCCTCCCCTTGACCCCGTTAGGGCAAACGCATATGCATGCGTTTGCGGATGCAGATTTGGAATAGAATAAAACAACCGCTTGCGAAGTGAGGGACACCAATTCCCTTTTCGAAAGCGGTATTTTTACCAAAATATTTATTTTTGTCCCCCGCGGGAGCGAGAATCGCTCCTGCATAATGGGTTCCAAGGGGCGAGCCCCTTGGCAGGGTTTGGGACAGCGTCCCAAGGTCTTTCGGGGGTGTTGGGGCAAAGCCCCCAAGGTCTTCAAGGTCTTGTCCTTTACTTCTTCTTCCTATCCTTTTCCGCCTTTTTCTGCATCGTGCTTTCGGTGGTTGCGGCGATCTTCTCGCTGAGCGTCTTTTTCTTCTTGTCCGCCAGATTTACCCCGACGATGCTGACAATATACATCCCGGCGATGTCCACCTTCACGTTTCTCTTCGTCGGCAGAGCGTTGTAGACGGGCTTATCGCACATCAGCGTCACGATCTGCGGACCGACCTTCGCGCGCACCAGATTGGTCTTGCGCATCTTTGCGGTCTTAGGCATCTGCTCATAGACTACCTTCGGCATATTGGTGGGCGAGGGCTTCTCCTGCTTTTTATCGATGACGAAGATCTGCACCGTCGTACGGTTCTGGTCGATGAAATCCTGCGCCTCGATCATGCGCTTCATGCCCCGCTTGTTCAGATAATACATCCCAACGATCAAAAGTGCCAAAATAACAACAATAATAATCAAAAGATCAGATGGATTCAAAACGCTTCCTCCCTTAACAAAAACAAACAAAACCAAAACGGTTTTGCAGTGCATCTCTCTATACCCGTCTATTCTACCATCGTTTTTGCATTTAGGGAAGGGAAAATATCAATTTTTTCAATTTTTTTCATTGTGCGGCGGATGATCTTACAAAATATTGCCAATGGACTGCATTTTTTTAAGCAGGGGTTAGTCAAGTCGAACTTGCAATTTGCCCATTTATTGTATATAGTTTTACTATATGTACCCTTCCGTTTCGCCGGGGCGGGATGCAGTCTGTCCGGGCGGAACGGTTTGGCATATCCTTTTGCGGCGGGGAAGCGGCGGGGGGATATTTTTTCATGGCAGAAAGGCATAACTATCATTTGGGATGCGTTTTTATTGCGTCTTTTGTACTTTTTAGAAGGGGCGGTATGGAGGAACAACTACAAAGCAGCACGGAGTCGAGCCTGTGGCTGATGTTCGAGCTGCAGGAGGGATTTTACGCGGTGGACTGCCGCTATGTGGAGTCTATCTTTGAGATCATGCAGGAGATCATACCCGTTCCGCGGACGGACGAGAGCATTCTCGGCTTGATCGAGCTGCGCGGGGCGACGGCGTTCTGCTGCTGGATATCGAGCAGATTCTATCGGAGATCGAGAAGATGGGCGAGGATACCGAGCCGGGCGAAACGCTCTGCAGCTGATACGGATGAATTTTTGATGAAGGGCAGGTGAAGCTATGGGAGCGATTTGGTCGAATGTGACCTCTGTGATTACGGTGATCCTTTTTGCGAATATCATTCTGGCGGGCTTTGTGGTCTTTTTTGAGCGCAGAAACCCTTCCAGCACCTGGGCTTGGCTGCTGGTGCTGGTTTTCATTCCGGTGTTCGGCTTTCTGGTCTATCTGGTGTTCGGCAAGGATGGCAAGCAGGAACGGATGTTCCGCGAAAAGACGATACGAGATCAGGAGATTTATTATAAATATCTGTTTCATGATGTGCATTCTGCGGAGAAGATACGGCAGCAGAAGGAATGGATTCTGCATCGGCGCTCTCTGGCGGATGCGGATTATCTCAATGACATGGTGCAGCTGCATCTGAATTCCGGCAACTGGGTGACCTTTAATAATGAGATTGATTATTTCAACAATGGCGCGGATAAATTCGACGCGTTGATTGCGGATATCCGCCGTGCAAAGAAGTTTATCCATCTGGAATACTACATCTGGCGCGGGGACGGTCTGGGCAGGCGGCTGGTGGAGGAGCTGACGAAAAAGGCTGCGGAGGGCGTTGAGGTGCGGCTTCTATACGACGGCATGGGCAACAGTGCGCTGCCGAAGGATTTCTTCGATGCGCTGCATCAGGCGGGCGGCTATACGGCGGCATTCCTCCCGCCCTTCATCGTGCGGCTGAATTACCGCAATCACCGCAAGCTCTGCATCATCGATGGCGAGATCGGCTACATCGGCGGCTTCAATGTGGGGGACGAATATCTCGGCATCGTCAAGCGATACGGACCTTGGCGGGATTCGCACCTGCGCTTTTGCGGCGATGCGGTCGATCAGATGCAGATGCGGTTTATTAAGGATTGGAATTTTACGGCAAAGGCGGGGCAGGTGCGCTTGGAGGAGGCGTATTTCCCCAAGCGGGAGCAGACGGAGGGCGTGCGGACGCAGATTGTTTCCAGCGGTCCGGATACGCAGTGGAAAAACATCCGCAACGGCTATCTGAAAATGATACACGAGGCGAAGGATCATGTTTACCTGACGACACCCTATTTCGTGCCGGATGATGCGATTTTTGAAGCCCTGCGCATTGCCGCGCTCTCCGGGCTGGATGTGCGGATCATCATTCCCGGCAATCCCGATCATATTTTCGTCTATTGGGCGAGCATGTCCTATCTGGGGGAGCTGCTGGAAACGGGCGTGCGCTGCTATCAGTATGAGAAGGGCTTTATCCATGCGAAGGTGCTGACCATCGATGGGCTGGTTGCCTCTGTCGGCACGGCAAATATGGATATTCGCAGCTTCGATCTGAATTTTGAGGTCAATGCTTTCCTCTATGATAAGCCGATGACGCAAAGGCTGGAGGAGGATTTCAAAAATGACCTCAAGGTCTGCGTAGAAATCACAAAAGAATGGTATCATAGAAGAAAATGGTGGTTCAAGGTGAAGGAAGCCGTTGCAAGGCTGGTTTCGCCGATGCTCTGACGCCGGAAAGGAAGATACAGCTATGACACAAAGCGGATACAGGGAGGAAAAACGGGTCAGCTTCCTGCAAATCGATAAAAACCGCTGCATGACCCCGGCGGCGCTGCTCTCCGCCCTGCAGGAGATGGCGATCGATCATGCGGATTCTCTGGGCTACAGCATTGATTATATGCTGGAGCATCATTGGTTTTGGTCTGTGGTGAATTGGCATTTGCAGATTTACCATATGCCGCGCTATCATGAGCGGATTACCCTGCAAACGTGGAGCGATAAATGCGCCCGCTTTCAGGCAAACCGCAGCTTCACCATCTGCGATGAGACGGGCAGACACTTGGTGGACGTCAGCTCCCGCTGGATGTTTCTGGATCTGGAGAAGCGCAAGCCAACGAATGTGCCCGCGGAGATGGTCGAAAACTATCGCTGCGATCTGCCTGCGGCGATTCCCGATGAAAGATTTTTCCTGCCGAAGGAGCCGCAGGGCGAGCAGATCGCCGAACGGGAGATTCTCGTCACCCGCAGGGATGCCGATACGAACGGACACGCGAACAACGTAAAATATCTGGAATGGGTGACGGATGATATTCCCGATGAGATTTATGCCGAAATGGCTCTGCGGGATCTGCGTATCGTCTATCGCAAGGAATGCCTGCGCGGCGACACCGTTACGATCAAAACCTTTTTGCAGGATACGGCGGAGGGCAAGGAGGTCGATTCCTTCCTGTATGAAGGCGGGACTGTGATGGCGCAGGTGCTGTCGATCTGGGGATAAGCGGCGTTTTTTGTCCTGCAATTTGATTCTGCGCCCTTCGGGGGCGGGAATTGCTGTAGAATAGATGTGATTTTAAGAATCTCCGAGGTTGAGATTTCGTTACAAAGGAGGATTTTATATGAAAATTGCTTGTTATGCTGCCGGTTCGGTCGGCACAAACTGCTATGTTGTTTCCGATGATGCCGGCGTGACCGCTTTGATCGACTGCGACGGCGATCCGAAGCCGCTATTTGCCTATATCGAAAAAAATCACCTCAAGCCGACGCATATCCTGCTGACGCATGGGCATTTCGACCATATCGGCGCAGTTGCGGCAGCTGCGGAGAAATACGGCTGTACCATCGTCGGCGGCGCAAAGGAAATGCGCGTCTTTACCGACCCTGCTGTGAATTGCTCCCAGTTCTGCGGCGGCGCAGTGACCGTGCATCCCGATGTGCTGGTCGAGGAGGGCGATGTGGTCAAGGTCGGCGATATGGAGTTCAAGGTGATGTTCACCCCCGGCCATACGGAGGGCAGCATCTGCTTTATCTGCGAGGATGCGATCTTCAGCGGGGATACGCTTTTCCAAGGCTCCTGCGGCAGAACGGATCTGGAGACAGGCGATTGGAATGACATTCAGGGATCGCTTAAGCGCTTGGCGGCTCTGCCCGGCGATTATCGCGTGTACCCCGGTCATGGCCCCGCTACAACGCTGGAGGAGGAACGCAGAAGTAATCCGTATATGCGATGAAAAGTTGACATATGGGACGGGCTGTGCTATTATAATATTGCTAAGAGGAAACTAGCAAAAAGATCGCGTCATAACGCACCAAAAAAGGGAACCCCCGCAGGGGCTACTGCGGGGGTTCTTTTTTGGTTGACTATCGACGATTCTTCCGGTCTGAGGGACCTCTGAATGATTCGCAGGCACGCAGATCAGGGGCTAATTTCTCGCCAAATCGCACAAAAATCCTCGAAAATACCTCCGGGTATTCCCTGCGGTTTTTGAACGATTTGGCAAAAAATTATCTCACTGCTCTGCGCACCGGAACCAATCAGAGGTTCCCTTCCATTTGCATATGTAGTAACCGACTACACTTGCCGCGACCGAAAGAAGGAAACCTAACAATAGATCCGCCATAGACGCACCTCCTTCCTGCTGGAAAGAGTCGACAGCAATACCATTCTACCACATATTTCCCCATTTCTCATCCCTTTTTGTATTTTTCTGTGGTCGGGAATAAATTGACATATTATTGCAGATGTGATACTATGATATTGCTAAAGAGGAAGTTTAGCAATGGAACTCTGGTAGAGTACACCGAAAAAAGAAAACCCCCGCAGAGGGCTAGTCTGCGGGGGTTCTTTTTTGGTTGACTATCGACGATTCTTCCGGTCTGAGGGACCTCTGAATGATTCGCAGGCACGCAGATCAGGGGCTAATTTCTCGCCAAATCGCACAAAAATCCTCGAAAATACCTCCGGGTATTCCCTGCGGTTTTTGAACGATTTGGCAAAAAATTATCTCACTGCTCTGCGCACCGGAACCAATCAGAGGTTCCCTCCCATTTGCATATGTAGTAACCGATTACACTTGCCACAACCGAAAGGAGGAAGTTTAAGAACAATTCTGGCATGAGTACACCTCCTTCCTGCTGGAAAGAGTCGACAGCAGTACCATTTTACCACATATTTCCTCATTTCTCATCCCTTTTGGCATTTTTTCTGCCTGACCGATTCACTTGTTCGGTTCCTCCTTTTTTGCTATACTATAGCAAAGCGATCCATTCCTACGATTTCTGACCACGGGAACGGATCAAATCGCGACAGATCGACTGAAAAAGGAGGCATTCCCATGAAATACATTCTTTCCTTAGATCAGGGTACGACCAGCTCCCGCGCCATCCTATTCGACCAAAGCGGGCAAATCTGCAGCATGGCGCAGAAGGAATTTACCCAATACTACCCCCAGCCCGGCTGGGTGGAGCATGATGCGGCGGAGATCTGGGAAACGCAGCTGGAGGTTGCCAGAGCTGCCATCGCCAAGCAGGGCATCGGCGCGGAGGACATCGCCGCCATCGGCATCACCAATCAGCGCGAGACGGCGATCCTTTGGGACAAGCGCAACGGCAAGCCCATTCATCACGCCATCGTTTGGCAATGCCGCCGTACCGCGCCTTATTGCGACGAGCTGCGGGAGGAGGGCTGGACGGAGAAGATCCGCGAAAAGACGGGACTGCCCTTGGATGCCTATTTTTCTGCAACAAAGATCCGCTGGCTGCTACAAAACGTCCCCGGCGCGAAGGAGCTTGCGGCGAGCGGCAATCTGCTGTTCGGCACGATCGATACATGGCTCATCTGGAATCTGACGGGCGGGCAGGTACATGCCACGGACTACTCCAATGCCTCCCGCACGATGCTGCTGAACATCCATACCCTGCAATGGGATGCGGAGCTGCTGGAGCTGCTGGAAATTCCTGCGGGCATTCTGCCGGAAATCCGTCCCTCGAGCGGCATTTTCGGGCAGACAATCCCGTTGCTTTTCGGCGCACCCATCCCCATTGCGGGGGCGGCGGGCGATCAGCAGGCGGCGTTGTTCGGGCAGGCTTGCTTTTCCCCCGGTACGGTCAAAAATACCTACGGCACGGGCGGTTTCCTGCTGATGAACACGGGCGAACAGCCGGTTTTCTCCAAAAATGGATTGGTCACCACCATTGCATGGGGGCTGGGCGGCAGGGTCACCTATGCGCTGGAAGGCTCGGTATTCGTGGCGGGGGCGGCAATACAATGGCTGCGGGATGAGCTCGGTCTGATTTCCTCCGCTGCGGAAACGGAGGGGCTTTGCAATCAGGTCGCCGATACCTGCGGGGTATATCTCGTGCCGGCGTTTGTGGGCTTGGGCGCGCCCTATTGGGACCCTTATGCCAAGGGCATTCTGACCGGACTGACCCGTGGCGCGAACCGTTGTCATATCGTGCGGGCGGCGGTGGAATCCATGGCGTATCAGACGGGCGATGTGCTCCGCGCGATGGAGCAGGACGCGGGCATTCCCCTTGCGGAGCTGCGCGTGGACGGCGGGGCGGCGGCAAACGGATTTTTGCTGCAATTTCAGTCCGACATAACGGGCGTTCCCGTTCTGCGCCCCTCCACGCTGGAAACGACTGCCCTTGGCGCGGCGTATCTGGCGGGGCTTGCCGTGGGCTATTGGTCGGATCTGACGGAAATTCGGCGCAACTGGCAGGTTTCTGCCGCATTCAATCCTGCGCGGTCGCATGAGGATGCGGAGGAAAAATTGCGCGGCTGGCATCATGCCGTCGCACAGGCGAGACTGCCCCGCGAGGTCTGACGGCGAGTCGTTGCAGAAATCATACATCTTGTGATTATGCGCCTAAAATATTGACTTTCTATACCAGATATGGTATCCTATGGAAAAAATGAGGCAAGGACTTTCTTTGCCGAACAGGGGGGAAAAGCTATGTATGTCATCAAAAAGGACAACACCCATGAAGCATGGAATGTACAGAAGGTGGTTGTCGCAGTCAATAAATCCGCATATCGCGCGATGGTCAAATTTACGCCGGAGGAGCTGGATTTTCTCTGCGCCTACGTAGAGGAAAAGGCGCTCTCTCTGGGGCGGGAGGGCATTCCCATCGCGGAGATGCATAATATCGTGGAAAGTGCGCTGGAGCAGGTCAAGCCGGAGGTCGCGAAAAGCTATCGCGATTATCGCAATTATAAGCAGGATTTCGTGCGGATGCTGGATGAGGTCTACAAAAAGAGCCAGTCCATCATGTATATCGGCGATAAGGAAAACAGCAATTCGGACAGTGCGCTCGTCTCCACGAAGCGTTCCCTGATCTATAATCAGCTGAACAAGGAGCTGTATCAGAAATTTTTCATGACGACGGAGGAGCTGCAGGCATGTCGGGACGGCTATATCTATGTGCATGATATGTCCGCAAGAAGGGATACCATGAATTGTTGCCTGTTTGACGTCAAGGCAGTGCTGAGCGGCGGCTTCGAGATGGGTAATCTCTGGTACAATGAGCCGAAAACGCTGGAGGTCGCCTTCGATGTGATCGGGGATATCGTGCTTTCCGCCGCAAGCCAGCAGTATGGTGGCTTTACCGTGCCCTCTGTGGAGCTGCTGCTGGAGCCTTATGCGGAAAAAAGCTATGAAAAATACTACCGCCGCTATATCGACCTCGGCTTGACTGCCCGTATCGCCGACCGCGAGGCGATGAAGGACATTCGCAAGGATTTCGAGCAGGGCTTTCAGGGCTGGGAGTATAAATTCAATACGGTTGCATCCAGCCGCGGCGATTATCCTTTTATCACCATGACCTTCGGCACGGGCAGAGGGAAATTCGCCAAGCTGGCGTCCATCACCATGCTGAACGTGCGCCGCAAGGGGCAGGGTAAAAAAAGCTGCAAAAAGCCTGTGCTTTTCCCCAAGCTGGTCTTTCTTTACGATGAAAAGCTGCACGGAAAGGGCGGGGAGCTGGAGGATGTGTTCGAGGCGGGCATCCTCTGCTCCTCCAAGAGCATGTACCCCGATTGGCTCTCGCTGACGGGCGAGGGCTATGTCGCGGAGATGTATAAAAAATACGGCGCGATCATCAGCCCGATGGGCTGCAGGGCATTCCTCTCCCCTTGGTATGAGCGGGGCGGGATGGAGCCTGCCGATGCACAGGATCAGCCGGTTTATGTGGGGCGCTTCAATATCGGCGCGGTCAGCCTGCATCTGCCGATGATCTATGCCAAGGCGAAGCAGGAGAGCCGCCCCTTCTATGAGGTTCTGGATTATTATCTGGAATTGATCCGCCAGCTGCACCTGCGTACCTATGCCTATCTGGGCGAGTTGCGCGCTTCGACCAATCCGCTGGCATATTGCGAGGGCGGTTTCTACGGCGGGCATCTGCATTTTCATGATAAAATCAAGCCGCTGCTGCAATCCGCAACGGCATCCTTCGGCATCACCGCGCTCAATGAATTGCAGGAATTACATAATGGAAAATCGCTGGTGGAGGATGGGCAGTTCGCCATCGATACCCTACAGCATATCAATGATAAAATCGCGGCATTCAAAAAAGAGGACGGGCGGCTTTACGCCATCTACGGTACGCCCGCCGAGAGCCTTTGCGGCTTGCAGGTGACGCAGTTCCGCAAGAAATTCGGCATTGTGGAGAATGTTTCGGATAGAGCCTATGTTTCCAATAGCTTCCATTGCCATGTGACGGAGGATATCACCCCCATCGAAAAGCAGGATCTGGAAAAGCGCTTCTGGAACCTCTCCAATGGCGGAAAGATACAATATGTGAAGTATCCCATCGATTATAATTTGGGCGCCATCCGTACGCTGGTACGCCGCGCGATGCAGATGGGCTTCTATGAGGGGGTCAATCTTTCCCTTGCCTATTGCGATGATTGCGGCCATCAGGAGCTGGAGATGGACGTTTGCCCGAAGTGCGGCAGTAAAAATCTCACAAAGATCGACCGCATGAACGGCTATCTCTCCTATTCCCGCGTGAAGGGCGATACCCGCCTGAATGACGCAAAAATGGCGGAGATCGCAGAAAGGAAGAGTATGTGATGCGCTATCATAATATCACAAAGGATGACATGCTCAATGGCGAGGGGCTGCGGGTGGTGCTGTGGGTCAGCGGCTGCGGGCATCATTGCCCCGGCTGTCATAATCCCGAAACATGGGATCCGATGGGGGGCATCCCCTTCGATGCGGCGGCAGAGGCGGAGCTTTTGGAGCTGCTGGGGCGGGATTACATCAGCGGCGTGACCTTCAGCGGCGGCGATCCGCTCTACCCCGCCAATCGCGCGGAAATCGCAAGGCTGGCGAAGAAGATACGCGCCCTTTTTCCGCAGAAAAATATCTGGCTCTACACCGGCTATCGCTGGGAGGAGGTCAGCGCGCTGCCGCTGATGCAGGATATTGATGTGCTGGTGGATGGGCGGTTTGTCAAGGAGCTGCGCGAGCCGACGCTGCATTGGAAGGGCTCGTTCAATCAGCGGATCGTGGACGTGCAGAAATCGCTGCAAAACAGCTCATTGTATTTATATTCGACGGATTGAGAAAGGGAAAGGGACATGGAAAGGATCAAAATCAAGTATTTCAGCGCTGAGATCGAGCGCCTGCGCTACATCGACGGGAAATCCGACTGGATCGACCTGCGCACGGCGGAGCGGATCGAGATGAAGGCGGGGGAATTTCGGCTGATCCCGCTGGGGGTTGCGATGCAGCTGCCTGCGGGCTATGAGGCGCATATCGTTCCCCGCAGCTCGACTTTCAAGAATTTTGGCATCATCCAGACGAACCACTGCGGCATCATCGACGAGAGCTACTGCGGGGACGGCGATCAATGGTTTTTCCCCGCCTATGCCCTGCGGGACACGGTGATTGAGGTGAACGACCGCATCTGCCAATTCCGCCTATTCGCGCATCAGCCGGCGATTGTATTCGAGGAAACGGACACGCTGGGCAATGCCGACCGCGGCGGGCTGGGGTCTACGGGGAGAAAGTAGGGGGGATAAAGACCTTGGGGGGCTTTGCCCCTATCACTGTCCGGCAGCGTTGCTGCCGGCAGCAAAAGACCCCCTAAGACCGTGGGGCTCTGCCCTACTACCCCGGCAGGGGGTCACCCCCTGCACCCGGTTGCGCAGGAGCGATTCTCGCTCCTGCAGGGACATGAATTGAATAGTTAGGCAAAAAAGACCGCTTGAGAAAGGGGGAGTGCGTTTCCCGATTCACAAGCGGTTTTGCTATTTTATTCCAAATTTGTATCTGCAAACGCATGCATATGCGTTTGCCATAATGGGGTGCAGGGGACGAGTCCCCTGCCGGGGTAGTGGGGCAGAGCCCCACGGTCTT
>CAVGZD010000012.1:8398-42200 GCA_963633805.1 Lachnospiraceae bacterium | reverse complement strand
ATCACAACGTTCTGAAAGAACAGCTTCGCCGGCTTATAAAAGACACCAACGTCTTGTGGCTTCTTGATATGATCATAGATTCCACCGAAGGACCAGGAATCCCGATCGGAAACCATACTTCACAGTGGTTCGCCGTTCTGTACCTGTCCGGAATGGATCACATGATCAAGGAACGTCTGGGAATCAAATTTTATGGCCGCTATATGGACGACTTCTATCTGATACACCACGACAAGGAATATCTTCCGTATTGTCCGGAAGAAATCAGGAAGTTTCTTGTTCCGCTTGGACTGGAACTGAACCAGAAAACGGCCATATTTCCTTTGACCCAGAGAATCGACTTCCTGGGTTTTAGGACCTACATGACGGACACCGGAAAGGTGGTCCGCAAAATTCGCCGTGACAGCAAAAACCGGATCAGACGAAAACTGAAGAAATTCCGTCACCTTCTGGACGAAGGCCGGATCGACATGGAAACGATCATTCAGCCATATTCGTCCCGGACCGGCCACGCCAAACACGGCAACAGTCACCACCTGATCAGGAAGACGGACGACCTGTTCTTCAGCCTGTTCAGAAAAGAATTGGAGGGAATAACCTATGGCGAAATTACTTTCCGCTTTGCCCGTTGGTGCAGTCGTCAAGTCGGCGAACACGAAATACAACGGGACGGCGATCAGGTTCATAGTCGGCCACCAGGACACAACGAACGGCCGGACGAAACTGGTCACTGAAAAAATGATCACGCTGCAGTGTTTCGACGCGAAGGAAGCATCGAACAGCAACAGTTCGCGCCAGTCCTACGGCAACAACCGCTATTCAGTGCCTAACATTGACCAGTGGTTAAACAGTGCCGCTTCGTCCTGGTATTCGGCAAGGCACAGCGCCAGCGCCGCGCCTACGAACGCGAACGTCTGGTCCAACTATAACGAATACGACACCGAAGCCGGCTTCCTTACGAACTTCGAATCCGACTTCCTATCCGCTATCCTGGACACCACGATCCGCGTCGCCCTGAACACTGTCACCAACGGCGGCGGTTATGAAGGCATTACCCGAAAGGTCTATCTGTTGTCGAACACAGAAGTCGGCCTGACCAACGAAAACAGCGTCGCAGAAGGAACCCTGCGGGACTACTTCAACAGCGCCGCGCGTCGACAGTGCTATCCTACCGCCGAAGCCGTCAGCAAGTCCGAATATACCAGTTCCAGTCTGACGTCCTCGTCCTATTGGTATTGGTGGCTTCGTACCCCGTACGCCGGCAACGCGTACGGTGCGCACTTTGTCGGCACCGACGGCAGTCTGGACGGCGGCAGCGCGTACCGTGGCAGCGTTGGCGTTCGGCCGGCTTTGGAATTGGCATCTACGAATCTGGTATCCGATTCAACAGACACAGACGGCGCTTACATTCTTCGGTGGAATCAGCCGCCCACTGATCCGTCTTCCATTTCCTACGGCACACCCCAGGCCTGAAATAGCCTGACTATTACGACCGGCGGTTCTACCGATCCGGAAGGTGACACCATTTCCTACGTTTGGGAAAGACGCACAGATTCCGGAACGTACACCCAGATCGGGATCACGACCGACAAGTCTATCACCGACACGGTTCCGACTTCCGGAACGACCTATCAGGTCCGCGTGAAGGCGGTCGACGCGAACGGCTTTGAATCCGGATATTGTACCGGTTCCGCGAAGACCATTTCCTACAACACCACGCCCGTGATCAGCGGTTCCGACACCAACGTCGGCGCGAAGACTGACCCCTTCAGTCATTCCTATACTGTGACTGACGACCAGGTTTCGTTCCAGACCTTGACAGTCATCGAAACCCTGACAAACGGTTCTGAAACGATCACCCTTCGCACCTTCACCGCCACAAGCGGCACCACGAATACGATCGACCTGACCGATGTCTGGTTGAAGCTAATCGCCGGAACCCACGTCCTGACGATCACAGCAAGCGACGGAGCAGGCGGAACAGCAACAAGGAAGATCACCTTCAGTTGAACCGTCGGCAGAATCGCGGCCGCGTGCGCCTTCTCTACCGATGCAATGGTTCAGAAGGTCTTCATTTCTCTTTATCCGACCGCCAGGCCAGCAGATTCCACCCTGGGTCTATCCGGCTACATATACGGCCGGAAACTTTCGCCGCCATAACGGCGAACTGTACCGCTGTATCCAGGGCCACACTTCACAAGCGGACTGGACCCCAGACACAGCAGTTTCCCTGTGGGTGAAAATCAGCGATCCGGCGGAGGAATGGCCTGAATGGTCACAGCCGGTCGGCGCCCATGACGCCTATGACGCCGGCGCGAAGGTGTCCCACAACGGGAAACACTGGACTTCCGATGTCGACGCGAATGTCTGGGAACCTGGCGTCTATGGGTGGACGGAGGTGACAGCATGACCGAAGGAATAATCATTGGACTTCTGTCCCTTCTGGGTGCGCTTGCCGGAACGTACTTCGCAAACCGCAAAAGTTCAGCCTTGATCGCCTACCGCCTGGAACAGCTTGAAAACAAGGTAAATAAACACAATAACCTTGTTGAAAGAACATACAAACTGGAAGAAGATCAAGCGGTGATCAAGGAACAGATCAAGGTCGCGAACCACCGAATCGAAGACCTTGAACATGACCAGGCGTAAGAAAAAACGCGAATTTTCCAAAATCATAATGGCCACCGTGGGTACCGTCACGATCGTCGTGACGGTCTTCACTTTGGCCTTTGTTTGGAAATCCGGCGACGCGTCACCCCTGGCCTATCTGATTCCGGCCGTCTTCGGCGAACTGGCAACCGCGAAAGGCTTCTATTACAGTAAAGCGAAAGCCGAAAACAGAATAAAACCTCGGAAGCAATACGGCCCCGAAGTCTACAACGATACAAAGGAGGTTTAACCATGTATCAAGCCATAATCAATAACCTTGTGACGATTGGGTGGGCAATGCTGACTTTTTTAGCCGCCTACCCGGCGAACGTCACCTTTTCCCTGTGGTATAACACCAAACTTCAGAAGGAACAGTTCAGTCGCGAAAAGCTGATCACTGGCGGACTGAAGGTCCTGACCTTCGTCGTCGGCCTGACCCTTCTGTGTATTGCCGTGACTACACTTCCCCTGTTCGCGAACGAAGTCGGGTGGGCCATTCCTGAAGAATATTCTGACCTGTTCGCCGACCTGGTTATCATTGGCGCCGTTCTTCTGGTGTCCTGTAAGTACATCAAGAAAGCCTTCACGAAGTTCACCGCAATTTTGAACGCCGGCGCTGTGGATATTGTTGATAACGCCACAGAGCCGCAGGAAACCCAGACCGCTACGCCGGTGATCGGCTTCACGGACAGAAAGGACGTGACTGAAAATGAGTAATAGTTCACTGGTAAGCTACACCAAAATTTCCCCGAACAAGACCAGTCCCAGAAACCATAAAATCGACACGATCACGATCCACTGTGTCGTCGGTCAGTGTACGGTCGAAACCCCGGGAAACATCTTCGCGCCCACTTCCAGACAGGCGTCTTCGAATTACAGCATCGGCACCGACGGAAAGATCGGAATGTACGTCGAGGAAAAGGACCGTTCCCGGTGTTCTTCCAGTGGCGCCAACGACCACCGCGCGATCACGATCGAAGTCGCGTCCGACTCGTCCCACCCTTACGCCGTAAACGACAAGACCTTCGCGGCACTGATCGACCTGGTGACTGATATTTGTCAGCGAAACGGGATCAAGAAACTTGTGTGGTCCACCAACAAGAACGACCGTGTAAACCACCTGAACGGGTGCAACATGACCGTTCATAGGGACTACGCGAACAAGTCATGTCCTGGCGATTATCTGTATAACCGCCACGGGCAGATCGCCGACGAAGTCAATAAACGCCTGGGAACCTATGAGGAAACCACCGTCGAGAAGAACGACACGACCCAGACGGCCGACGCCGTCCTGACAGTGGGAACCGAAGTCAACTTCACCGGCATGAAACACTACACTTCCGCCTATAAGACCGCCACGGGGAAAACCTGTAAGGCCGGCAAGGCGAAGATCACCGCGATCGCGGTCGGTAAGGCCCACCCTTACCACCTGGTCGCCGTTTCCGGAAAGGGTTCCACCGTTTACGGGTGGGTCGACGCGGCCGACGTTTCCGCCGTCACCGATCAGACGATCCGCAAGGGCGACAAAGTAAAAGTTCTGAAGGCCCAGACCTACACCGGCGGAACCTTCAAGGTCTATTATGACATCTTTGACGTGATCCAGGTCAACGGGGATCGCATGGTCATTGGTATTGGAAAGACCGTCACCGCCGCCGTTAAGGCGTCCAACCTTCAGAAAGTATAACCGAATCACCGGCACAAAAAGAAGCGGTCAGGGGAATTTCCCTTGACCGCCTTTTTTATTTCCCTATAACAGATTGAAGAACCGCTTCGAAAAGATCGCTTCGTGCAACCGCCAACTGGTAAGACTTCGAACCGGCCGCCGGCGTCACCGCTGACACACCCTTTGCCACGCGAACACTGACACCGGCGCCGCCGCCTTTATGACCGACGACCCTTGTCTTTGTCACCGAACGAATCGCCGGCGTGTAATGGTGGGCCGTTTCGCCTTCATCCAGGATCACCGGCGTTCCGACGATCACCGGAAGACCGCCCTGTTCAATGAGTGTCAACGCGCTGTCTTCCATAAACGGCCTGTTTTACGTGGCCGCGCGTTCCTTCTGGACCTTCCTTGCCGCCCTGGCCTTTGTCGAACTGACGAACAGAGCAACGACGACGATCGTCAAAACAACC
Organism: Lachnospiraceae bacterium; assembly: GCA_963633805.1. Lineage (GTDB taxonomy): Bacteria > Bacillota > Clostridia > Lachnospirales > Anaerotignaceae > Anaerotignum_A. Next base: position 37,418 of record CAVGZD010000012.1, on the reverse strand, counting down.
ACCGCGCCCCACATGGAATCTTCAGGGACGGAAGCGGAAACTATAATAAGAACAAGATCGACAATCGCCGCCAGTATTCCGAACACGTAACCGAATAACCACATACTGAATCACCTTCTTTATGTAAACTATTTGTGAATCTTTTAGGGATTCTGACCTTTAACACAATTATACGCAAAAATATGTTAAAAACAAGAATAATTCAGACCATTAACATAAAAGTTGCAAACGAAGGGAGGATCGAGCGTGAAAATATACGATTATCAGGGAAAGAAGAACGTCAGCGGCGAACGAATCCGCGAAGCACGACTGAAGCGCCGACTTACCCAGGCCGACTTCGCGGCCCAGTTACAGGTCGCCGGCATTACCATAGAGCGCGACAGCGTCAGTCGAATAGAAATCGGAACTCGCTTCGTCGCAGACTTCGAACTGAAGGTTATAGCGAAGGTCCTGAACGTGTCCGTCGAATGGCTTTTTTCCGAAGACTGAACCGACCACCGGAACACCGGTGGCCTATTTTTTTACCGTGAACACCTTGACAATATACTACCGGTAGTATAGAATAATATGCGTGGGGTGATTATGTTATGAGTAAAGCACAGACAGCCGCAAACAAGCGCTATAATACAAAAGCCTATGACCGAATCGAAATCACAGTTCCGAAGGGTGACAGGGCAAAAATCGCGAAGGCGGCCGAATCGGTCGGAATGAGCGTCAACGTCTTCATAAAAGAAGCACTGGCGGAACATATCGCCCGAACAACCAACCTATAACGATCGAAGACCCTGTCCATGACGGACGGGGCCTTTTTGCCTACCCTGGGAGGAACTACAATGAAAAGACGCAGATTCAAACATTTATCGTAGAACGACCGCCTGAAGATCGAAGCCATGCTGAAGGTCGGTTATCATTACCAGGTGATCGCCGACGAAATCGGTGTCCACCTTCGCACCATTTACAACGAAGTCAAGCGTGGCCGTTATATCCACACGAATTCAGACCTGACAGAAGAAGAACGGTACAGTCCAGATATAGCTGAAGCGGCATATAGGGAACACCTGGCAGCGAAGGGACCTGACCTGAAAATCGGAAAGGATCACGCCCTGGCCCAGTATATCGAAAAGAAGATCGGCGAAGAAGGATATTCACCGGCCGCCGTCCTGGGCGAAATCAAGGAACAGGGAATCGAATTTCAGACGACGATCTGTGAATCGACCCTTTATTCCTATATCAACAAAGGCGTCTTCCTGACCATTACGAACAAGAGCCTTCCGGAAAAGAGCAAGAAGAAGCGTTCCTATCACCGCGTAAAGAAGGCCGCCCGCCCTTCCGCCGGCGAAAGCATTGAAAACCGCCCAGAAGAAATCAACGCCAGGGAAACCGTCGGTCACTGGGAAATGGACTGTGTCGAAGGTAAGAAGAAGACGAAGAAAACCCTTCTGGTTCTGACTGAACGGAAGTCCAGAAAGGGAATTATTATCCCTATGAAGGATCAGACAAGCCGAAGCGTTGTCGCGGCCCTGGATAAACTTGAACGCCAGTACGGCACAAAGTTCTACAAAATGTTTCAGACGATCACCATCGACAACAGTTCCGAATTCGCTGACTGCGAGGGAATAGAAAAGTCCTGTCGCCGGAAAGGCAACAGGACAAAGGTCTATTATTGTCACCCCTATTCTTCGTATGAGAGAGGGACAAACGAAAATCTGAATAAGATGATCCGCCGGTGGTTCCCGAAAGGAACTGACTTCCGCTAGGTTACGGTGAAGGCGATCTGCCAGGTCGAAGACTGGATCAACAACTACCCCAGAGAAATTCACGGGTTCAGAAGCGCGGATTCCGTGTTCGCTGAAGGCATCGCCATGCTAATTTGAAATTATTTGTGAATTTTTGCAATTTAGTCTTGACTTTTTCGAATAGATTGTCCATGCTTTTAGCAGTTTCGTACAAATTTTTCGACAAATTGCATTTTTCTTATACTTCATGACAGACAGAAGATCCTCCCCGTTTTCAAAAAAAGACTTCCGCGCCGCAGCCCTATGCCGCAACGGGAAGTCCCCTCGATCCATTCTTCTTTTATTCGCCCTTGCTGAACAAACCCTTCTTCTTGGGCTGCTCCTGCACCTCAGGGGGCGCTTCCTTGGACAGATTCGGCTCTGCCTTGCCATAAACCTCCGTCTTGCTGATCGGCACGCGAACGCCTCTGTTCAGACCAAATTCCACGATCCAGCAATCATAGGATTCATCTACGACCGTGCCGTAAAAGCCGCTGTTGGTGATTACAGAATCGCCGACTGCGATCGCATTTCTCATCTCAGCCAGCTTTTTCTCTCTTTTCTGCGTCGGTCTGATGGAAATGAAATACATAATTACGAAGAAAACCGCACAGTAAATCACGATCAGCATAACCGGATGCTGTGTGCCAAAGGAGCCGAACAGACCGCCGCCTGCGTTCTGCGCCGTATCCGCCGCTGCGCTTGCCGCGCCGCCGCCGCTGGGTGTAACTACTGTGTCCAACAAAAATGACATCATCTTACTCTCTCCTAACCTTATCCTTCCGGGATTTTATCGCAACTGCCTTTTGATTGCAACTGCATTCCATTATATCGTTCTTTCCAAAATCCGTCAAGTGTTCGCTTTTCTTATTTTCCGTTCTGGCAAAATGCCTCCAGCTTTTCCTTTTTATACTGCGCAAATCTGTCCTCATCCAGCGCCAGACGGATCTCCTCCATCATGCTGTTGAAGAAATACAGATTGTGCAGCACGCAAAGGCGCATCGCCAGCATTTCCTTCGCCTTGAAGAGGTGACGGATGTACGCCTTGGTATATCTTCGGCAGGCAGGGCAGCCGCAGGTCGGGTCGATGGGGGTATCGTCCCGCTCATATTTTGCATTGAGCAGATTCAGCTTGCCGAAATTGGTGTAAACATGCGCATGACGACCGTTTCTGGCGGGCAGCACGCAGTCGAAGAAATCCACCCCGCGCTCCACGGATTCCAGAATATTTTCCGGTGTGCCCACACCCATTAAATAGGTAGGCTTATCCTGCGGCAGATACGGCACGACCTCCTCCAGCACATGATACATCTCAGCATGTGTCTCCCCGACAGCAAGCCCGCCGACCGCATAGCCGTCCAGCTCCATCTCCGAGATGGTCTTGGCATGCTCGATGCGGATATCCGTGTAGGTCGCGCCCTGATTGATGCCGAAAAGCATCTGCTTGGGATTGACCGTATCCTCCAGCGCGTTCAGCCGCGCCATTTCCTTCTTGCAGCGCGCCAGCCAGCGCGTTGTCCGCACCACGGAGTCCTCCACATAGGGACGCTCCGCCGGGATGCCGATGCATTCATCGAATGCCATGGCGATGGTTGAGCCGAGGTTAGACTGGATCTGCATGCTCTCCTCCGGTCCCATGAAAATCTTCTTCCCATCGATGTGAGAGCTGAAATAAACGCCCTCCTCCTTGATCTTGCGCAAAAGCCCCAGCGAAAAAACCTGAAACCCGCCCGAATCGGTCAGGATGGGCTTGTCCCAGCTGATGAATTTGTGCAGACCGCCCAGCTCCTTGATGAGTTTGTCCCCGGGGCGCAGATGCAGATGATAGGTGTTGGAAAGCTCCACCTGACATTTCAGCCCTTCCAGATCCTCCGTGGAGACCGCACCCTTGATCGCACCTGCCGTGCCGACATTCATGAATACAGGGGTCTGGATCACGCCATGTGGAGTGTGAAACTCCGCGCGCTTCGCCCTGCTGCTTACTTTCAACAATTTGTACATAATTTTCCTCGCTTTATCTATATACTCCCTTTATGATACCCTTTTTTTCACATATCTTCAAGGGGTTCTTTCTTTTTTCCGCAAACATTGCTATACTATATGAAAAATATATCGCAGAACAAGAATAGGAGCAGGCAAATGAGCATTGATTTAATCGCAACGACTACCTTCGGTCTGGAGGCGGTCGTTAAGAGGGAATGTCAGGCATTGGGATTCCAAAATATCAAAACATCGGACGGCAAAGTCGAATTTACGGGCGATGAAGCCGATATCGTCAAGGCGAACCTCTGGCTGCGCTGCGCAGGGCGCGTCTGGGTCAAAATGGGCAGCTTCCGCGCCGTCACCTTCACGGAGCTGTTCGACCAGACAAAGGCGCTGCCTTGGGGCGAATGGATCCCGGAGGACGGGAAATTCACCGTTGTCGGCAAATCCGTCAAGTCCACGCTGTTCAGCGTGCCGGATTGTCAGGCAATCGTCAAGAAGGCGGTCGTGGAAAAGCTGAAGGAGAAATACAAAACCGACTGGTTCGACGAGACAGGCGCATCCTATACCATTCAGGTTGGGATTCTGAAGGATGTCGTCACGCTGGCGATTGACACCAGCGGCAGCGGGCTGCATATGCGCGGCTATCGCGCCAACGCGCTGGATGCACCGCTGAAAGAGTCCATTGCATCGGCGATGGTGCAGCTGAGCTATTGGCGCAAGGACAGGATTCTGCTCGACCCCTTCTGCGGCTCGGGGACGATCCCCATCGAAGCCGCCATGCTCGCGCGGAACATCGCCCCCGGCATCCATCGGAAATTCGCCTGCGAGGAATGGGAGCGCATCGGCAAGGAGCTTTGGAAGCAGGTGCGCAAGGAGGCTTATCAGGCTATCGATTACGATTGCACACCGCAGATTTACGGCAGCGACATTGACCCGGCAGCGATCGCGCTGGCGAAAGAGAATGCGGAGAAGGCTGGCGTGGATGACTGCATCACCTTTGAGGTCAAGCCCTCGCAGGAGATCGTACTGCCGGGGAAATACGGCGTTTTGATCTCCAATCCGCCCTATGGCGAACGAATCGGGGAGCTGAAGGAGGTCGAGGAGATGTATCGCGCACTGGGGGCGACGATGAAGAGCGACAACACTTGGTCGACCTACATCATCACCTCGATGGAGTATTTCGAGTCGCTTTTCGGCAGGAAGGCCGACCGCAAGCGCAAGCTATTCAACGGGCGCATCAAGACGGACTACTACCAATTTGAAGGGCCCAGGCCGCCGAGGGGGTGAACAAGACCGTGGGATGCTGTCCCACTGCCCTGCAAAACCTTGAGGGCTTTGCCCTCAAACTCCCACCAAGGGATTTCATCCCTTGGAACCCGTTATGGCAAACGCATTTTATGCGTTTGCGGGTGCAAAATTGAGAAGGATACAAAAACCGCTTGTGAATTAGAAGACCGTGGGGCTCTGCCCCACTACCCTGCAAGGGGGATTCTCCCCCTTGACCCCGTTTGGCAAACACATTACATGTGTTTGCTTGGGCGAATTTGGAATGAAATAGGAAAACCGCTTGTGTATCGGAATACGCAAATTTCCCTTCCGCAAGCGGTATTTTTCGCCAAAATATTTTACTTTTGTCCACCGCAGGAGCGTACGCTCCTGCGCAAGCGGGGTGCAGGGGACGAGTCCCCTGCTAGGGTGTGGGACAAAGTCCCACGGTTTTAGGTCTTTCCCCTTCACAAGCGGTATTTTTTTGCCAGAATATTTTATCTTTGCCCCCGCAGGAGCGTACGCTCCTGCGCAAATGGGTCAAGGGGTAAAACCCCTTGCGGGGTGGTGGGGCAGAGCCCCACGGACTTTATCACATTTCCCCCGCCCCGCGCATAAGATGTAGCAGGGGGTGAGCAGTATGCGCAAAAGATGTAACGGCGCGCCGATGCAGTGGCTGCTTGGCGTGATCCTCAGCGCCATCGGGCTTGGCATCCTTCTGGCATGCCTTCTGCCGAAATGCACCTTCCTGCTCGGCGCACTCCTGGTCGGCATCGGCGTCTGGCTCATTCAAAAAAATAGATAAAAGAAAAAAGCCGTTCTTCCATGATGTAAGAATGGCTTTTGCTCGTTTTTCGTGTTCTCTTAGATCGCACGCGTTACTTTATTGGAACGCATGCATCTTGTGCAAACGTAAACAGATTTGATGTTGCCGTTCGCTTCCACGATTTTCACTTTCTTTACGTTGGGTTTCCATTTTCTATTTGCGCGTCTGCTCACCTGGGAACGCTCAATACTAATTTTATGACCTGTAATCTGGCCCTTCTGACAAATTTCACATTTAGCCATCTACCCGCACCTCCTTAACGCTGCTCATGTGACATAACAAAGCTATTTTAACAGAAAACATTCTGTTTGGCAAGATAAATCGCAGGAATTTCGATTTTTTTTCAATTTACGGATGCTTGCAAAAAAACATAAGTCATTGTATAATAATTTGTACAAATAAAAGTAATGTTGTATAAAAAGGAGGAGGAATCACATGAGATACCAAAAATTGGGGAATACGGACATCGATGTTTCTGTGATTACGCTGGGGACTTGGGGACTTGGCGGCGGCAGCGTCTGGACGGATAAAAATTCAACCGTACAGGACACCATCGATCTGCTGGATGCCTGCCGCGATTTTGGCATCAATTCCATCGATACCGCCCCAGTTTATGGTACGGGCGCAAGCGAGGAGCTGCTCGGCAAGGCCTTGAAGGGGCGCAGGAGCGATTTTGTCCTGCAAAGCAAATGCTCCCTGAATTGGCGCGGCGAAGGCGGCAATTTCCACTACGAACGCGACGGCTATACGGTCAACAACGATACGCGCCCCGCTGCGATCAAAAAGGACGTGGAGGACTCCCTGCGCAGGATGCAGACGGATTACCTTGATTCCCTGATCGTGCATTATGTTTGCGACAGCTTTCCCGTGGAGGAAACGGTCGGCGCGCTGGAGGAATTGATCGCAGAGGGAAAAATCCGTGCCTACGGTCTGTCCAACAGCCAACCCGCCGACCTTGAAGCCTATCAGAAGGCATCCTCCGGCGGCGCGAAGGGTGTCTCTCTCGTGCAGGAATTTTTCAGCATACTCTCCCCCTTCCACGGTCGGGAATATTTTGATCCTTGCAGGAAATACAACACGACTTTCCAGACCTACGGCGTACTGGAGGAAGGCTTCCTGACCTCCCCGCAGTTTATGGACAAGCAGTTTGCGGCAACGGACATTCGTTCTCGTCTGCCTTGGGTGGAAGAAGAACGTAAGATCGGTCTGCGCCGCGCATTCGAGCTGTGGACACCGATGTGCGAGCAATACGGTTGCAGCTATGCGGCGCTGATCGAAGCGTGGTCGTTGGCGCAGTATGAGCGGATGAATCTGCTGGTCGGCATGAGAAGGCACGCCAGCGTGGAAGATACCGCGAAATGCATCGATATCAGGCTGACTGCGGAGGATTTGCAGCGGATGGAGGATGCCGTGAAGGCGATTCAGGTCGCGGTTCTGGATAAATAAAAAGGAACGAAAAAAGATGGGAAGCCTTGAAAATAGGGCTTCGCGTCTCTTTGCATTTTATGGAAAAGGATGGATTTTCGCATGGGGCAGAGGAATCGCAACCGATGATCCCCCTCTCGACGATGCTCGAATCCAGAAGAGCGGAAGCCTCAGCCGTGCCGAACTCTTTTCAGGCCACATCACCCAATCTCGTACGGAAATAAAGCGTGCAAATTACAGGATATTCTATAGAAATTACATGGAATGCCCGCAAGTATTGCATACAGTTTTTGTAAGATTTGACTGAAAATGCGCGCAAAATCGCTTTTTCAGCACAAAATCAAACGTTTCCCCTATGTAATTCCCCTAATAATCGTCATAAATTCCTCATTTTGTACAGAAAATTGCAAAAAATTACAAGTTTTCTACGGACATTTTACAAATAGGTTGTTACAATAACTACAAGGGTGTAGTTGTATTGATTTTCAGAGGGGTATTCTGAAAATCAAGTGGGGCGTCTCTGAAACGTGTTTTTGTGAGATGTACACTGTATTTTGCGGCGCATTGCCAGCAAAAGGAAATGTGCAGATCGCAAAAATGACCTTTCGAGAAGGCGTTAGTCAAATGAAGTGAGGGGAAAAGATGAACATTACAAAATCAAAAAAACTTTCCACAACATTAGTTCTATTTTCAGTCGCCATATTGCTGATCCTGAATCTTATATCGGCGTTTTGCATCGGATCGCTGACCAAGCGAAGCATGGATGCAAAGGAAAATGCTTTTTTGCAGCAGACGAACACCAGTGCAAAAAATCAGGTTGAGGACTATGTCGAAAAGTACATCACAATGACGGAAATGCTGACGCTCAACGGAGAGATTATGAGCTATATCGTAAACGGAAGCGTCCGCATGGGTACGGTTACGGATATTCCCGATTATGGCTGGAAGCTCTTTGCGGGGATGTCCAGAACGGAATACAGCGCAGCTGCCAGTGAGGAGCTTTCCAGTTAGGCACAGATGCTGAAAAATCTCATCAGCCAGTTCCGTCTCCCCGATACGATGGACGGAACGCCTCGGAGCTGATAAGGATATAAAATTTTTCGGCATAGACAATGATAAAAGGCGCACTGCTGAACTCGCAGACATGTGTGCGCTGTAAAAGAAAACGGCGGATCGCAAATTGAAGCGATCTGCCGTTTCTGTATCATTCCCTGCCGCATGAAGCGTTCGCAGCTCAGCTTTGGCAGCCGTTATTCTGCACAAAGAAATAATGCTGCTGATTCAGATAGTCGCGGGCAATTTCCAGGCTTTCGCCAAAACGCTGGAAATGCACGATTTCACGTTCGCGCAGGAAGCGCAGCGGCGCAAGAACCTCAGGGTTGTCGGTCAGGTCGATGAGATATTCGTATGTGGAACGCGCCTTCTGCTCTGCTGCCATATCCTCATACAAATCCGTAATGGGGTCCCCCTTAGATTGCAGATAAGCAGCCGTAAACGGCACGCCTGCCGCGGAAGCGGGGTACACCCCAAGTCCATGATTGACATAATACGGCTCCAATCCCGCAGCAATAATTTCATCTTTCGTCAAGCCCTGCGTGAGCTGGTGGACGATCGTGCCCATCATCTCCAGATGCGCGAGTTCGTCAGGGTGTTCATAGTATCAATGATTATCGTGACATCACCCTCAATCTGCCGCTCAACGAATCTGCACTCGTACAAGCGACAGCCCATTTTAGGAATCCACAAAATCTTTCCCGCTCTTTGCCGGCAATTTTACCGAAAAACACCTCCGTAAATTCAATCCTGCGACTCCTCTGCCTCGTCAGAAACCTCCGACTTCCGCTCCAGCGCCAAGGAATACGCATATTCGAATGCCATCTCCATCTTGGAGAAGATTTCCTCATGCAGCAGCTCTTCTACATCTAAAAAGACATCGTTTGGCAGATTTTGCCGCAGCAGATCCATCAATTTGCGATAGTTCTCGCCCTGCTCGATCTGCTGATATTGCTCAGATTTGAGAAATGCATCAAAATCATTCGTACACATCCTATTTCTCCCCCTACCAAAAATTTGCCATGCGGTATCATCCCATTTTCACTGTAAAAATCCGGAAATATCAGGACAAAATCCACATATAGAAACATATAGGTGCTGTTTCTTCACATTTCTATCTTATTATATACAGCTTTGTGGAGAAAGACAATAATGACGTTGCCGTTTTCGACTATTTTCTCCAGACATGTCTGAAAAAAACTTTTTTCGACATTTATGTTGCATTTTGTGAATGATTTATCTCAAGCGGGCGAGAAATAGACAAGTTATGTAGACCGATTGCAAGCACACAGATTCTGCTAAAAACACCGTATTATCTTTTGCTGATTTTTGAAATGGAACTGTGAACGACGATCCAAGAAAATCTTTGTTTGCAAGGATTTACAAAGCATTGAAATTTTCTTATTTGGATGCATCATAAGGAAAAATACAACATAAAAAACCGCTTGCGAACCCAGTTTTCCTAAGCTGCAAGCAGTTTTTGTTTCTTTATTTTTCTTCCAAAAATGTATAAATATCCATTTCTACAATAATCTACAAAGGAATGCTCCCCTATCCGGAAAGCAAGGGCAACGCCTTCCCTTACTCGATTTTTCCATCCACGGAAATCGTCACCACATTCAGGGGAATCTGCTTCCCGCTGTTTTGCAGCGCCTGCTCCACTGCCCACTGAATGCCGCCGCAGCAAGGCACCTCCATCCGCGTTACCGTCAGGCTTTTCACATCATGATATAGCAAAATTTCCGTCAATTTCTCCGTATAATCTACCATATCCAGCTTCGGGCAGCCAATCAGCGCGATCTTCCCGCGGATAAAGTCCTGATGGAAATTTGCATAGGCATATGCCGTGCAGTCCGCTGCAATCAGCAGATCTTCCCCATCGAAATACGGCGCATTCACAGGCACCAGCTTGATCTGCACCGGCCACTGCCGCAGCTGCGAAGGCACAAATGCTGTTTCGGCAGGCGCATCCTCCGTCGCAAGCTGGCGCACCTGTGCCCCCGCGCATCCCCCTGCCTTTTTCTGCTGATTCGCCAAAACCGCCGCCTCATCGTATGCCAGAGCCTCGCGCTCCACAAAACGAATCGCCCCCGTCGGACAAGCAGGCAAGCAATTCCCCAGCCCATCGCAATAATCATCGCGCAGCAGCTTTGCCTTGCCGTCGACCATCCCAATCGCGCCCTCGTGGCATGCCTGCGCGCACAAGCCGCAGCCATTGCATCTATCTTCATCGATTTCTATAATTCTTCTGATCATATCATTTCCTCCCTTGACTTGATGAGCAAAGTATACTACGATTGCAGAGAAGAATATGTTGTTAAAACAACAAAAACGGAGGAATTTTATGGATTTTGCATTTTTATCAAAAACAGGCGTATTTCAGGGCATCTCGCCGCAGGAGCTTCCTGCTTTGCTGCAATCCGTCCGCGCAGAGGAAAAAACCTTCCCCAAGGGCAGCGTTATTTATCGCGCGGGGGAAAACGTTTCTGCGATGGGATTGATTCTCTCCGGGCGGGTCTGCATCGAAAATGACGACATCTGGGGCAACAAAAGCATCCTTGGCACGGCGAGCGTGGGGCAGGTTTTTGCGGAATCCTACGCCTGCATCCCATCCGAGCCGATCATGGTCAGCGTGATCGCGGAGGAGGAGACGAGCATCCTCTTTCTGCATATGGGTCGCCTGCTGCAAGCCTGCGCCGCCGCCAGCCCCCTGCATATCCGCATCATGCAGAATCTCTTTTTCGCCGCTGTGCAAAAAAATCTGAATCTCTCCCGCCGCATCTTCCATACCTCTGCCAAATCCATCCGCGGGCGGCTTCTGTCCTATCTCTCCGCGCAGGCGATGCAGGAAGGCAGCTCGGATTTTTATATCCCCTTCAATCGCCAGCAGCTTGCAGACTATCTCAGCGTGGATCGCAGTGCGCTTTCCAATGAATTGAGCAAAATGCAAAAAGAGGGCATGCTCACCGTAAAGCGAAATCACTTCACTCTGACAAGCAATACCCTCAAATTTTCTCTATCCTAAGGAGTCTCTGGCGGACGCATCGACGCATTCGGGCAAAAAAACCTGCTCATTTCATCCAAAGCACGAAACCGGGCATTTCCCCCCGGAAATCGTTATTTTACAAGGATTTGCAGAGCCGGGCTGTTTCCCTCTTTGGCTGCGCCGACAAGCGGCGCACAGCCCCTGCGTTCCATGCTCCCCTGAGCTTCTCCGACAATATTCTATCCACAAAACTACCCGCAGGCTCAGCTTACTTCCCCAATTCGTTCAGCCAATCCTGTACTTCCTTCTTCTCGCCCTCGCTCAGCATCTGTTCGCCGGAATATGCCGCCAGAAAATCGCGCAGAGAGCCGCGGAAATTGCGCTCAATAAAGCCCCTCGCCTCTCTTCTTTCATACTGCTCTCTGCTCAGCAGCGGGAAATAAGACAGCTTGTTCGATTTTTTGTTGGAGGATAGCACTCCCTTTGCCTCCAGCCTGCGCAAAAAGGTCGCAACCGTCTGATATGCCCATTCTTCCCCCTGTTCATTCAGAGCGGTCACCATCTCCTGAATGGTCGCCTCATCCTGTCTGTTCCAGATTTCATTCATTACCTTCATTTCCGCATTGGAAATCGTGTTTACACGTTCCATATCTTCACCTCCGATTCGCACTTATTTGACAATAATACTAGGCATTTCGAAGCCTGTCAAGCATAATTTTCCCTTGTTCGCTTTTTCATGTGAAAATTCCGCAAATTCGGCTCTCCAAAGCCTTATGCAATCTTTCCAGAACGTTCTCCTTTTGCAGCGGCTTATAGATAAAGCCCTTTGTGCCGATTTTTTTCGCTTCATCCATCGTATCATCATAAGCCAGAGAGGATACCATGATAATGCGCGCCTCGGGATGCTGCTCCAGCAGCGCCTTTGCAGCCTCAAGCCCGTCCTCGCCCGGCATAACGATATCTATCGTCACCAGATCGGGATGGCAGCTCTCGTAGGTCTCTACGCATTCCTCGCCGCTGCGGCAATAACGAATGATCTCAAAATTCTGTGCCCTCCAACATCTTTACCATACTCAAATATACGATCTTGGAATCATCTACAACCATTAGTGTCTTGCTCATCTCTCTCCACTCCTTCATCTGTTCTGCGAAGGCTCTACGCAAATCCTCCGCAACTGCCCTTACATCCTCAGTATGTCACCAGCTCTCCATCCTGCACATGGACATTGCAATGATAAATCTGCTGATCGATCGTGCAACTGATGCCGCCGAAGGAAATCCGCGTCCGCGGATAAATCGTATCGCAGATTACCTTGCATTTGAAGGCGTCCGTTTCCTTCTGATCCAATTCATCCAGCTTCTTATAAAGCTGCGCCTTCTGCACGGTCAGCACGGACCTTTGCAGGCGGAATTTCGCCAGCCTCTGCGCACGGTTTCTCGCCTTGTCCTCCGCCTCATCGATATCCTCGATATCCAGATGGCTGATGTTGCTGCCAAGGGTTGCCTCCTGCTTGTCCATCTCCGCAGCTGCGCGAGGACCTCTTCCCGCTCCTGCTTGAGCATAGGAACCTCGCCGATGGTCAGTTCCGTCATGCGCTCCGCACGGCAGCCAATGACGTTTGCACCGATCAAATTCGTCGCAACCAGATTACCGCCGATGATCGTGCCCCGCCCAAAACGCACGATGATCGCATTATCGTTGAATACATCGGAGGTAATAATACTGCTCGTCTCTACCTTATCCCCCACATAGATGACGCAGTTTTCCAGATATTGCGCCGAAATGCACTTCGGAGAGCGCAGCACCGCGCGGTTATCCCCCAGCACGCCCTTGCGGATGGAGATATTGCCGCCAGCAGCTTGTTCTGCTCCTCGTTCAGGCAGGTATTCGTGCCGCTGGGCAGCTTCACGGGCTTGCCCGGCTGCCGGCAGCTCCGTCCCCGTTACCTTTTTGCCGGGGATGCCCTCGGTCAGCGGGATGGCTTCGCAGATCACGTCGCCCTCATGCAGCACCTGCGTATTCGCCGCAGAACGATAGTCCATGTTGCCGTTTTCGTCCATCGCAAAGGTATTGCTCAGCTCGCGCGGATAATATTCCTTGATCCAGCCGTCCTTCCCGTGTACCTCCGGCTGACCCCGCGCAATCAGCTCCGTGTCAAAATAAACCGGATCTTCCGCAAGCTGATGCAGACGCGCTTCATCTACACCGAAAACAATGCCCTCTGCCTCGATCCGCTCCATCAGCTCGTCATAGGAAAGCGGCTTACCCTCGCCCACCGGCGGGTAAAGCATCATCCACGCGCCCAACGCGCCCTTGGGGATATGAATGACCGCATCCGCTTCCAGATCGGTCGGGTGCGCCTGCACCTCCGGCGTGGCTTCCATCGCTCCATCCGCCTTCTCTGCCGCAGCCTTCGCGCCCTTCGCCATGCGTACCAGCCGATGGCATTTCTTGGATTTCATCAAAAATTTCACCAGCAGACGGTTTTTCTCCGCCTCCATCGCTTCATCATCGATCGGCGCGGGCACCTCGCCCGGTTTCTCCAAAACGAGATAAAAATCCTTCGTCTCCGCGCCCTGCTCCTGCCCCAATATCGATTTTCCCCCCCCAGTCAAAAGTCATTTCACATAAGACGTATATCTTCCCCGCCGTGGATTATTTTTCGCTCTTCCCCTCTCTTAGCTGCACCCGATAGCTGAAATCATTATCTCTTCCCTCGAAGGCAAAGCTTGCGTCCGCACCCTCCGTCGCGATGACCTCGCCCTCCTTCGTGATAAAAATCGCTTCAAAATCATCCGATTCCTGCCAATATGCCAGCGCATCCTCCAGCCCCATCACGAACAGCGCCGTGGAAAGCGCATCGGCTCTTGTGCCGCTCTCGCTGATGATCGTCACAGAAAGCAGCTCATTGTCCGCAGGATAGCCCGTTTTGGGGTCGATGATATGATGATAACGCTTGCCATCTTCCTCAAAATAGCGCTGATAGCCCCCGGATGTCACCACTGCCTGATCCGCAATGGAGATCAGCCCGCAATAATCGTTTGCATCCAGCGGATTTGCCAGCGCGACCTGCCACAGCTCGCCATCCGGTTTCGTGCCGATGCCGTATACATTGCCGCCCAAGGAGAGGATCGCCTTTTCCACGCCCTTGCTCCGCAATAGCTCTGCCACCCGGTCGGACGCATAGCCCTTCGCAATGCCGCCCAGATCGACCGCCATGCCCTCCTGCGCCAGATACGCCGTGCCCTGCTCCAGAATGACGTCCGCAGGGTCTGTCAGGGGCAGCAGAGCGTCCAGCTCCGCCTGCGAGGGCACATGATGCTCCTCCTCCGTAAAGCCCCAAGCCTTCACGACCGGCGCGATCGCAATATCAAAGCAGCCGTCGGTCGCCTCCCAATAGTGCTTGCCTTCCTCCAGAAGCCTTTGCGTATCCTCGCTCAGGGAGACTGCCTTCTCTCCCGCCGCCGCATTCAGGCGGGAAATCTCGCTGCTCTCCAGCGTCACGGAAAGCAGATTCTCCAGCCGTCTGATCTCCTGCTCCGCATCAATAATCAGCTCCTCCCCGTCCTCATGGAGTACCACAAACGTCATAATGGTATCCATCGCAAAGGAAGTCGCTTCGTGTCTATCCTTCATTTTGCTGTTTTCCAGCATTTGCTGCGCCTGCTCCCGCTGCTGCGCACAGCCGCCCAGCGCAAGCGCGATTGCCAATCCGATCAAAAGGATTTTTTTTCTCATCGTTTTGCTCCTTTTCGTTGATCCTTTACCGGATCATTGTAACTCCCCGCGCCCTGTCTGTCAATTCAACATGAAAAAAACTCCCTTACAGGAAGAAATTTTCAATGAGATTTCCGCGCATGGCGCATTCAAATAAAAAACAAAACGCCGTAAATCCTTGTCTTGTAAGGACTTACGGCATTTTGCATACCTGTTCTCTTATTTTCGCTTGCAGCCGCGCTTACGGTTACAGCATGACATAAATCGTTGCGATCGTCAGACCGACGCCAATCAAAAGCAGGCTCGTCGCGAAGCTTTCGCGATAAACCTGATGCTCGGTCTCATAATCCGTGTACGCGGAGAAATATTTATCCTCCGGCGGAACCACGCGCCCGTTATCATTATTGAAGATAAACATACGTAAAAGCGCGATAAAGCCATCCATCAGATTCCCAGCCGCCCGCGCGAACAGCCCGCCGATAAAGGGCAGCACCGTCAGCAGAATCGGGCGATACACCTTGTTCTCCAGATTGCACCATTCGGGCCAGAGATCCACATAAACCACATTGCCGTTCTCATCCCGGCGCATCAGCACCTTGCGCACAAAGAGGAAATACACCACGACCGCCACGCAGACAGAGACGAGCGCACCCTTCAGATTGACAAAGGCAAAATAATGCACAGCATGCTCCGGTGTGTGCGCGTTCATGAAATGCGCGCCCATCGCAGAGAGCACGTCCTGCGTCTGATGCGGCAGAACGCCCAGAATCGGCAGGCAGATCGCGATCGCCGCCAGAATGACAGCCATCATCCTACTGATATAAGGTCCCCTGCGCACAGCCTGCGCCGCGCCGTAAGGGTTTTCCTCGATGAAAATGCAGACGAAAATCTTCGTCATATATGCCAGCGTCAGCCCACCGGAGAACAGGAACAGCAGCTCCGCGCATTTCATCCATGCGATAGACTGCCCCGTCTCAGCAAGAATCGCAATATATTCCACCATGCTTTCGTGGATCAGCGTCTTGGAGATATAGCCGTTGAACAGGGGAATACCGCCGATGCCCAGAATCGGCATCAGGAAGATGAATTTCAGCAGCGGCTTATCCTTGCCGTAGCCGCGGATTTTATTCAGGTTCAGCTCCTTGAGGTTCCTATAGATCACGCCCGCGCCGATAAACAGCAGCAGCTTGAACAGGGAGTGATTCAGAAAATGCAGGAAGGTGCCGCTTGCCGCCAACGCGTTATGCTCGCCCAGAAGCCCCTGCATCCCGATAGCGATAATGATAAAGCCGATCTGGGACATAGACGAGCATGCCAGCGTCCGCTTTAGATCAACGGAGAACAGCGCCAGCACCGCCCCCAGCACCATCGTGATCACGCCGAGGATCAGGATCAGACTGCCCCACTTTGCGTCATGCAAAAACAGCTTGCAGCTGACGATGATCGTACCAAACACGCCGGTTTTCGTCAGGATACAGCTCAGCAGTGCGCTGGAGGGCGCGGGAGCTACGCTGTACGCATTCGGCAGCCAGATATGTAGCGGAAAGAGCCCCGCCTTTGCCGCAAAGCCGAAGAGAATCAGAATGCCGGTCAGATAGAAGGGGGTTTTGTCCTCCTGCGCCGCCATAAAGGCGGTCAGCTCCGCCAAATTCAGCGTTCCCGCCATGCGATACATCATAAACAGCCCCATCAGCGTCACCAGACCGCCGATGATCGCCACCGTCAGATAGGTATAAGCGGAGCGGAGCGTAAAATCATCCTCCTCATGGATGACCAGAACCGTGGAGGTAAAGGACATAATCTCGAAGAAGATAAATGTCGTAAACAGATCTGCGGAGAGGAAGATCCCCATCGTCGCGCCCAGCGTCAGGAACACGAAGAGATAATAGCGATTTCTGTTGCGTTCCTCCGCCATATATTCCCGAGAAAACAGCGTGGTGATCAGCCAGATCGCCGCCGTCAGCACCGCCAGGATCACGCTAAAGCCATCCGCAAAGAAGCTGATGCCCAGCCCGCAAAAATTGGGGATGGCAAAGGTCGTTTCCTTGCCAATCAAAAGCAGGCTCGCTACAAAGATCACCGCGGACAGCGCCCATGCCCAAAGGTCGCGCAGGGCTTTATTCCTTCTGCCGATCAGATAGCCGATGATCGCGCCGAGGAAGGGAAAGAACACCAAAAAAGGCAGTACCATACTCGTTACTACGTTATGCTCCATTTTTTTCTTCCCTCCCTTACGAAATGCCCGCAATCGCGCCGTACATGATGTTCAGCAGCGTTTCGGGGAACAGACCCATGAGAACGGATACGACCGTCAGCAATACCAGCGGCACAGTCATATACCTGTTCGGATCAGATACATGGTGATAGTAATCCTCAGGGTATTCCTTCTTGCGCGGGAAATACGCCCGAATGATGATCGAGAAAATATACAGCGCCGTCAGCAGCGCGGAGAGGATCAGCGCCGCAATGCCGATATAGCTGACCACATTGCCGCTCTCCACAGCCGCAGTCGCCAGCGCCCATTTGCTATTGAAGCCCGCAAAAGGCGGCACACCGACCAGCCCCAGCCCCGTGATGGAAAGCGCGGCGAAGGTGATCGGCATCAGCCTGCCGAAGCCCTCGACCTCATAGAGATATTCGCGATGCGTCCTATAGAGGATCGCGCCAGCCGTAAAGAACAGCGTAATCTTGATGACCGCATGATACACCATATGCAGCATGGCTGCCGCCAACCCCGCCGGGGTCATGATGGCGATGCCGAAAATGATGTAGGACAGGTTGGATACCGTCGAATAGGCAAAGCGCCGTTTGATATGCGGCGTGCGCAATGCCACAGTCGAGCCGAATACGATCGTGATCGCCGCGAAAATCAGCATCACGCTCTGCGCCCATGTCCCCACCAAAAAGGAGGTGCCAAAGGCATAATAGGTCAGGCGCACGATGGCGAAAATACCCGATTTTACGACCGCAACCGCATGCAGCAGCGCCGTAACGGGGGTCGGCGCAACGGATGCCTTCGGCAGCCAGCGATAAAAGGGGAAAATCGCCGCTTTTACGCCAAAGCCGAAAAATGCCATCACAAATACCGTCAGCAGCATGGTTTCATGCCCCGCAATCAGCGAAGGGTCAAGCACGCCGCCGGGCATAAATCTCGTCGTCGTACCGAACATATAGATGAATACAAAGCCGATGAAGCCCAAGGATGCACCGAACATCATGTACAAAACGTACATCTTCCCGGCGTGTCTTGCCTTGTTGTCAAACTGATGCATAACAAGCGGCAGCGTCACCAGCGTCAGGAATTCATAGAACAAATACATCGTCAGGAAGCTTGCCGAAAAGGCGATCCCGATGACTACGCCGAAGGTCATGGTAAAGAAGGCGAAGAAGCGATCCTCATGCCCCTCATGCGTCATATATTCAAAGGCATACACCGTCGTCACGATCCAAAGCAGCGATACCATCGTGCCGAACACCTTGCCCAGCCCATCCACATGCAGCAGCAGCGTGAGCTTCGAGCTGAAGCGGAACAGCGTTACCTCCGGGCAGCCCGTGCCATAGATCGCATAGAGCGCAAAGAGCGCATTGAGCACAACGATCGGCAGAACGACCCTCTCTCTTGCTTTTCTGTCACTGAATTTTACCGGCAGCAGGCAAATGCCCGCAACGATCGGAAAGATCACCGGTAACAATGTCGCAAATGCGTTCATATTGTTTCCTCCCTTTCCCTAGAAAATCATTCCGCTGATACTGCCGATCAGATCCATCAGAGGGGTCGGCAAAATGCCGCAGCCCACAACCGCGATCGCCAGCAGCACCAGAGGTACCGTCATCAAAGCGTTCGGCTCCTTGCTTTTCAGTGCGCCGTAGTCAAATTCCCTGCCGGGGAAGAAGGCTTTCATGACGATAGACATCAGATAGCCCGCCGTCAGCAGTGCGCTGACCATCAGCATCACAACGCCCACCGTGCCGATCGCGCCCATCTCAGGCAACAGACCCCCCTGCGCCAGATACCACTTGCTGACAAAGCCCGCCGTGGGCGGAATGCCGATCAGCGAAAGCGCGGCAAGAGCAAAGGTCCACATCACAATCGGCATTTCCTTGCCGATGCCGACAAGCTCATGCACGAAGGTCTTGTGCGTTTTATAGATGATCGCGCCGGCGCAAAGGAAGAGGATATTCTTCGCTACCGCATGGAAGACCACCTGCAGCAGCGCACCCATAAAGCCCGCCGGGCAGAGCAGCATCAGCCCGAATACCACATAGGATACGTTCGACACCGTGGAATACGCCAGCCGCCTTTTCAGCAGCTTTTCCTTATAAGCCAGCATAGAGCCCATAAAGATCGTGATCACGGACAGCGTGAGAACCGCCGTCTGCGCCCATGTGCCGCGCAGAAAATCCGCCCCGAAGAGATAATACGTCACACGAATGATGGCAAGCACACCGCCCTTCGTGATGATACCGGAAAGCACCGCGGACGCCGGGGAGGGCGCAACGGGATGCGCCGTCGGCAGCCATGCATGCAGGGGGAACATACCCGCCTTGCAGCCAAAGCCCAGCGCCATCAGGAAAAATACCAGCAGCAGCAGGTTTTCCTTCCCTGCCACCATCTCCAGATTCAGCGTGCCGCCGGGCATAAATGTCGTCGTATCGCAATAGGTATTCAGGAAGAAGAAGCCCAGCAGCCCCAAACCTGCGCCGAATATGGAATAGCCCAGATATTTCATACCTGCGGCGGTCGCCTCCGGTGTGCCCGTATGGATCACCAGAGGGACGGTCAGAATCGTCATAAATTCATAGGACAGATACAGCGTCATCATATTTTCCGCAAAGCACAGCCCCATCAGAGCCGCCAGAGAGAAGGTATAAAACATGAAGAAGCGCTCGGGCTTTTGCTCATGCTTCATATATTCCATGGAAAATACCGCTGCGATCAGCCAGATCGTGCTGATCAGGCAGGCGAAAAACTTCGCCAGACCGTCCGTATGATAGGCGATGGAGAGCCGATCGGTCAGCACCCAGAGCACCGCGGAATGATCCCCCATGCATAGATACCAAACCAAAGCCGCCTCGATCGCCATTGCAATCAAAACTAAGATATTGCGCTGCTTTTCCTCCTTTTGGAAGCCAATGATGAGACCAAAGATAAATGGCAGGATCATCGGGAGCAGCAAGATCATATTTCCGCTCATTTTTATTCCCTCCATCCTCTCATCATAACGTCCGCTGGATCAGCCGGATACCCATCTCCATCACATCCAGGATGGGACGATACCCGATGCCCAATATTAGATTCACAATCATAAACAGCACCAGCGAGAGCGCAACGGTAAACGATACAGAATTGCGCTCGATTGCGCCCGCTTTCGGCTTTGTCCAGATTGCGATGACAGAAGGCAGGAAATACATCGCATTCAATATCATCGAAATCGCCAGAGCCATCAAAATAATAATGACCTGATAATACTCCGGCGCCTGCACAGCCGCAATCGCAAAGCAGAGCTTAGAGATAAAGCCCGCAAAGAGCGGAACGCCGATCATGGAGAGCGCGCCCATGGTAAAGGCGATGCCCGCCAGCGGATTTCTGTGCGCCGCGCCCCGCAGGTGCTCCAGCTGCTCCTTGCCGCCCGCTTCATCCACAAATCTGCCGCAGCAGATAAAGAGCATAGCTTTCGTCACCGCATGCGAGAACACATGGAAGATCGCCGCCAGCATGCCATATTCCGAGCCAAGTCCGATGCCCATGAAAATATAGCCGATCTGCGCCACGGAGGAATACGCCAGCATACGCTTCATACGGCTCTCCCGCACCGCATAGACAGAGCCCATAACCATCCCCGCGATGCCCAGAATAAAGGCAATATCCGTGATCTGCAAAACGTCCAGCGTTTCCAGCGTGAATACCTCAAATACCAGCTTGATCGCCAGAATGATATACGCCTTCAAAACCAGCCCGGAGAGGATGCCGCTGGAGGTCGTCAGAGTCGAGCCGTAAGCCGTAGGCAGGGCGGAATGAAAGGGAAAGAGTGCGCTCTTGATCCCAAGACCAACCAGCATCAGCGTTACCACGAACATCAGCGCAAAGCGATAGTCCCCCGTTGCCATCAGCAGCGCGATCGTCTCCTTGATCTGCGGGAACAGCAAATGCCCCGTGATGCCATAGAGGATACACACGCCCAGCAAAAACAGCCCAGAGCCGATGCAGCCGAAGACCAGATAATGCGTCGTGCCGACCATTGCCTGTTTCGTCCCCCGCGCAAGGATCAGCGTGCAGGAGGCGATGGTCAGAATTTCAATGAATACATATGCCGTGAACAGGTCGTTCGTGTAGGTCATCGCCAGCATCGCGCCGAATGTCGCATTCAGCATGATGAAATAAAAGCTTTGCTTTTCCGGCACGATCTCCCTAAAGATCTGCTCACTACCGCCCAGAATCGTCAAAAACATAACCACGCTGATCAAAACCGCCAGCAATGCCTCCAGCGGTCCGATCCGCAGCTCATTGCCCCAAGGCGCGGGAAAATGCCCCATCATGAAGGTAAAGGCTTCCCTGTTTCGCACCACGCTGTACAGCAAAATGACGGACAGCACCCCGATCAGCGCAACCATGAAGCCATGCAGGCGGCGGGCTGTGCGTCCGTTTTTGATCAGCGGCGTGATGATGCCGCAGAACATCGCAAAAAAGATACTGAAGAAAGGTATATTATGTATAAAATTCACATGATGCCCCATTATTCCCCTTCCTCCTCTCTCATGATGCGCAGAACCTCATCCATGTTCAGCGTGCCATAATGCTTATACAGGCGCAGAACCAGAGCAAGAGAAAAAGAGGTGATGCTTACCGATACCACGATGCCCGTCAGCACCAGACCTGCGGGGATCGGGTTGATATAATAGCTCGCGTCAATAATCCCATCGGTCAGGATCGGCGCAACTCTGCCGAAGATATATCCCTTCGCAGCCAGAAAAAGATACACCGAGGTATCCATGATATTCAGACCGATGAATTTCTTGATCAGATTGTTTTGCAGCAGCAGATTCATAAATCCTATGCCAAAGAGGATGACTGATGCCGCTTCGTAATAATTTGTCAGCAAATGGCTCATAATCAGACTTCTCCTTTTGTGAATAATGCATAGAATCCGTACATCGTGCAGGCTACGACCAAGCCGACGCAGATATTCAGCGGCAGGATGAAGCCGGCGCTCAGAATATTGCCGGGGATTCCCTTCGGCACCTCATAGCCCACATGGTTTGCGCCCGTAAAGAAGGAATAGCTCTTGCAGCCGCAATAGGTCAGCAGGCATGCCACGCTGATATAGGTCAGGGTCTTGATGGTGAAGAATTTCTGCATGGCGGCGTGTCCATATGCCGCGGAATACAAAATCAGCCCCGCGCCGATGATCGACCCGCCGGAAAAGCCGCCGCCCGGAGACAAATGCCCGTTCAGCACAACATAAATGCCATACAAAATAACAATGGGCGCAAGGCATTTCGCCCCCTTGCGCAAAATCAGCTTGGAATCCTGCGCATCGAAGGCATCGTCCTCCGCGTTTTCCTGATCCTCCGCCGCGCTAATATTGTTTTTATCGCGCTGCAGCAGCATCAAAACGGCGATGACCGCCATGAAAAGCACGTTCGATTCGCCGAAGGTATCAAATGCACGATAATCCAGAATCATGCCCGCAACAAAGTTGATCGCGCCCGTTTCCTCAATGCCCTTTTCCAGATAGCGCGCCGCAACCTCATTATTGGTAATGCTGCCGGGATCGCCAAACATCGGCAGATCCATCACCACCCGCAGCATCACGGCGATAAAGCAGACCGTAATACATACGCTCAAAACGCGATACAGCACAGAATTGGAGCGCAGACGTTCCATCGAAATATTTTGCAGAAGCGGCTCTCTTTCTTTCTTTCCTCTCGTAGCAATATATCGATCCGCATCGATGAAAACATCGTCCCCATCGATCCAGCTTTTTAATTTCTGCCAAAAGCTCTTATTTTTATCCACGCTCATCACCCCTCCCGCGTGCCTTTCAGCGCATGAACCTTCTTCAATGTCAAGAAGAAAATAACCGTATCGACGCCCGCGCCGACTGCCGCCTCCGTGATCGCCAGATCCGGAGATTCCAAAAAGAGCCAAACGATCGCCATAATAGAGCTATAGCCCATAAAAATAATGACCGCCACAAACAGGTTTCTTGCAACAGATACGCCGATGGCGCTGATAATGAGAAAAACAACCAAAATCATTTGAATCAGAATGCTAAAATCGCTCATTTTTGCTTCATCCTTTCTTCGGCATCGGGATTTGTCAAAAGCTCCACCTTCGCGATCAAATGCGTCGCGATCGGGCTGGTCAGCCAGAGAAACAGGATGATCAGAACAAACTTTGCAATCACAAAGAAGCCGCCGCCGAGGATCATCAGCCCCAGCACAAGCAGAAACAGCCCCATCGTATCCCCCAGGGCAGCCGCATGCATCTTATTCATGACATATTTGAAACGGAATACGCCAAAGGTCGCGCAAAGGAACACAAACAGCCCCAGAATAATGCAGAGCGCCGCAATGATTTCTCTGATCGTCATTCTTCCTTCGCCTCCTTTTTCTGCTCATGCTGTCTGCTCAAAAACAGCAGCCTGCCCTTATGATGCAACGTGACCACATGACACATCACGACAACTGCCAAAAAGCTCAGCAGGGTATACACCAGCGATACATCCAGCAACGCAGACTCGCCCAGATAAACGGAAAGCACGCAGATCATCGCCGTCGTCATCGTGCCGATCATATTGATTGCAACGATACGATCCGTGAAGCGAGGTCCCTTTGCTGCGCGGGTAAAAGCCAGAATCATGCAGACCGCCAGCACAAACATGGCAATCTCTAAAATAAAGTGCATCGTCTCGCTCATTTTCCCTCCTCCAGCCTTCTTAGCTGTTTTACAAAAACAGAATCCTCCAAGCCCTCGCCGAATTTGCTCCGATCCAGCGCCTGCACCACAAACTGACCATCCTCCAGCCCCGCCGTATAGGTGCCGGGGGTCAGCGTGATGGAATCCGCCAGCGCCACCTGCGCCGCCTCGCTTTTCAGATCCGTACGAAAGGTTATGATCGCAGGCTCGATCTCCGCCTTCGGGGAAAGAATGACCCCGATCACCGCGATATTCGCCTTTACGATCTCCCAAAACAAAGTCGCGGCATACTTCAGATAGAGCGGCAGTTTTTTTGTAAAACGCAGCTCATCCTTGTAGCAGTAGCCCATATGCTTGGAAATAAACCAATACAGCCAGCCGCAGATCACAACGCCAAAGAGCAGCACCTCCGCCGTCACCCTGCCGCTAAAGATAATCCACAGCAATAACAATATAACGTACATGAAACCACCCTCCCTGTTAGGTGTGTCCCGTCCGGAAAACATACCCTTCCGTATTCCGGACTGTATGGTTTCTGACTCGGGTGCATTTTTACGAGCATTTTCCTTCCCACGAAATTGCAAAAATTGCGCAAAATCTCAAAAATTTCACAAAATCACGAGACTTATCCACAATTTTTAGCACGCTCATTACTTATATTATCAATGAACAGGAGAAAAATGTCAAGGCTTCTGGCAAAGTTCACGTTTTTTTTCCTAGCATTTTCTTAACACCGTTCGCATACTTGTATGATTTGCATGATTTTTATCAAAATTATATTGATATATCTGGTATAAATATAAAAATTTCATCATGTAATTTGTGTGCAAGGATGCATAATAGAAAATATTTTGTATCCCATCTTCTTGACAATCATTCTTTTGCATATTGCTATATTCTGTATACAAAAAAGAGCACACCCTAAGCAGCTTCCGCTTAAGAAAACATCGCCCTGCCTTTTGTTGATTTCTTAAGCGGAGCTGCGAGCGACAAACCGAATAAGAAAACAGACATTTTTCATTGAAAATGCCGTAAGTCCTTGCAAAACAAGAATTTACGGCATTCGGATGCTTTCTTATTTGGATGCGCCAAACGGTGCATCTCTATATCAAATCGCCATGACTCAGCGTCATCTATATCAAGCCGTTTCCTCACGACGATCTTTCTTCACACACAGCGCTCTGACAGGCAGACCGATCAATACCAGAATGATACCGCCAACTGCAATCTTTGTTGCCCCCATACCGGACATGAACAGCTGATTGAGCAGCACATAGCAGCCGGAAACGATGGAGATAATCGGGATCACGGGGTACAGAGGCACCTTATAGGTACGCTTCACGTCGGGAGCCTGCTTTCTGTAAACCATGACTGCAATAAATGTCAGCGTGTAGAATACCCAACCGGAGAAAGTAACCAGATTCGTCAGCAGGTCGAACTGACCGGAGAGTGCATAGATCGCACCCAGAATACCGATCAGGTAAATGCCGTTTGCGGGAACGCCCGTGCCGGAAATCTTCGACAGTGCCTTGCTGCCGGGCAGATAGCCCTGCTCTGCCATATACAGCGCCGTACGAGAACCGGAGAGAATAAAGCCGTTGCAGGTACCTGCTGCGGAAATCATGATACCAACGGATACCAGCTTGCCGCCCATATCGCCAAAGATCGCAATCGCTACCGCGGATGCGGGAGATTCCAGATTCATCAGCTCATCTGCGGGCAATACCCACAGGTAAGCCAGGTTGATTACAACATAAATCGCCATGATTACGGCAACACCGCCGACAACAGCCTTCGGCAGATCTCTGCCGGGATCTTTCATTTCGCCTGCGATCGCGCCTACGTTCGTCCAGCCTTCAAATGCGAACAGAACCGCAATCATCAACTGCCCCATAACGGAGCCAACGCTCAGCCCATCTGCCAGCATGGGGTCCAGAATGGGGTTGCCCTGCCCTCTGATGAAGCCGAAAACCATAATCAAGCCCAAGGGAACCAGCTTTGCTACCGTGAAAATATTCTGTGTTGCTGCGCCAACCTTTGCGCCCATGCAGTTGAGGATGACCATCAGCAAAATACAAGCCAGCGCAACCGGGATAACAAAGCCCTCGCCCAAAAACAGCTTTGCCTGATTTGCAACCGCAACGCTCAGCGCCGCCGCCATAGCGGGATAGAAAACGACCGTCTGCATCCAGCCGCAAAGATAGCCGACCTTATCGCCGAGCACCCTTTTCAGATAAACGGGCATGCCGCCTGTTTCGGGCATCAGGATCGCAATTTCCGCAAAGGTCATTGCCGCGCAAAGGCACATCAGGGAGGTCACCACCCATGCAACGATCGCCAAGCCGGGCGCACCGCCTGTCGCCGTATACATCGCCGTCGGCTTGAAGAATACGCCGGAACCGACTACACACCCGACTACAACTGCCGTAGCGGAGAAGAGTCCTAGTTCCTTTTTCATTTCTGTGTTGTTGCTCATTGTTCTTCCTCCTTCTCTCTTTTTGCCTTCGGCATAGGAGGGCGCATACGCGAGCATGAGACAATGGCATTTTTGCCGGCAAACCTCTCTGCTGATTCCGGCACGTTTTCCCGGCGGCGCGTGGTCACCGCATAGGGAGGGAAGGATGGGAAATCGACCGAAACCCGCTTTGAGATGCTATGCGCTCTCATATACCGAAGGTAATCCATGGACAACACGAGCCACGTCATGAAAAAAGGACACATGCGGCAATCAAAGAAGCGATTGCCCATATGTCCTCTGTATCTTCTACCTGAGAGTGTTACTCCTACGGTGGCTTTTGCAAGCTCTCTCCAGAGTTCCGTCCGCGAAAGGTCCCTTTACCTGAAAGTTTCCCCAGAGAACGGCTCTTTCTCTGGCTTACTCCATCGGTCCTCCCCCGCGCGGGGAATCTCTCCCTTTCTCTTCATCCGGCCTGATTCATTTTTCCTATGGGCAAATTATATCCCATCTACTAAAATTTGTCAATAGTTTTTTTTATTGCCGCGTTACTTTTGTTTATTATTTTTCACAATCGATAGATAAGTGCATCTGCGGCGGATGCTACGCCCGTCTGCAGGCTTTTTCAGGCGTTGTTTCAGTCGATGTTCAGCCAAAGCCACTGTCGCAGGGAGATCCGCTTCGCGATGCGTCTGCACCCTCCTTTATCGAAGGCGTGATATCTTTACATGACTATTTCTATTCCCCCTCCCATATAGTTATGTATGGAAACAAAAAGAAAAGAGGCATCCCATGAGCAGAAAAACCATCGTCACCGGAACGATCATACTGACCGCCGCCAATCTCATTACAAAATGTATGGGATTTTTGTATCGCGTATTCATGTCCAATGCCATCGGCGCGGAGGGCATGGGGCTGTATCAGCTGGTGCTGCCGATTTACGCCCTCGCATGGAGCATCACCTCCGCCGGCTTTACCACCACCATCTCCCGCCTGACCGCGCAGGAAAATATCCGCGGGCAGAGCGGCAATATCGGCAGGATCGTCAAGCAGGCGGTCTGCCTTTCGCTTGCCGTCAGCCTGTGTGTCAGCGGGCTGCTGTTTTGCTTTGCGCAGGAGATCGCTACTGTTTTTCTGGATGATGCGCGCGCGGCGATCTCTCTGCGTCTGCTTGCGCCGGCAGTGCCCTTTATGGCGGCAGGCTCCTGTCTGCGGGGCTTTTTTCTGGGGATGCAGGAGAATGTCGTCCCGGCGGTATCGCAGGTGCTGGAGCAGGGCATCCGCATCCTGACAATTTATGCGCTTGCGGCGATCTTTGTGCCGATGGGGCTGTCCTATGCCTGCGCGGCGGCGGTCTGCGGCATCCTGCTGGGGGAGCTGCTCTCCTGCCTGTACACCCTTTGGAGCTATTATCGCTTTAAGCGCAAGCACAAGCTCATCCGAAAGCCAACGCTATCCTCGTCCTCCGTACTTTCTATGATTCTGGCGATGGCTGTGCCGCTTTCCGCAACAAGGATCGCTTCCTCGCTGCTCGGCACGGTCGAAAACGTGCTCATCCCGCGCCAGCTTCAGCTGCACGGGCAAAATACTGCGCAAGCCCTCAGTACCTACGGCGAGCTGACCGGCATGGCGATGCCCTTGATCCTGCTGCCCTCCGCCTGTCTGATGGCGGCATCCGTATCGCTTGTGCCGGAAATTTCGGAGGCATGCGCCGTCAAGCAGGACAGCCGCATCAGCCGCACCGTTTCCGCTACTTTTTTGTTCACCTCCATCATCGGCATCGGCTCGGCGGCGTTATTTGCGGTTTTTCCGCAGGAGATTTGTTACATCGTGTATAATCGGGCGGCATTGGGGCAGGTATTATTTCCGCTGGCATTTCTCTGCCCGCTGCTTTATGCGCAGACGACCCTGCATGGCTTGCTCAACGGCTTAGGGGAGCAATTTTTCCTCTTTTGGAGCAGTATTCTTTCTTCGCTGATTACGATCGGCGTCATCTGGTTTTTCATGCCGCTTTATGGCGTACCGGCATTTCTGGTGGGGTGGTTTTTGAGCCTGCTGTTTGCCGTGAGCGTTTCACTTCTGCGGCTTTATCAGCGGACGGGGGTGCTGCCCTCCTTTTACAACTGCTTCCTCAAGCCGCTTCTGGCGGGGGCGGCGGCAGGGCTTTTGGTCAAGTATCTGATCCGGATCTCCGTGCCATCGAAGCTACTATTTTTCGGCTCGCTCTGCGGCATGGGTGTACTATATCTATTCTTCCTACTCATGCTGGGCTGCCTACGCAAAAAGGACATGGAGCTATTATTATAAGACCTTGGGGCTCCGCCCCAACGCCCCGAAGACCGTGAGGCTCTGCCTCACACTCCGCAAGGGGCATTCTGCCCCTTGACCCTGTTATGGCAAACGCATATACATGCGTTTGCAGGGACAAATCGAAATAGCATACAAAAACCGCCTGTGAATCGGAATATAGCATTCCCTTTTCCACAAACGGTATTTTTTGCCAAAATATATATTTCTATTCTCCCGCAGGGGCGAGGATCGCTCCTGCGCAACCGGGGTCAAGGGGGCTGAGCCCCCTTGCGGGGCGTTGGGGCAGAGCCCCAAGGTCTT
>CAVGZD010000012.1:0-8391 GCA_963633805.1 Lachnospiraceae bacterium | reverse complement strand
TTGGGGCAGAGCCCCAAGGTCTTACCCCCTCGGCAGCGTCACCAGCCCCGCTTCGTATAGCTTCTGCAGGGACATCAAAATGCCGATCTTCGCATGAAACCACGTCAGCCCGCCTTGGAAATATACCGCATACGGCTCACGGATCGGTCCATCCGCACTCATCTCGATCGACGCGCCCTGTATAAACGCCCCCGCCGCCATGATCACGTCGCAGCTATAGCCCGGCATCGCATAGGGCACAGGCGTGACATAACTGTCCACCGGCGCAGCCGCCTGTATCCCCTGACAGAATGCCTTCATCGCCTCCTCGCTGCCCAGCTCCACCGCCTGAATGATATCGTGGCGCGGCTCAGACCCGTTCGGGATCACGCGAAAGCCCAGTCTTTCGTAGAGATTCGCCGCAAAAACTGCCCCCTTGAGCGCACCCGCCGTCACGGTCGGCGAGAGGAAAAAGCCCTGATACAGTGCTCGGTTCAGATCCAGCGATGCGCCAACCTCCTGCCCCAAGCCGGGCGCACTCAGGCGATAGGCGCAGCGTTCGATGCATGCCGCCGTGCCGCAGATATAGCCGCCGATGGGCGCAAGCCCGCCTCCGGGATTCTTGATGAGCGAGCCGACGATCATATCCGCACCGACCTCGGAGGGCTCGATCAGATCCACAAACTCGCCATAGCAGTTATCGACCATACAAATCACATCCGGCTTGATTTTCTTGATGAAGCCGATCAATTCCCCGATTTGCTGCACGGAAAAGGTCGGGCGGGTGGCGTAGCCCTTCGAGCGCTGTATCGTCACCAGTCTTGTCTTGTCCGTAATGGCTTTTTCGATCGCATCATAATCGAATGCGCCACCCTCCAGAAGCTCCACCTGCCTGTAGCTCACGCCGTATTCCTTGAGGGAACAAGGCGAAGGGATCGTCCCAATAACCTTTTCCAGCGTGTCATAGGGCTTGCCAACGGGCGAGAGCAGCTCATCGCCGGGGCGCAGGTTCGCGGAAAGCGCGATCGCCAGCGCATGCGTACCGCAGGTGATCTGCGGGCGCACCAATGCCGCCTCCGTGCGGAAACAGCGCGCATAGACCCGCTCCAACTTATCGCGCCCGTCGTCATTGTAGCCATAGCCCGTCGAGCCGGCAAAGCAGGTCGCATCCACCCGCTCGTCCTGCATCGCCTTGAGCACCTTCGCCTGATTATATTCCGCAGCCGCGTCGATCTGCTCGAATCGCTCCTTGAGCTGCGCCAGAACTGCATTGCCGAACTCCTCCACCTCCGGCGAAATCCCCAGCATACCATATAAATATTCCATGTCCGTCTCCTTTTTTATGATTGATCTCTGATAAAGTCCATGCATTCGATCTGGAAGCCCTTCTCCCGATTCAGGATCAGCACAGCCGTTCCCTTTTCGCCCGTCTGCGGCAGGGTCAGGGCGATCCTGCCCGTTTTGCCGTCCTTGAGCAGCAGCTTGACCAAGCCGCCGTCCAGCTCCACGCCGTAGGGCTTCAGGCTATCCTTCCAGAGCGAGAATTTGCAGCCCTTTTTCCAGCCCGCGCAGTAAAAGGACTTCGTATTTTCCAGTATATCCCGCCCGCAGAGGGGGCATTTGCCGAATGCGTTCGTTTTTCGTTTTTTTCCGCGCCGCTGTTCCTCCGGGAACACAACATCCGCCCGTCTGCCGGATGCGGCGTCCTGCACCAAAAAGCACACATAGCGGCGAATGCTTTCCATAAAGCGTTCCTCCGTCATTTTGCCCTTTGCGATGGAGGATAAGCCCTTTTCCCATTTGCCCGTGGTCTGCGGGGAGCGCATGGCGTCCGGCACGACCTCGATCAGCTTGCGCCCCTTTTCGGTAGGCAAGAGAGCCTTGCCCTTGCGGCTGATATAGCCGACCGTCAGCAGACGCTCGATGATGGCGGCGCGGGTGGCGGGCGTTCCCAAGCCGCTGTCCTTCATCTGCTCGCGCAGGGCTTCATCCTCCACAAAACGCCCCGCGTTTTCCATCGCCGAAAGCAGACTGCTTTCCGTATAGGGCTGCGGCGGCTTTGTTTTCTTTTTCTGCACGGTCGCGGATTCAATCTTGCGCTCCGCGCCCTCCGTCAGTGCCGGCAGCTGCTGTTCTTCCTCCGCCTTCTTTTTCTTTGCCGCAGGGGTCAATGCCTTTTCGACCGCCTGCCAGCCTTCCTCCAGCACGACCGTTCCCTTTGATAAAAAGCGTTCGCCCTCCGCCTCGGCATAGACCTTCGTTGACTCGTAGCGGTAGTAAGGACAGAATACCGCCAGAAAACGCGCCGCAACGAGGGAAAACACCTTCCCTTCCTCCTCCGTCAGCGCGTCCGTCCGCAGACGCGCGTTCGTCGGGATGATAGCGTGGTGATCCGTCACCTTGGTATCATCTATGATGCGCTTGGAAAATTGCAAGCCGCCCTCTGCCAACAGGGGCTGCGCGTATTTCGCATAGGTCGTCAGCTCCGCCAGCCGATTCAGCGTATCGCGTACGCGCCCCTGCATGTCCCCGCTCAGATAGCGGCTGTCCGTTCTGGGATAGGTGATCATTTTTCGTTTTTCATAGAGAGCTTGGGCGATATCCAGCGTTTTCTTCGCGGAAAAGCCGAATTTTTTGTTGCAATCCCTTTGCAGCTCCGTCAGGTCATAGAGCAGGGGCGGCGGCATGCGCTTTTCCTCTGTTTCAACCTTTTTGATGACGGCAATCTTCCCGCGCACCTTCTCCGCGATCTCCCGCGCGGTTTCCTCCTTTGCGATGCGGGTCTTTTCCTCCGCATCAATCCATAGCCCGCTATAGCCGCCGAAATCCGCCAGCAGCTCGAAATAATCCTCCGCCGTAAAGGCATCGATCTCCTTCTGCCGCTCCACGATCAGCGCAAGCGTCGGCGTCTGCACGCGCCCGATGCTCAGGAGGGCGTCATATTGCAGCGTGTACGCCCGCGATGCGTTCATTCCCACCAGCCAATCCGCCTCGGAGCGGCATTTCGCGGAGGCATAGAGCAGGTCATATTCGCTGCCGTCCTTGAGCCTTGCGAAGCCCTCGCGGATCGCCTGCTCCGTCATGCTGGAAATCCAAAGCCGCCGAAATGGCTTCTTGCATTTTGTAATTTCGTAAATATAACGGAAAATCAGCTCGCCCTCGCGTCCGCTGTCCGTTGCGCAGATGATGCTGTCAATCTCCTTGCTGTGCATCCATTTGTGCAGGATCTTCAGCTGGGAGCGCGTCTGCGGGATCGCCTTGAGCTGCATCGCATCGGGGAGGATCGGCAGCGCGGAGAGCGTCCATTTTTTGTATGCCACGTCGTAATCCTCCGGCTCGGCAAGCGTCACCAGATGCCCGACCGCCCAAGAGATCACATAGTCCTCCCCCAGAAGGCAGCCCTCGCCCTTTTGCGTTGCCTTGAGCGTTTTTGCAATGTCTCTGGCAACGGACGGCTTCTCGGCAATCACCAGTATCTTCCCCATGCGCCTTTCCCCCTTTTCCATAAATAGCAACCCCCATTCTACCATCTTTTTCCCCTTTTGGCAATTTTCTTATGCACCCTGTATCGGCAAAGGGAACGTGCCGCAAAACATATCAACTCCATGGAATTTCTTACATTTTTTATACATCCCCTCCCGATCGCCTGATTTTTGTTGACAAGGCGCAGATTCCCCAGTAAAATGGAAAAAATATTACAACAGTGGAGGTTCCCCCATGCATACATACCAGATCATTGCCGATTCTTCCTGCGACCTGCCCGCAGCAGTGATGCAGGAGCGAAATATCACCTGCGTTCCCTTCCACGTTTCCTTCGATCAGGAGACCTATCTGGAGGAATTGAAGGACATCACACCGGATGAATTTTATCAGAAAATGAAGGCGGAAAAGCTCTTCCCGAAGACCTCTCTGCCCTCCGTGCAGAATTACATCGATAAAATGGAGGAAATTCTGAAGGCGGGGCAGGATATCCTTTGCCTTTGCCTCTCCGCGAAATTCAGCGGGTCTTACCAGAGCGCGGTCAATGCAAGCCATATCCTCGCGGAATCCTATCCGGAGCGCATCATCAAAGTCGTGGACAGCAGCTGCGCGACTGCGGCGGAGGGTCTGATGGTGATCGAGGCATGCCGCATGCGGGATGCGGGCATGGCATTGGACGAGGTTCTGGCGAAGCTGGAGGCTCTGAAGGAGGATGCGCGCACCATTCTGACGGTCGATTCTCTGGAGCATCTGCAAAAGGGCGGCAGGATCGGCAAGGTATCTGCGCTGGCGGGGACGATTCTGAATATCAAGCCCATCATCGTCATGCGCGATGGGGAGCTGCATCCAGAAAACAAGGTGCGCAGCACCAAAAAGGCATTGAAGCTGCTTGCGGATATGACAAAAGAAAAAATTGGCGCACAGAAGGAGCAGTACCGTGTGATCGTCATGCGCGGAGCGGAGGATCGTCTGCCTGCCGCGCAGGAGGTCGTGGAGGATCTGTGCGCGGCGGGGATCGATGTATTCCCGCAGGTCGGGACGATCGGCATCACCATCGGTTCGCACACCGGACCTACGCCCATCACCATCTGCATGCTGAAAAAATACGAATTTGTGTAAAGACCTTGGGGCTCTGCCCCAACACCCCCGCAAGGGGTTTCACCCCTTGACCCATTCGGGCAAATGCACATTTGTGCATTTGCAGGAACAAGACAGGGAGTATCGTTCTATAAAAATACTGTATTTAGTCGCAAACGGATTTTTCTTATAGCATACGGCTCGTCCCCTCGCAGGAGCGAACGCGCCTGCGCAATCGGGGTCGAGGGGATGAAATCCCCTCGTAGGGGTATTGGGGGCAACGCCCCCAAGGTCTTTTCACAGCAAAATCGCCCGCTCCATCCCCGCCGCAGCCGCCAGCATCACCATCGAGCCGAGCAGTAAAAGACTGTACTCCGCCTGCTTCCTGCGCCGCTCCCGCCTGAGCGCACGCTTGCCGCCCTGCTCGTTCCATGAGGTCAGATAATATACCGATGCCGTCATAATCAGAATATAGGTCGGAATCAAAAGCATATTCTGCGGCAATAGGCTGCTCGCGGCAATCCACACGCCCCGTCTGCCGTAGGTCGTAAAGAGGATCGCCGAGGTGAAGCCGACCGCCGCCCCGCGAAATAAAAACGCCGCCCCCGACAGAAATATCCCCAGTGGAACCCAGCCGCCCAGCCAGATCAATAGGTCATACTTGAAATATTTCAGGAAGATCGACCAAAAGCCGACCGCACTCCCCTCCGTCAGTGCGCCCTGCAAAAAGCTCGTCAGCTCCGTGCGCGCAGAGCCGCTCAATAGATTCGCCAGCAGTGCCCCGCCCAGCACCCCAAGCAAAAAAGAAAGACAAACAACGCCCAGAATCCGCAGCAATCGTTTGTCTATCCCTTGTTTTCGCTTCTTCATCGCCATCCCTCCTGATAACAGGATATGGCTCGTCTTGCTTTTTTATGTTACCCTTCTCGTCTTACTTTTTATATCAGCCTTCTCGTCTTGCCATCCATGCGAAAATGGCGGCAACGGTCTTTGCGTCCTTGATCTCGCCCTTGTAGATCATCTCCAGAGCCTCCTCAGGGCTATGCTTCTCGATCTCCAGAAATTCGTCCGCATCCAGCTTCTGCTGTCCCTCGCTCAGCTCGGTCGCAAAATAGAGGTCGATCTGCTCCGTGCAGAAGCCGACCGTTGGGTCGAGCTTGCAGATATATTCCAGCTTGCCCGCCTTTTTGCCGATCTCCTCCTCCAGCTCGCGCCGAATGCCGACCTCCGGTGTTTCGCCCTTTTCCAGAACGCCCGCAGGGATCTCCAGCAGCAGCTCCCGGAAGGCATGGCGATACTGCCGCACGAATATGAAATTCCCGTCTGCATCCACAGGCAGCACAGACGCCGCATTCTGCTTGCGGATGACCGTCTCGCGGTACATCTCCCCGCCATCGGGCGTGCAGATTTTATCCAGCGTCACCGTGATGATCCTCCCCTGATAGGTCACCTTGCTCTCCAAAACCTCGTAGCTCATAACAGCCTCCTTATTGCAGCGCCTTTACCATCGCTTCGATCCGGTTCATGCCTTCCTCGATCAGCGCCATGCTCGTCGCATAGGACAGGCGGATATAATCCGGCATACCGAAATCCGCGCAGGGCACGACCGCAACATATTTTTTATCCAGCAGGACAGCCGCAAAATCCGCCGCAGAGGAGATCAGCCGCCCCTCATAAGTCTTTCCGTATGTCCCGGAAACATCCACAAAAAGATAAAACGCGCCCTCCGGCTTCAGCGCCGACAGCAGCGGGATCGCTTCCTCCCGCTCGAAGATATAATCCCTGCGCTTTTTGAACTCCTTACACATTTCCGCTACGCAATCTTGCGGACCATTGAGTGCTGCGATGGTCGCCGCCTGCGCGATGGAATTGGGGTTGGACGCCATATGCGACTGCAGCGCCGCCATCAGCTTCGCCACCTCGAGGGGCGCAGCCGCAAAGCCAATGCGCCAGCCCGTCATGGCATAGCTTTTGGAAACGCCGTTGATGACGATGGTTCTATCGTAAATTTCCTTGCCCAAAGAAGCGATGCTGATATGCTTCTTATCGTCCTCATAAATCAGCTTTTCATAGATTTCATCGGAAACCACGAAAATATCATGCGAGATCGCAAAATCCGCGATCATTTGCAAATCCGCAAGGGAGGTCACCATGCCGGTGGGGTTGGAGGGGCTGGTCAGCACCAGGGCCTTTGTTTTGGGCGTATAGGCGGCCTCCAATTCCTCTTTCGTCAGCATGAAATTGTTTTCCTTTTTGGTATGGATGATGATAGGAACGCCGCCCGCAATCTTCACCATTTCGGAATAGCTCAGCCAATAGGGCGCGGGAATGATCACCTCGTCCCCCTCGTTAAGGATCGCCATGAATACATTCACCAGCGAATGCTTCGCCCCGTTGCTGATGATGACCTGCGCAGGGGCATAGTCCAGCTGATTATCCCGCTTGAATTTATCGCAAACCGCCTGACGCAGCGCAGGTGTTCCCGCCGCCGCCGTATAGCGTGTTTCTCCGTTTTCGATGGCGCGGATGCCCGCCTCGCGGATATGCGCCGGGGTATCAAAATCCGGTTCGCCCGTGCCAAATGCCACCACATCCAAGCCGGCTGCCTTCAGTTCCGCCGCACGCGCGGAGATCGCCATTGTACCGGATGGTTTGATCTGCAATGCTCTTTTCGATAATTCCACTGTTGCTTCCTCCTGTTCTCTTTTGTTCAACGGTAATTTCCTGCAGAAAACGCCCTCATGACGCAGCTTTTCCTCACTTCGGCAGGCAATCCTTCAGCACCCGCAGGAAATTTTCCCCACGGATCTTTTCCGTAATTTTCGCGCCAAATTCCTGCTCCATGCGCGAGAGCAGCGCAGACATTTCGCCGACATGCAGCAAATCGCGCGGGGTATTTTCGATGCCGTCCCAATCGCTGCCAATGCCGACATGATCCTCACCCATGACATCCAGCATATGCGCCGCATGATGCAGAATATCCTCTATGGCGGCATCCTCATCGCGCACGAGGAATTTTGGATAAAAATTCAGACCGACTACGCCGCCTGCCGCCGCGATCGCCCGCAGCTGCTCATCCGTCAGATTGCGCTGCACGGGGCAGACCGCCCGCGCATTGGAATGGCTGGCAATGAAGGGCTTTTTGGCACATTTTGCCACATCCCAGAAGCCCGCATCCGACAGATGGGACACATCCACAAGCATCCCGATGCGCTCCATCTCCCCGACGACCTGCCTGCCGAATTTCGTCAGACCGCCGCCGGTGGCGTTTTCCGCCGCGCCGTCCGCAAGGGCATTGCGGTGATTCCAGGTCAGCGTCATGGCGCGCACGCCCAGCCGATGATAGATATGCAGCGCGGAAAGCTCGCCCTCCAAAGCCTCGCCGCCCTCCAGAGAAAGCAGCGCCGAGCAGCACCTGCGGCTCTGGTTTTCCAAAATATCCCGGTATGTATTCACATGGGCAATGGCTGCCTGATTTTTTTCAAGCTGCGCATAATAAAAATCGATATACTTCATGGTCTGCCGCATCGGCGTGCCGTAATAGCGCGGGTCCAGCCATATGGCAAAAAACTGCAATGCATGCGGAAACTGCGTCAGCCGCTTCAGATCCAAATGCATCCACTCCGCGTCCGCAAGCTCCAAGTCGCGCTCCATCAGCTTTACGATGGTATCGCAATGTGCGTCTATCAAGCCCGTCATTTTTCTCACCCATTTTCTTGGATTTTTCTATATTTTATAATGGTATGGCAAAAAATACAATAGAAATTATGCGATCCGAGCCTATTTTTACTTCCGCAGCAAAAGGTGCGCCCGAATAAGAAAACATAAATTCTGAAATGCTGAAAGCTACGGCTA
>CAVGZD010000011.1:0-42472 GCA_963633805.1 Lachnospiraceae bacterium | reverse complement strand
GACATATCCTCCACCATCCCTTCCGCGCGTGTGTGAATAATACAGTATAGCACAAGCTAAGATGTGATAGCAAGAAAAAAATCAAAGACCAAAGACCGTGGGACTCTGTCCCACACCCTGCAAGGGGTTTCACCCCTTGACCCGCTGCAGCGAACGCATATGCATGCGTCCGCAGATGCAAATTTGCAATGAATGGGGAAATTCCATTTGTATGGGAAAGTGCAGTCCGAAAGCAGTGACTTTTGCTCGGATATTTCATCTTTTCCCCGCAGGAGCGCATGCTCCTGCGCACTCGGGGTCAAGGGGACTGAGTCCCCTTGTAGGGTTTGGGACAAAGTCCCAAGGTCTTCCGGGGTTTGGGGCAGAGCCCCAAGGTTTTCATATCTTCCCCCTACTCCTCATACTCCACCGTAAACGCCACCACGCCCGCATCCGCAGGCGCGATCACGCCGGGCGTCAGATAAAATACGACCTCGTCCGCCGTCAGATAAAACCCGACCTCGTCCAAATGTTCCGCCAGCCGCTCATCGGCATCGGCATAAAACCCTTTCGGCTGCTCTGCGATCATCGCCCCGAAGCCCGCCGTGTATAGCCGCTGTAGATCCTCCGTGCTGTCCGTAAATAGGTCGCGCAGGCTCTGCGCCTTGCCGGAGGAAAGGTCGTAGGTCGCGGCGCGGTAATCCCGCTCCTCGTTGCCGCCGTGATAGATCGTCGCAGAGGCGAAAAAGGAAGCATAGCCATCCGCAGCCCGCGTCAGGTCGTAATTACTGATGTAATAATATGGCAGAAAGCCCTCCCCCTGCGCCGCATATGCCGCCAAAGCCGCATCTTTATAAGTCGTCACAAAGCTCTGCCCCAGCGCGAATGTCTCCGTCGCCAGAGCGAGGTTGATGCTCTCCGCGCCCGCAGAGCCGCTAACCGTGTCGCATTCCAGCTTCGCCGTCAGCACGACCGTCCCATCTGCCGCCTTGACCTCTGCGAAAAAGCCGCCGATCGCCGGCGCATCCTGCACGGCTTCATCCGGGGCAGTCGGCTCGATCGGCACAATCGGCTCGATCGGCGCAGCGCCGCCCGATACGATCGTCACGGCATAGCTTGCCTCATCCCAGCCGACGGACGCGCCCATGCTCTCCGCAACCGCCCGCAGCGGCACAAGCAGACGATCATTGACGATCTGCGCCGGGACGGGCATGGTATAGACCAAATTTCCGTTTTTATACAGCCCTGCCTCGCCCACGCGGAACAAAATCACATCCGAACCGCTGGTGGCGGTGACGGTCTGGCTCGGCTCGTCCCAGCTGACTGCCGCGCCCAAAGCCTGAAAAATCCCGCGCATGGGCACAAGCGTGCGGTCGTCCTGCAATATGGGCGGCTGGTCGAAGGAAAGCTGCTGCCCGTTGACGGAAACCGTGATGGGCGGGTGCGCAAGGGCGGTCGCGCAGAGCAGCAGCGCCGCCAAAAATCCACATGCAAATTTTCTCATTCTTTCACCTGATTTTGATATTCTTCCGCATATTTTGCCGCCAGACCCGCGCAATGCGTGATCATCGTCAGACAGTTCTGCTTGCGTGCCTTGCCGCCCCAATCGCCATGCGGCGCGGAAAGCTCGGAACAGATCAGCGTGCCGTAGGTATCCTTGATTTCATTGACCATCGCGCCCACCGTGGGATAAATGCCCTGCTGCAGCTCCTGAATGCGCTCGGCGACCGTTTCCTTCGCCATGGGATTTTCCCTGCCGGTGATCGCGCTCAATGCCATTACTGCGCCTGTGATCGCGCCGCAGGTGTTCTTCGTGTGCCCCATGCCGCCGCCGAAGCCCGTTGAGAGCTTGATGACTTCTTTCGGTAGGCCTGTATCGAAATTCTCCAGCATCGCCGTCATGACGCATTCGGCGCAGTTCAGCCCCTGCTTGAAGCAGCCCTTTGCGTCCTCCGAAACCTTCTCCTGTAAGCTCATCTCTTTGTTTTCTTCCATTGCATTCTCCTCCTTTTCCGTGTCTGTTTCTGTCTCAAGTATAGCAGATTTTGCAGAATCTACAAGCGATTTTGCCGCTTTTGCGGAAATTCCCCGAAAAGTTCGATAAATAAAATTTTTTGTTTATAGCTATTGCATTCTCGGGAAAAATGTGTATAATGATTTCTGTTTAGTAAAAATAATGGGGAAGTTTAGTAATACTAAATAGAATCGCAAGCAGACCTTGCTTTGAAAAATATCTCAAATGCGGAGCAGGGCGGCGTTGCGAAGCAGAATGCCAAGCGGGTTTCAAGGCTTTTGTGGCTTTCAAAAGCTGATGAAACAGCCGTTTATACCTTACTTTTCGCGGGTCGGAATCCGGATTTCGATTGAGATGCCAACTCTGTCGACACTTCGCCCGAAAAGTTTAGCAGCATAAAACAGGAAGGGAGATGCACCGATATGGAAATCGGTAAAAAAATCAAGCGGCTGCGCATCCAGAAGGGCTTGACCCTAGAGGAGCTTGCCAGCCGCAGCGAATTGACGAAGGGCTTTTTATCCCAGATGGAGCGCGACCTGACCTCGCCTTCCATCGCCACATTGAATGATATCGTGGAGGCGCTGGGCAGCTCTTTGGGGGAATTTTTCAAGGAGGAGAAGCAGGAGCAGCTTGTTTTCCGCAAGCGGGATTTTTTTGTGGATGAAAAGGAAAGCTATACGGTGCATTGGATCGTTCCCAATACGCAGAAAAACGAGATGGAGCCGATCCTGCTGGAGCTGCCGCAGGATGGGGAATCCTTCGTGATGGATCCGCATAGCGGGGAGGAATTCGGCTATGTGCTGGAGGGCGCGGTGGTTTTATATGCCGGGGAGGAGCGCTTTGTCGTCCATAAGGGCGAGACGTTTTATCTTTCCGGAAAGCTGCGGCATTATCTGAAAAATGAGAAGAAAACGACGGCGAAGGTGCTTTGGGTATCCACCCCGCCGCTATTCTGAGTGTCGACTCTGTCGACACTTAAGTCGAAATCAGGATTTCGACTTGCTTGGACAGAGGAATAAACAGACGAGTTCCATCGGCTTAACAGCCTTGAAACTTTGTCAGCACTTTGCTTCGCAAAGCCGCCTGCGGCGGCGCCGTCTATCTTCGGCGTGCATTTCGGTTTTCCTCGCCGGAAGTGAATTCCGGCTGCGGATTCCAGTTGGGGAACTACTCACCGCCCAAGAAGGGGCGGCGGGCGAAGCCCGCTTTGCGCAGCAAAGTGATGAACCTTCGTTCCCCAAACCCTTCCGCGGCATACAATAGCTTTGTTTGTAATCCGGTTTTACCTAAAGGAGGGCGAGAAATGAAAAAAACACTCATTCAGTTTAAGAACATCGTGAAAAGCTACGAGGACGGCAAGGTGGTCCTGAAGGGCATCAATCTGGATATTTATGAGAATGAATTTGTGACCCTGCTGGGGCCGTCCGGCTGCGGCAAGACGACCCTTTTGCGCATCCTCGGCGGCTTTCTTTCTGCCGATCAGGGGCAGGTCATTCTGGATGGGCAGGAAATATCGGATATGCCGCCCTATAAGCGGGAGGTCAACACGGTATTCCAGAAATATGCGCTTTTCCCGCATATGAATGTATATGACAACATCGCCTTCGGGCTGAAGATCAAGAAAGAGCCGAAGGATATCATCAAGCAGAAGGTCAATCGTATGCTCAAGCTGGTGAATCTGGAGGAATTTGCGGATCGCAGCGTGACGGCGCTCTCCGGCGGGCAGCAGCAGCGGATCGCCATTGCGCGCGCGCTGGTCAATGAGCCGAGCATCCTGCTTCTGGATGAGCCCTTGGGCGCGCTCGACCTGAAGCTGCGCAAGGAGATGCAGCATGAGCTGAAGAAGATACAGCAGGAGGTCGGGATTACCTTCATTTATGTTACCCACGATCAGGAGGAAGCCCTCACCATGTCCGATAAGATCGTTGTCATGAAGGAGGGGGAGATCCAGCAGATCGGCAGCCCCAAGGATATTTACAATGAGCCGGTGAACGAATTTGTTGCCAATTTCATCGGGGAATCGAACATCATCGAGGGGATGATGGTGGATGATTACAAGGTCGTTTTCGAGGGCAGACGCTTCGACTGCGTGGACTACGGCTTCCGCAAAAATGAGGTCGTGGACGTCGTGATTCGCCCGGAAGATTTGGATATTGTTCCCAGAGGGGAAGGCAAGCTCAAGGGCGTGGTAAAATCGGTGCTGTTCAAGGGCGTGCATTATGAAACGATGGTCGAGACGAAGGTCGGCACAGAGATTACCGTAAAAATGGCGGTTTCCAACGACAGACCCGTCTATAACGAAGCGGCGAACGAGAAAATCTCCGCCAACGACTTTTATCTGGACATGGAGGACGTAGAGGAGCTGGACGAGGCGACCATCATTGCCCGTGCGGACGCGCAGGCATGGAATCCCGATACGGAGGAGCTCATCTCCATCAAGGTGGACTATGAAATCCGCAAGGCAAACGGCAAATACCCCGTGACCTTCTCCACAGCGGCAGGCACCTCCATCAGCATCCACATGATCGTGAAGGACGAAAACCGCGTCACCAGCGAGGAAAACGAGGAAGAAATCTACGCCATGAATTTCTTCAAGAAGGTGGACGAAATTCAAGAGGCGATCGCGCTGGATACGGATCTGAAAACATGGGCGAATGCCTCCGCATGGAGTCTGGAGGACGGCGCGGCGGTGGAAATTACGGATGTCAAATATGACTTTGACCCCGAAAGCATCACCCCCGGTGTTTATGATGTGACCTTTGCCACAAAGGGCTATGAATATAAGGTCGATACCACGGATCAATATGAGGTGGGCGACGAGGTCGGGCTGATGTTCATGCCGGAGGATATCCACATCATGAGCAAGGAAATCTACTGATAGGAGGACGGAGCATTGAAACAATTTCGCAATATGGCTTATCCCTATGTGCTCTGGCTGGCGGTGATGGTGGTCGTGCCGATGCTGATGATTCTGCTTTATGCCGTTACCACGGCGGGCAACGATGTGACGACCTTCCGCTTTACGCTGGATAATTTCACCCGCTTTCTGACGGATGCGGTATTTATGGATGTTTTGAAGCGTTCGCTGATTATCGCCGTTGTGACAACGGTGGTCTGTGTGCTTCTGGGCTATCCGATTGCCTATGCCATCGCAAAGGGCTCGGAGCGGGGCGCGTTTTTCTGGATACTGCTGATTACCCTGCCGACCTGGATCAATATGCTGGTGCGCACCTATGCATGGGTGGGGATTTTGCAGGATGAGGGGATTTTGAACCGCTTTTTCGGTCTGTTCGGCATCGGTCCCTTCCATATGATTCATACGACTTTTGCGGTCGTGCTGGGGATGGTCTATAATTTCATTCCGTTTATGATATTGCAGATTCATTCCTCTCTGGCGAAGATGGATCGCAGCCTGCTGGAGGCGGCAAACGATCTGGGCGCGACCCCGATGCAGAGCTTTCTGCGGGTGACGCTGCCGCTGTCCCTGCCGGGCGTTCTGAGCGGGATTACGCTGGTGTTCCTCCCGGCGGTATCCAGCTTCTTTATCCCCAAGCTCTTGGGCGGTGGGCAGTATGTATTGGTCGGCAACGTCATCGAGACACAATTTTTGACAAGCGGCGACTGGAATTTCGGCGCGGCGATCTCCTTGATCATGGCAGTTATCATCATGCTTTCCATGTGGCTGACCAAAAAGGTGGATACCGACCCTGCCGCAACGGGAAAGGGGGCGTGATGAGATGAAAACAAAGGGAACGCTTGCCGGCAAGCTGCTTCTGGGCGCAACGGCGGTATTCTTCTATCTTCCGATATTATATATCATCGTGTTCTCCTTCAACGATTCCCGCTCGCTGACGGCATTCGGCGGCTTTTCTCTGCGCTGGTACGAGAAGATGTTTGCGGATCGAACCATGATGGAGGCAGTCGTTTATACCATCATCATCGCGCTGCTGGCGACCGTCATTTCCACCGTTGCCGGCACGCTGGCGGCGATCGGGATGTCCCGCTCGAAGCGCTTCTTGCGCAGCCTGATGGAGCAGGTGAATAATCTGCCGATTATGAATCCGGAGATCGTAACGGCGATCGGGCTTCTGATGTTTTTCAGTGCGCTCGGCGTCAATAAGGGCTTTGTGACGCTGCTGCTGGCGCATATCATGTTCTGTACGCCTTATGTGATTCTCTCCGTCATGCCGAAGCTGCGCTCGCTCGACCCCAATCTGGCGGATGCGGCGATGGATCTGGGCGCAACGCCCATGCAGGCTCTGCGGAAGGTTATCGTGCCGCAGATTATGCCGGGGATTGTTTCCGGGGCGCTGATTGCCTTTACGATGAGCTTCGATGATTTCATCATTTCGTATTTCGTAACGGGCAACGGCGTGCAGAATATCTCGATATTGGTCTATACCATGTCCAAGCGCGTCAACCCCTCCATCAATGCGCTCTCCACGCTGGTGATCGTGCTGATTACGGTGGTGCTGCTGATTGTAAACGTTCTGCCCATCATCCGCGAGAAGCAGGGCAGGGCGGGACAGCCCATCAGCAAGGCGGCGATTGCGGTTGCGGCGGCGGTTCTCGTCGGCGTGGGCGGCTTCGGCTGGTCTACGCTGCATGGCGGCGCATCCCCGCAGGATGCCGTTGCAAAAT
Organism: Lachnospiraceae bacterium; assembly: GCA_963633805.1. Classification (GTDB taxonomy): domain Bacteria; phylum Bacillota; class Clostridia; order Lachnospirales; family Anaerotignaceae; genus Anaerotignum_A. Next base: position 35,838 of record CAVGZD010000011.1, on the reverse strand, counting down.
ACGGCTCCGATCAGCTCAAGCTCTATATCACAGGCGAATATATGAGCGAGGATCTGATTCCTGCCTTCGAGGATGAGTTCGGCGTGAAGGTGCTGGTGGAATATTTCGATTCCAATGAAATGATGTATACCAAGCTGCAGGCGGGGGATTCCTACGACATCGTGATTCCTTCCGATTATATGATTCAGCGCATGATGGAGGAGGATAGCCTGCAGGAGTTGGATTTGAGCCTGATTCCCAATCTGGATAATCTTGCGCCCGAGGTGCGCAATCTGCCCTATGACCCGGAGAATACCTATTCCGTGCCGTATTTCTGGGGCAGCGTGGGCATCGTGTATAACCATACGAAGGTTGACCCGGCTGTGGTGGAGGAGCAGGGCTTTGAAATCCTGCGCAATCCCGATTATAAGGGGCAGATTTATGTCTATGATTCCGAGCGCGATTCCTTCATGATGGCGCTCAAGGCGCTGGGCTATTCCATGAATACGGATAATCTGGATGAGATTTATGCCGCTTATGACTGGCTGCTGGACATGAACGATACCATGTCTCCGACCTATGTGACGGACGAGGTAATCGACGGCATGGCGAACGGGAACAAGGATATTGCCGTGGTTTACAGCGGCGATGCGACCTATATCCAGTCCGAGAACGAGGATATGAGCTTCTGGATGCCCAGTGAGGGGACGAATTTGTGGTATGACGCGATGGTGATTCCCCGGAATGCGCAGAATCCCCTTTTGGCGCATGAATTTATGAATTATACCCTGCGTTATGAGGCTGCGCTTGGCAATTCGGAGTACGTCGGCTATGCATCGCCGAATGAGGAGGTTTTGCTGGAGTTGAGCAGCCCGGACGGCTTATACGGTGCATACGAGGCATATCGTCCGCGCGATGGCTACGAGAAGGACGAGGTATTCGTGGACAATCCCGTGCTGAAAAAGACGCTGGCGGAGCTTTGGATTAAGGTAAAGGCGTCGAAGTAGGACCTAAGATCAAGGACCTTGGGGGCTTTGCCCCCAATACCCCCGGAAGACCTTGGGACGCTGTCCTATAACTGCCCAATAGCGGAGCTATTGGCAGCATACCACCCCGGCAGGGGGTCACCCCCTGCACCCGGTTATGCAGGAGCATTCGCTCCTGCGGGGATGAAACGGAATATTTTGGCAAAATAAGACCGCTTGTGAAAGGGAAATTGCGTATCCTACATCACAAGCGGTTTTTCTATTTCATTCCAGTTTGCGCCTGCAAACGCATGTATATGCGTTTGCCTAACGGGTCAAGGGGTGAAACCCCTTGCAGGGTGTGGGACAGCGTCCCACGGTCTTGCCGGGGCTTGGGGCAGAGCCCCAAGGTTTTACAACCTCTCGTTCTTCTCCAGTACCGCGTCAAAGGCATCCGCCAGCGCCGTCTCGAAGCCGGACGCCTGTAGGCTTAAAATGCCCTCGATGGTCGTCCCGCCGGGCGAGCAGACCTGATCGATCAACGCCCACGGATGCTCCCCGCTTTCCAGCACCATCCGCGCCGAGCCAAGCACCGTCGCCGCCGCGATCTCGACCGCCTGCCCCTTCGACATCCCCGCGCACACCGCTGCCCGCGCCAGCGCGTCTATATATAGGTAGGCAAACGCCGGCGCAGACCCCGCCAGCACAGAAAAAATCCCAAATTGCTTCTCATCCACATCGATTACCGCGCCGATCGCAGAGAACATATGTTTCGCGATTTCGCGCTGCTCCGCCGTGACCGCCGCGTTTGCACAGATGCCGCTCGTTGCAGAACGTATTTTCGCGTTGATGTTCGGCATCACCCGCACGATAGGCATGCCTTCGGGCAGAAGCCTTGCCAAGTCCGCAAGTGTTTTCCCTGCTGCGATGGAGATGATGAGCGGGGGGACTGCTTTTGCCTGTATCTCGCCATGTAATTGCGGCAGGATCTCCTCCAGAATATGCGGCTTGACCGCTAAAATCAGCACATCGCTGCGCCGTACGACCTCCGCATTCTCTGCGCATGCGATCACCCCGCAGGTCTGCGCCAATTCCTCCGCAGAACGCCTTGATTTGCTCGAAACCAGTATGCTTTGCGGGTCATAGCCCCCGCCGCCGAGGGTCATTCCCTTTATGATTGCGCTCGCCATATTGCCCGCGCCGATAAATCCAAATGTCATAAGACCTTCTCCTTCCTCCGGTAATTTCCATAGCAAATACACCTGTTCAGCGCAAATTATGCAGTAGATTGCATAAAATATCCAAGCCAAACGGGTGCAGCCATGATCTGAATTGCTATTAAATCAAGTTCTGAGGTGTGCCGTCCTCCCATTTGAGGATATTTTCCGCTACGATCTGCGCACGCGTGAACAGCGCTTCATGCGATGCGAACGCAACATGCGGAGTTACGACTGTATGTTTGCTATGCAGCAACGGATGGTCGGCAGGTACAGGCGGCTCCATCTCGAATACGTCGATGCCCGCCCCGGCAATGCGTTCCTCATTGAGCGCCGCCGCCAGAGCCGCGCTATCCACAACGGGTCCACGCGAGGTATTTAGCAGGATCGCGTTCTTTTTCATCAGCGCGATTTCCTTTTCGCCGATCAAGCCGCGGGTTTTCTCATTCAGGGGAACATGCACGGAAACGATGTCGCTTTGGCGCAAAACCTCGTCCAAAGGCAGGTATTCGATGCCAAGCCCCTGCATTTCGGGTTTCACGGTCCTGCTATATGCAATCACCTTGCAGCCGAACGCCTGTGCGATTTTTGCCACCTTGCCGCCGATCGCGCCCGTGCCGATTACGCCGAAGGTTTTGCCGAACAGCTCGCCGCCGACAAGCCCTGCCTTCGTGCCCTCCTTGCGGCAGACTGCATCGCAGGCGGGGATATTACGCAGGACGGAAATCGCCAGACCGAACGCCAGTTCTGCAACAGCGTTTGTGGAATAGCCTGCTGCATTGCAGACGGTGATGCCCTTTTCCTTACAGAAATCCACATCAACATGATCCACGCCCGTGAATGCGACGGAGAGCAGCTTCAGCTTTTCGCATTTTTCGATCACATTTTTGCGGAAGGGCTGGTTTGCGATAATGATCACATCGGCATCCTTGCCGCGCTGCGCCAGCTTTTCGGGGTCATCCTCGCGGGTATCATAGGCGATGATTTCATGGCCGCGTGCCTTCACTGCGGCGGTCGCCTCTGCCAGCTTTTCGGGGGTGATGCCCAGGGGTTCGATGATTACGATTTTCATGTTTCCGTCCTCCTTCATAAAATATGTTTATCTGCCTGAAATAACATTTATTCTCGCTGCTGTAAAATATTTTATTTCCATGCAACTATCATAGCGCAAAACCTTGCAAAACACAAGAGAAAAATGAAAGAATCGGGAGTGGAAACCGTGAGGCTCTGCCTCACACTTCGTAAACCTTGGGGCTTTGCCCCAAACCCGGAAGATCTTGGGGCTTTGCCCCAAACCCCACAAGGGGTTTCACCCCTTGACCCGTTTGGCAAGGGCTAAAGACCGTGAGGCTCTGCCTCACACTCCGCAAGGGGACACGTCCCCTTGACCCCGTTTGGCAAGGGCATTACATGCCCTTGCGGGAACAAAAATGGATGAAATCTCCAAATTACTTGTACATTGGAAATCCAACGCCCATAAGCAAGGCTTTTTGCCAAAACAAATCTTTTCTGCCCCCCGCAGGAGCGAAAATCGCTCCTGCATAATGGGGTCAAGGGGATGAAATCCCCTTGCAGGGTGTGGGACGGAGTCCCGCGGTCTTTTTAGAAAATAATTGTTTTATTCTAAAATGAATTGACTTCCAAATAGTTTTATACTAAAATCATTTCATGTTAAAAAAAGGGGTGTAGAAAGAAAAGGGGGTCAGGCAATGAAAGCCGTAAGCGGCAAGGAAATCGTATACAGCATGATGCTGCTGGGAAACGCCATCGCCCGATGGAATCGGCAGTATACGCTCAAGGAGCGGATCGTCCTGCGGAGGGAGGAGCTGGGTCTGACGCAGCATCAGATGCAGCTGATGGGCTTTATCCACGCCAATCCGGACACCAATACCATCTCTGCGCTCTCTGAGGCGCTCAGCATCAGCAAAGCCAGCCTTTCCCTGATGCTGACCAAGCTGACGAAGGCGGGCTATGTGCAGAAGGACGCCGCCACGGGCGAGGACGACGGCAGAAAGGTCTATATCTCCCTGACGGAGCAGGGGGAGGCTGCCCTGCATGAGATCATGGGGCTTCTGGTGGAGCATGCGGCGGTCGCTTTTGATACGATGGATGCGGAAAAACGTACGCTTTTTTATCAGAAAATCAAGGAATTGCAGGAAATATTCAAAACAGGAGGATGGAAGGAATGAAAAAACAGGCAGTATGTGCGCTTATGTTATGCACGGCGCTTCTGGCGGGCTGTGGACAGGAGGAGGTCGTAGAGACAAAGACCCTGCGCTCCGTGGAGACGACGGCGGTCGGCAGGGCGGCAATCGCCAGCGAATTTACCTATACCGGCAAGGCAGCGCCCTCCAAGCAGGTCTCCGTTGTGCCGACAGTGCCGGGCAAGGTCATGAATTTTAATTATGAGGTCGGCGATGCGGTCGGCGAGGGGGCAGTCCTCTTCACCGTAGATTCGACCGATTTGCTCAACAACATGCGCTCTCTGGAGGCAAGCTACAAGGTCGCGGAGCTGGGCTACGAAAACGCGAAAAATACATATGATAACAACTCGATCCTCTTTGAAGAGGGCATTATCGCCCAGCAGGAGTTCGATCAGATCAAATATGCCTATGAATCCGCAGGCGCACAGCTCGAATCCATACAGGTGCAGATGGATACTCTGCAAAAGAGCATCAATGACTGCGCAGTGACCTCGCCCATGAGCGGCGTTGTGGCAACAAGGGGCGTGGAGCGCGGCGGCTTTGCTTCTCAGGCTGCTCCTGCGTATACCATCATGGATCTGTCCGTGATCAAGGTAGAGGTCGGCGTGTCCGAGCAGGTTGTCAATACCATCAAGGTGGGCGACAGCGTGGATGTACTGATGACAGCCGTGAGCGCAGAGCCGCTCAAGGGCACGGTCTCCACCATTGCTCCCGCCGCAGACCAGACGGGAACCTATAATGTAAAAATCGAAATGAAAAATGCCGACCGCGCCATTAAATCCGGTATGATGGCAGAGGTGCATTTCACCATGGACAGCGCAGAGGACGCCATCGTTCTGCCCCGCAACGCCGTAATCGAAAAGGACGGCGAGACGTACGTTTATATCGTAGAGGGCAATACGGCGAAGAAGGTCGATGTTGTGCTGGGCATTGAATCCGGGGATACCATCGAAATCACCGAAGGACTTGCGGACGGCGATGCCGTTATCACAAAGGGGCAAACCTATGTATCCGATGGGGAAGAGGTGCAGATTGCCAATGCCCCCAAGGTAGAAAATACGGAAACGCCTGAAACGGACGATGCCGCGCAGCCCGCAGAAAATACCGCTGAACAGGAAAAGGGGGAATAAGGCATGTTCTCCAAGCTATGCATTCGTAGACCCGTGACGACCATCATGGTAACGCTGATGGTATTCATCGGGGGCATTGTCTCCTATATGGGGCTGGATCAATCCCTCATGCCCGATATGGATTTGCCGATTGCGGTCGTAGCGACGACCTATGTTGGCGCATCCCCGGAGGAAATCGAAAATCTGGTATCCAAGCCGCTGGAGGAAGCCCTTGGCTCTATCGCCAATGTGGATACCATTACATCTTATTCGAGCACGAATATGTCCATGGTGCTGCTGCAATTCGTAGACGGCACGGATATCGATATGGCGGCGGTGGATATGCGCGATAAGCTCGACCAGATCGCCTCCACCCTGCCCGATGACGCCAATGACCCTATGGTCATCAAAATGGACATCAATGCCATCCCCATCATGCTGGGCGTAAAGGCGGAAAATCTCGATCTGACTGCCCTGAATGAAATGCTGGATGATAATGTGGTCAATCGTCTGGAGCGTATCGAGGGCGTGGCTTCGGTCAGCCTTTCCGGTGGCATCGAGCGCGAAATCCGCATCACGGTAGACCCCGGCAAGCTGGCGGGCTATGGGCTTTCCACCTCGACCCTCTCCGGTGTTCTGGCGGCGGAAAATATGAATCTGCCCTCCGGTTCGCTCTCGCAGGGCAATACCTCTGTTGCCGTGCGTACCATCGGCGAGTTTAAGTCGCTGGAGGAGATCAAGACCCTGCCCATCCCCACCGGCACGGGCGCAGTCATCCGTCTGAGCGATGTGGCAACGGTGGAGGAGGTTGAAGCGGACCGCGATTCCTTCATGTATATGAACGGCGAGAGGGGCATCATGATTTCCGTGGATAAGCAGTCCACGGCGAATCTGGTCAAGGTTTCCGAGGCGCTGAAGGAGGAGGTTGCCAAGCTGCAGAGCGATTATCCCGAGCTGGAAATCTTCATGCTGACCGATACGGCGGATTATATCGAAATGTCCCTTTCCAACATCACGGAAACGGCATTCCTTTCGGCGATCATCGCCTTCTTTATCCTGCTGCTGTTCCTGAAAAATGCTGTGACCTCGGGCATTATCGCCGTTTCCATCCCCACCTCCATCATGGCGACCTTCGGTCTGATGTATATCTCCGGGATGAATATGAACATGATCTCGATGGGCGGCGTAGCGATTGGTATCGGTATGCTGGTGGATAACTCCATCGTTGTGCTGGACAGCATTTATCAATACTATGAACGGGGCTACAGCGCGGTAGAATCTGCGGAAATCGGCGCAAAGGAGGTCTCCATGGCGATTACCGCATCGACCCTGACGACCGTAGCCGTATTTATCCCGCTGGCGCTGACCGGCGGCACAACGGGCGCGATGATGAAAAACCTGTCCTATACAATCGTATATGCGCTGGTTTCCTCCATCGTGGTCGCGCTGACCTTCGTGCCGATGGCATGCGCGTTGCTTTTGAAACGGGAAACAAAGACGATCGTTTGGAAAAACCTGAAATTTCTCGCCTTTTTGGATCACTGGGAAAATGCCATTGATTCTCTTTCCAGAAGGTATGAAAAAATACTGAAATGGGCGCTGAGCCACCGCAAGCGGACGGTCCTGACCGTACTTGTAGTATTTATCCTCAGCTTGGGAACCATCCCCATCACGGGCATGGACTTCATGGCTTCCATGGATCAGGGCGTGGCGAATGTAACGGTGGAGCTGCCAAACGGCACGGATCTGGATACTACGGAGGAGCTGACGCTGGAAGTGCTCTATCGGCTGGAATCCATCCCGGAGGCGGATATGATTTATGCCAGCGTCGGCACGGGCATGATGAGCTCCGGTACAAATTCCTCCAGCATTACCGTAAATCTGGTGGATAAAAAGGATCGCGACCGCTCCACGGATGAGGTCTGCGAGGACATCAAGGCGTTGCTTGCGGATATTGCGGGCGCGGAGATTTCCGTCAGCTCCTCTGATGCGGCGATGGGCTCTCTGGCTTCTGCTGATGTGACCATGAACGTCTATGGCTATGACTCAGGGGCGCTGATGGATGTGGAGCAGGAGTTGGTCGACTATCTCGCAGAGGTGCCCGGCTTATCTGATGTGGAAGGCTCTACGGGCGATACCGTGCCCGAGGCGATGGTCTCCATCGACCGCGCGAAGGCATCGCAGTACGGCATTACGACGGCATCCGTCGCCGGGGCGCTGAATACCGCCATCTCCGGTTCGACTGCGACGGCGTATAAGGTGGACGGGACGGAGATCGATGTTGTCATCCGCTATGATACCGAGCAGTTCAACTACCTGACCGACCTGAGCAACCTGACGATCACCTCTGCTTACGGCACGCAGGTTTCTCTGGGCGATATCGCGTCGGTTTCCATGGGCGAATCCGCGACGACGATCATGCGTGAGAATCAGAAAAACTACATTACCATCAGCGCATCCGCAAACGGCATGAGCAGCAGCGATGCGCAGAAGGCTGTAGAGGCTGCAATGGCGGGCTTCGAGCTGCCGGACGGCTGCTACTACGAATTTGGCGGCATGATGGAAATGATGAACGACTCCTTCAGCCGACTGACGCTGGCGATGGTAGTTGCGGTGCTGCTGGTTTATATGATCATGGCGTCACAGTTTGAATCGCTGCGCTATCCCTTCATCGTGATGTTCTCTATGCCGCTGGCGATCACGGGCGCGATTCTGGGGCTTCTGGTGACGGGCAACACGATCACCATGCCGGCGATGATGGGCTTTATCATGCTGGTCGGCATGGTTGTAAATAACGGTATCGTGCTGGTGGACTACACGAACCAGCTGATGGAGCGCGGCATGAACTGCTATGACGCGCTGACAACGGCGGGACCGCGCCGTCTGCGCCCGATCCTGATGACGACGCTGACGACAGTGCTTGGTATGCTGCCGATGGCGCTTTCCACCGGGGAAGGCGCGGAGATGATGCAGGCTTTGGCGATTTCCGTTATCTTCGGTCTGACGCTTTCGACTGTGGTAACGCTGGTATTCATCCCTGTGCTGTATATGTGGATGAACGAGAGGAAGAGAAAGGCGAATGCCCGCAAGACGGCAAAGACCATCGCGCAGAACGCGAAGCAGATCGGGGCGTGAAAGACCGTGGGACTTTGTCCCACACCCTAGCAGGGGACTCAGTCCCCTGCACCCCGATATTGCAAACGCATTTCATGCGTTTGCGGGGACAGAATGAATAAAAGAGGAACACGATCTTGAACCGGAAAGCCTATTTCTTTTTCGCAGGAGCATCTGCTCCTGCATATCGGGTGCAGGGGGTGACCCCCTGCTGGGGTTTGGGGCGAAGCCCCAAGGTTTTTACGAATTGTTGCTTGAAAAAGAGGTTGTTTTTTCATATAATGGGGTTCAGAGAAAATCTAGGGACGGCATTGCTTAGCGCTTTTTGTCCGCAGGAGCGTATGCTCCTGCATACCGGGGTCAAGGGGACTGAGTCCCCTTGCAGGGTGCGGGACGGCGTCCCGCGGTCTTTGTGTTTTTCATTCTTTCGCAAGGAGGGGATCGTATGAAAATCGGCTTGGTTCTGGAGGGCGGCGCAAACCGCGGCGTGTTCACCGCAGGTGCGCTGGATTATCTCATGGAAAAAGGCGTTTCCTTCGATTATATCGTCGGCACATCCGCCGGCGCGTGCAACGCCATGAATTTCATCGTAGGTCAGATCGGACGTGGGCGCGATAGCATGATCCATACGGATCGAAAGGACGATTACTTCGGTCTGCGCAGCTTTCTGAAGACGGGCTATCTCTTCGATATCAAAAAAGCCTTCTGGACGCTGCCCAATGACCGCTTTCCCTTCGATTACGATGCGTATTTCGCAAACCCCGTCGAACGGGAATATGCCGCGACAAACTGCCTGACGGGCGAGCCGGTCTATCTGCATGATCAGCCGGGCAATCGCAAATATCTCATGAAAATCGGCATGGCGTCCTCTGCTCTGCCGGGCGCAAGCCCCCTCGTGCGTATTGATGATGTGCCCTATGCCGATGGCGGCGTAGCGGATTCCATCCCCGTGCGCCGCGCTTTCGCCAAGGGCTGCGATCGCGTTTTCATCATCCGCACCAGACGGCTGGAATATCGCATGAAGCCCTCCAAGCAGGCGAAGCTCATCGCAAGAATGAATCGCAGATACCCCGCCTTCGTGCAGGCTCTGTACGATCGCCCGCAGAAGTATAACCAGACGCTTTCCTATATCTGCGAACGGGAAATCGAAGGGACGGCGCTGTGCCTGTATCCCGAAATGGAGGAAGTCTCCCGCATGGAGAAGGATTATCAGACGCTGATGCGCTTCTACGCCCATGGCTACGATCAGGCTAAGGCAATCTACCCCGAGCTGCGCGATTTTTTGCGCGGGAAATAAGACGAAAATTCCCATATTTGGGAATAAACAGACCCCCTTTTGCTTATAATAAACAGCGAAAGGGGGTCTTTCCGATGAAGCAGTCGCAGCAGCTCATGCAGGAGGGCGAGAGCATTCTGGCGGCGTTGCGGCAGATCCAGGCGCAGATGGAATGCGCCCGTCTGTCCTTTGAAAATGCCGTGGACGAAGCCCTGATCGACAGCTACATCTACGAGATCATCGCGCTGCAAAAGAAATACGATTATTTCCTGAAGGCTGCCAAGGAGCTGGGATTGACCGCCGGCTATCAGAAAATCGGTTAGGGGGGAGAAAATGGGAAGCTATGCGATGACCTGCGCGATTTTTATCTGCCTGATCGCGCTTGCCCTGATCGCGCTGGCGAAGCCCCTGCAGCTTTTGCTGCGCTTTTTGCTTTCGGCGGCAGCGGGCGGCGTGGTGCTGTTTCTGGGGCAGAGCCTTGGGGCGGCGGTCGGCGTCAACGGTGCAACCCTGCTGACGGCGGGGCTTTTGGGGCTGCCCGGCGTGGCGGGATTGTATCTTGTATGTTTTTTTCTGTAAAAATTGTTCATTTTAATTGACAAGCGGTGCAAATTGTGTTATCTTGAATGTGTGGATAAGCTTGTGGATAACCATATCTTCCCTGTGTATAACCTGTGGTTATTTATAGCTTAGAAAAGGATGACGAACTCCTTTTGCGATAAGAAAATACCCCATTTCTTATCCTGAAAGCCCATCAAAAGCGATGGGCTTTTTTCATGCTCGAAAAAACCGCGCGAAATTTGGCACAGGCGGCTTCGCTGTGCTATACTATATTTAGTTCATCGATAAGGAGGATACGCATTTGGCATTTCAGGATACGATACGCAGGCAGCTGGAGGAACACGGGCTTTTGCCGGTCAAAAACCGCCCGGATTGGTACTGGCGGGCGGAAAACCCGATGCTATATCTGGTATGTCTTGATTTTGGGACAGAGCCGCGGGAGAGGCTGCTGACGGAATTTGCGGCGTTTTGCGGCAGTATGCGGCAGCAGATGGCGCAGCTGCACTGCACAAGGCTGGTCGCGCTCACGGTTCTTGTGGATAAAACAATGCAGGACGTGCCTGTGGAAAATGTGGAGAAATTTTTCGATCCTTGCCGAACGGAGGAGTTCTACCCCGTTTTTTGGTATTTTTCCACAGAAAACGGCACGATCACTGCGCCGAAGGGACAGCCCGATCGCCTGATCGGCATCGAAAAGCTGCTCCGCGCCGCCGCAAAGGGGGAGGAACCGCAAGCCCTGCCGCTGCGGCAGGAGGGGGCGCATGCCTTTCCTGTGGCAACGATCTGCATTTTTCTTATCTGCTTGGCAGCGCTGCTCTGGACGCTGTATTCCGGCAGGGAAAATGAGATCATCAGCCGCTTCGGCATGAGCCGCGCGGGCATCGCCAATGGGGAATATTACCGCCTGATCAGCTGCATGTTCCTGCATGGCGGCTGGGTGCATCTGCTCTCGAACAGCATCTATCTCTATTATTTCGGCACACGCGCGGAAAGCCTGCTGGGGACGGGGCGCTTCCTGCTGCTCTATCTAATCAGCGGCATCTGCGGCAGCCTGTGCAGCATGCTGCTGGGCAGCGGCGGACTTTCCATCGGCGCATCCGGGGCGATGTTCGGTCTGCTGGGCGCGATGCTCCTGCTGACAAGGCGGCACGGCGCACGCTATACCGGCATGAGCTATACGACGATGCTGCTTCTGGCGATTTCGGCGATCTGCGTCGGATTTCTGGAGACGGGTGTGGATAACTTTGCGCATATCGGCGGCTTGCTGGGCGGCGCGGCGGTATTTGCGCTGCTGCTGCGACAAAAAAACGCCTGAGTTATCCACAAAGTCGCTGGGGATAAGTGCAGGAAGCTGTGGATAGCTTTGTGGAGATTGTGGACAAGGGAGGAAAAACATGGGAATAACGGGAAATTTGCGGGAAAAGCTGCTGGCGGCAGTGGATAAGTCCCCGTATTGCGGAAAGACACTTGTATTCGGGGAGGGGGCAGAGCATCCCGCGCTGATGATGATCGGCGAAGCCCCCGGCGGCGATGAGGAAAAGCAGGGACGACCCTTCGTCGGCAAGGCGGGAAAGAATTTGTCGGCGTTTCTGGAGGTCGTCGGGCTGAAGCGGGAGGAAATCTACATTTCTAATGTGGTGAAGCTGCGCCCGACAAAAGCCAGCCCCAAGACGGGCAAGGCGGTGAATCGCCCGCCCTCCTCTGCGGAGATCGCATTTTTCCTGCCCTTTTTGCGGGAGGAGATCGAGATCGTTGCGCCGCGGGTGATCGTGACGCTGGGGAATGTGCCGCTGAAGGCGGTGACGGGCGATCCGGCGGCGAGCATTGGCGCGTATCACGGCAAGCCCATGACGCTGGCGGATGGACGGGTGCTTTTTGCGCTGTATCACCCGGCGGCGGTGATCTATAATCGCGCGCTGCAGGCGGTCTATGACGAGGATTTGCTGGCGCTGCGGGGGTTTTTGGAAGGGATGTAAGACCTTGGGGCTTTGCCCCACTGTCCCAAAGACCGCGGGGCTTTGCCCCAAACCCCACAAGGGCATTCTGCCCTTGACCCATTTGCGCAGGAGCATGTGCCCCTGCGGAGACAAAAATAGTTCAGCTTGGCAAAAAAGCCGCTTGTGAAAAGGAAATTGCGTTTTCCAATTCACAAACGGTTTTTCTACTTTATTCCAATTTTGTACCAGCAAACGCATATACATATGCGTTTGCTATAATGGGGTCAAGGGGATGGAATCCCCTTGCAGGGTAGTGGGGCAGAGTCCCACGGTTTTGCGGGGTGTGGGGCAGAGCCCCACGGTCTTACAGGGTGCGGGACAGAGTCCTGCAGTCTTAAGGTCTTACCTCACACGTTAAATCTGAATAAAACCACATCGCCGTCCTTCACGACGTATTCCTTGCCCTCGGAGCGCACCAGACCCTGCTCCTTCGCCGCCTGATACGAACCCAGCCGCATCAGATCGTCATACGCAACGACCTCCGCGCGGATGAAGCCTCGCTCGAAGTCCGAATGAATCTTCCCGGCTGCCTGCGGTGCTTTCGTGCCCTTCGTGATTGTCCATGCGCGGGATTCCTGCGGGCCGGCGGTCAGATAGCTGATTAAGCCCAGAAGGCGGTAGCTTGCGGCAATCAGCCTGTCCAAACCGCTCGTTTCCACGCCAAGCTCGGCTAAAAATTCCTTTTTGTCCGCCTCGTCCAGATCGGAAATCTCCTCCTCGATCTTCGCGCAAAGCACAAAAACCTCGTTTTTCTCCGCAGCCGCATACTCCCGCACGCGCGCCACAAAGGGATTCGATGCGCCGTCATCCGCCAGATCCTCCTCTGCAACATTTGCCGCATACAGCACGGGCTTCGCGGTCAAAAGCGTCAGGCTCTGCAGGAAATCATAGTCCTCCGGCGTATCCAGCTCCACGCTGCGCGCGGATTTCCCGGCCTCCAGCGTATCCTTGATCCTTTGCAGGACATCCAGCTCATGCTGCAGCGACTTGTCCGCCTTTGCCATCTTGATCGTCTTGGCGATGCGGCGCTCCAGAATTTCGATATCGGAGAAAATCAATTCCAGATTGATGGTTTCGATGTCGCGGATGGGGTCGATCGAGCCGTCAACATGCACCACGTTTGTGTCCTCAAAGCAGCGCACAACATGGCAGATGGCGTCTACCTCGCGGATATGGCTGAGGAATTTGTTGCCCAGACCCTCGCCCTTCGATGCGCCGCGCACCAGACCCGCGATATCCACAAATTCGATCACGGCGGGGGTGGTCTTTGCGGAGTCATACATCTCCGTCAGGCGCGCCAGACGCTCATCCGGTACGGGCACGACGCCCACGTTGGGGTCGATGGTGCAGAAGGGATAGTTGGCTGCCTCCGCCTTGCCCAGCGTCATGGAGTTGAATAGGGTGCTCTTGCCTACATTGGGAAGTCCCACGATACCTAATTTCATAAATTCTCACCTTTCCTGAATTTTCAACGTTTTCTAAGGTTCTAAATACAGCTACTGTACCAAACCACTACTGTACCATTTTCATTTGCTGCAATTCAAATTGCAATACGGCTTGGGACGTTGCATCATCCGTTACATGCAAAATCAACGCATATTGCGCGTCATTAGGGGATAGCCTTGCGCTATAGAAACCATCCTTTCTTTAGCAGATTCCCTTGCCGCATCCTTTACTGTTTACCTTTTTATCCATCTATTGCACTCCTTTCCCTGCAAGAAAAGAAGCCAATGCAATACACTGTAGTATATCACACCGGCGCGCTTTTCTCAATAGTGAAACTGACCTCAAATCGTCAACTTACTGCCGATACGCAATCAGGCATTGGCAGTCCGGAAGACTTTAGAACCTTGGGGCTTTGCCCCAATACCCCACAAGGGCATTCTGCCCTTGACCCCGTTTGGCAGGGGCATTTTATGCCCCTGCGGGAACAGGAATCAAATATTTATGCAAAGATTACCGCTTGCGAAAGGGAAATTTTCATCTTCCAACTCACAAACGGTTTTTCTATCTTCCTCCAATCTTGCCCCCGCAAACACACGCATGTGTGTTTGCCATAACCGGGTGCAGGGGACGAGTCCCCTGCCGGGGTAGTGGGGCAGAGACCCACGGTCTTAGGGGGTTTGGGGGCAAAGCCCCCGAGGTCTTTCGGGGGTAGTGGGGCAGAGCCCTGCGGTCTTTCTCCTGCAAACATTTTGCAAAAAAATCTATTGACAGCATGGGCTTTCTATGATAGAATATGTTTCGTGTCAGAGAAATGTATGCCCAGATAGCTCAGTCGGTAGAGCAGCGGACTGAAAATCCGCGTGTCACTGGTTCGATTCCGGTTCTGGGCATTTTGCTTCTTGGCACATTTTTTATATGAAAACAAAGGATGAAGGCAGATGGTTGAGAGAACCCTCTCTTCATCCTTTTTTCGTAAGGATGCTGGACTTTTTTTGCGAGGGGTGATGCGGAAATGAAGAAAAATGACCTGATTCTGATTGCGCTGGCGCTGATTATTGCGGGTGGCGTGTTCTTTTTCTATTCCGCAGGCGCGAAGAAGGGGCTGGGCGTTGAGGTGACGGTCGATGGCGAGAGCGAGGCGTTTTTGCCGCTGGATGAGGACGATACCCTGCGCGTGGAGACGGAGTGGGGCTGCAACATCATTACGATTGCGGGCGGGAAGGTTTCCGTGAGCGAGGCGGACTGCCGCGACGGGATTTGTGTCAAGCATAAAAAGATTGAGAAGGTCGGTGAGACGATCGTCTGCCTGCCGCACAAGCTGGTTGTGGAGATCGTGGGGGATAGCCCCGCCTCCTTTGATCCGGTGGTGATCGTGATATGATGGGGAGCAGGAGGATCGCCTATTGCGGTCTGTTCGCCGCGCTGGCGATATTGATGGGCTATGTGGAGATGCTGATCCCCATGCCGATCCTCATTCCGGGGGTCAAGCTGGGGCTTGCCAACGTCATCATTGTGATTATGCTCTATTTCATGGATGCAAAGAGCGCGTTTTTCGTCTCGCTCATTCGGGTGCTGCTTTCGGGGCTGCTTTTTGCGGGCTTCGCCGGGCTTTTGTACAGCCTTTCCGGCGCGATGCTCAGCTTTGCGGTGATGCTGCTGCTCAAGCGTACGGAGCGATTCAGCATTGTGGGCGTTTCCGTCGCGGGTGGCATCTTCCATAATGTCGGGCAGATCGTTGTGGCGGCGCTGGTGGTGGAAAATGTGCGGATGGCGTATTATCTGCCGTTTCTGCTGGTCAGCGGCGTGGTGACGGGCATCGTGATCGGGATTGTGGCACAGACGGCGCTGAAATATTTGAAGAGATAAGTCGAAAACGGATACTCCTTTCCGGCGCGTCTAAACAAGAGAACATCAAAAAGCGAAACAATGTTTTCTTAAGCGGAGCCTGCTTAGAAGTATCCGTTTTCTTATTTACATCATTTTCCGGAGCACATATTTTGTGATATTGCTCATATTGATGACCCCGATCATTCTGCCGTTTTCCAGAACGGGGGCTTTTTTGATATGGTGCTCGGTGAGGATCTGGCAGACCTCGCCCAGATCCATCCCGGCTTCCACGGAAATGACCTGTTTTTTGGCGATATCCCTTACCTGCATTGCCATCAGCTCCCTCGTGCGCGCCTCAAAATCGGGCAGCTCCTGCAGGGCGGAGGCATTGATGAACAGCGGCTCCACATCCGCAAGAAAGCGCAGGATATCCCCATCGGAAAGGAAGCCGATCAGATTTTGGCTGCTGTCCGTAACGGGCAAGCCGCTGACCTTCTTTTCTGTCAGGAGATGCAGGGCGTCGCGGATCGAAGTCTCCCCGGAAACGGTATAGACCTCCGTTTTCATGATGGCAAGCAAGGGCGACTGCGCCGTCTCTTTTTTCGCCGCGCCGAGGATGCGATCTCTCTGTGCGCCGCATTTTCGTGTGATCCAGCGCAGCTCCGTCCCCACCAGAACGGCGGCAACAATCGTGCCGATGCCGACGCTGCCGAGGGAATGCAGGCAGATCAGGCAGGTGATGAGGGAAATGACAACCATGCTGACATCAAAGGCAATTTTGACCGTCGGGAACGGCTTTTTGATGACCTTGGAGATGGCAAGCATTGCCCCCTCGCCCGCCAGCGGAATGATATCCGCAGGGACATACCAGAACAGCCCGAAGGCGATCAGCGCGGTGCTGACGAGCATCATGGCGAGGCGTACGAGCAGATTTGTCGGGTCGGGGAAATAGACCATCAGCGAGTTACAGAATGTCGTGAAATATCCAAACAAAATCCCGGCAAAAATCTGCAACAAATTTTTCGCCTGAAAGGCTCTGCGCAGCAATAAAATCTGAATCAGCACCAGAGCAGCATGAAATACGATCGTTGCCTTCCCCATCTCCAGCCCCGCCACGCAGGTGATGGTATAGGGGATGGAGCTGACGGGCGAAACCCCCAGATTCGATTTGACCGAAATAGCAATGCCGAGCGTCATGATCAAAAGCCCGATGACATAAGCGAAAATCCGCACAAAATAGCGTCCCTTTGTATCCTCCATAAAACTTCCTCCCTTATCTTTAGTGACTGCTTATTATTAGACTATTCCAAGAAATGCCGTTTGTCAATTGTTTGTCAATAAGCGTACGCTGTATACAAACGTGCGAAAACAGCGGAAATTTCCCCAAAAAACCGACGAAATCCACAAAAACTCAAAAATCCCGAAAGTACCCTTGAATGCGCAGCTTTTTAGTGTTAAAATCATTTTCAACATTAAATAACTAAATCAGAATGGCGCAGTCTATATCAAAATCGAAAAAGAACACAGGAGGAGAATCAATCATGGCTACTTTCATTACAGAACCGTCCAGAACCTTTAGTGAATTTTTACTTCTGCCCGGCTATTCTTCCAAGGAATGCATGGTGGATAACGTGAGCTTGAAAACACCCATCGTGAAATTCAAAAAAGGCGAAAAACCCGCGCTGGAGATGAATATTCCCTTGGTTTCCGCGGTGATGCAGGCGGTTTCGGATGATAAAATGGCGGTAGCTTTGGCGAAGGAGGGCGGCATTGCCTTCATCTATGGTTCTCAGCCGATCGACAGCCAGGCGGCAATGGTGGCGCGCGCAAAGGCGTACAAGGCGGGCTTCGTCATGAGTGATTCCAACATCAGCCCCGAAAGCACCCTCAACGACATCCTCGCGCTGAAGGCAAGAACCGGGCATTCCACAGTCGCAGTCACAACGGACGGCACGGCGCAGGGCAAGCTGGTAGGTCTGGTGACGAGCAGAGACTACCGTGTGAGCCGCATGGACGGGCATGAAAAGGTAGGCAGCTTCATGACGCCGATGGATCAGCTCATCTGGGCGCCCTCCGGCACATCCCTGAAGGAAGCGAACAACATCATCTGGGATAACAAAATCAACCAGCTGCCAATCATCGACGCAGAGGGCAGACTGGAATACCTCGTGTTCCGCAAGGACTACGACAGCCATAAGGAAAACGTGAACGAGCTGCTGGATGCAGATAAGCGTTATGTTGTGGGCGCGGGCATCAATACGAGAGATTTCCGCGAAAGAGTTCCCGCGCTGGTCGAGGCGGGTGTGGACATCCTGTGCATCGATTCCTCCGAGGGCTACAGCGAATGGCAGAAGGATGCGCTGGATTGGGTGCGCGAGTCCTATGGCGATACCGTGAAGATCGGCGCGGGCAATGTTGTCGATGCGGAGGGCTTCCGTTTTCTGGCGGAATGCGGCGCGGACTTCGTGAAGGTCGGCATCGGCGGCGGCTCCATCTGCATCACCAGAGAGCAGAAGGGTATCGGTCGTGGACAGGCTTCGGCCGTGATCGAGGTTGCACAGGCGCGGGATGCATATTTTAAGGAAACGGGCATTTATGTGCCGATTTGCTCCGACGGCGGCATTGTATACGATTACCATATGACGCTAGCGCTGGCGATGGGCGCGGATTTCATCATGCTGGGCAGATATTTTGCGCGTTTCGATGAATCCCCCACAAATAAGGTGAATATCAACGGCTCTTATATGAAGGAATACTGGGGCGAAGGCTCTGCCCGTGCCCGCAACTGGCAGAGATACGACATGGGCGGCGATGCGAAGCTGTCCTTCGAGGAGGGCGTGGATTCCTATGTGCCCTATGCCGGCAGCCTGCACGATAATGTAGGGCTGTCCCTCAAGAAAGTGAAGTCTACCATGTGCAACTGCGGCGTGCTTTCCATCGCGGAGCTGCAGGAGAAAGCGAAGATCACGGTTATCTCCACGACCTCGCTGGTGGAGGGCGGTGCGCACGATGTTCTTTTGAAGGACAGCGCACAGATTAAGTAAGAAGATGAAGACCGTGGGGCTCTGCCCCACACCCTGCAAGACCGTGGGGGCTTTGCCCCCACCTCCCCCACAAGGGCATTCTGCCCTTGACCCGATATGGCAAACGCATATCTATGCGTTTGCAGATGCAAGATGCAATAAAGAGGGAAAACTGCTTGCGTGTCGAAAGGTCAATGCAAGCAGGCTTTTTCCGAGTGATTGAATGATGTCCGGCAGGAGCGTATGCTCCTGCAAGTCGGGTTCCAAGGGGGTGACCCCCTTGGCAGGGTTTGGGACGGAGTCCCAAGGTCTTTGCTCTTTAGTTTTTTTCAGAAAGAAGGAATTTGGAAAATGGAAGAAAATAAAATGGGCGTCATGCCCGTCAATCGGCTTTTGCTGTCCATGTCCCTGCCGATGATGGCATCTATGCTGGTGCAGGCGCTGTATAATATCGTGGACAGTATGTTCGTGGCGCAGCTGAGCGAAAACGCGCTGACCGCCGTATCGCTCGCATTCCCGGCGCAAAACCTGATGATCGCCGTCGGTACAGGTACGGGCGTCGGCATTAATGCGCTCATCTCCCGCGCCTTGGGTGAGAAAAACCCCGAGCGCGCCAACCTGATCGCCAATAACGGCTTGATTCTCTACATCATCAGTGGTATTTTATTCGCGATATTCGGTGTGCTCGGCAGCCGGATTTTTTTCCGCCTGCAAACGACCGATGCGGAGATCATCCAGCTCGGCACGGATTACCTGAGCATCTGCTGCCTGCTTTCCACGGCGGTTTTCCTGCAGTTCGGCTTTGAGCGTATCCTGCAAGCAACGGGCAGAACCTTTTATACCATGATCACCCAAGGTCTGGGCGCGATCATCAATATCATCATGGACCCGATCCTGATTTTCGGTCTGTTCGGTGCGCCGAAGCTGGGGATCAAGGGCGCGGCGATTGCGACGGTTTTCGGTCAGGTCTGCGCGGCGGCTCTGGCTGGCTGGTTCAATAAAAAGAAAAATGACGATATCGTCATCAATCCGAAACGCTATTTCCTGAATGCACACGCGGTCAAGAGCATTTATGCCATCGGCGTGCCGTCGATCTGCATGGCGTCCATCGGCTCTGTGATGACCTTCGGCATGAACAAGATTTTGATTGCCTTTACATCCACCGCGGCGGCGGTTTTCGGCGTATATTTCAAGCTGCAGAGCTTTATTTTTATGCCTGTCTTCGGTCTGAATAACGGCATGGTGCCCATCATCGGCTATAACTACGGCGCGCGCAAGCCCGAGCGCCTGATACAGACCATGAAGCTGGCATCCGCCTACGCGATGGGGCTGATGCTGCTCGGCACGATCGCCTTTTGGGTATTCACGCCGCAGCTGCTGGGCATTTTCAATGCCTCCGAGCAAATGCTGGAGATCGGCATTCCCGCGCTGCGCATGATCAGCATCCCCTTCCTGCTGGCGGGCTTCAATATCATCCGCAGCTCCACCATGCAGGCGCTGGGGCATGGGCTGATCAGCCTGATCATCGCCGTGATGCGTCAGCTTGTGGTGCTGCTGCCGCTGGCGTTTCTCTTCTCCCATATTTGGGGATTGAACGCAACGTGGCTTTGCTTCCCGCTGGCGGAAATCGCCGCGCTTGCGGTTACGCTGTATTATTGGCGCAAGGTGTATAGAAATGAGATTCAGCCCATCTTTGCCGAACAGACGGCACGAGAGGGCGCGGAGGGATAACTTTCAAGGAGGGATTTTGAGATGAAGCATGGAAAGAGAATGTTTACGGCTGTTCTGCTGGTGGCTTGCATGGGCGTATTTTTGCCCTCCTGCGGGAAGACGGATGACGCGCAGGATGCACCCGTTCAGGCGGATGCGCCCGATGCCGTGCAGGAATTGCAGGGAACGGTCAAGGATGCGGCAATGCATAGCCTGCTGTTAGAGGATGCAGACGGCAACGAATACAGCTTCGGCACGGAGGGCGTGCCCATGACGACAGGCGAGAGCGGTCTGTTGATCGGCAACCCCGTCACAGTAACCTACCGCGGCTCTCTGGATGCAGAGGATGTGGAGATTGTCTCCATCGCGGTTGCGGATGCAGAGCAGACGGACGCGGAATCAGAGAAAACGGAATAAGATAGAAAAACAGGCAGGAAAGCCGTAATTGAGGGATTTCCTGCCTGTTTTTATTCGCACTTGAAAGGCTTCAGCCGCCCACCTGTCCATTGATATCCTTAATCATGCGGTGCGCCAGCTTGGAGTAAAATTCGCTGCTCAGATTATTCAGATAGACCTTGTTCGCCCAACTGCGCGCCTCGCGATATTTTCCGCGATAGAACAAAATCCCGGCAGCCGCCATGCAAAGCTGCTGTTCCTCCTCCGAGGTGAAGCTATAGCTTGTGCCGACCTGACGGCAAAGCTCCAGAATTTTATCCTCCGCCTGCATTGCGGCAACCTCGTCCGACACGCTCTTGTACAGCCGGCACAGATCCAGCCAGATGCGTGCGCGGAGAATCTTTTCCTCCTCCTCGCCATAGGCGAAGGCACACAAAAGCGCGATATAATGCTGCGCAAAGACGAAATATAAATCCCTCTGCTCGCCGCAAGGATGGTTGTGCAGGGCTTCGGCGGCGGCATGGAGCTGCTTTTTGTAGGCGTTTTTATCCTTGATTTTTCCCTCTGAAAAAATTTCAGAAAACATGCTGAAATGGCAGTGCGGGCAGGTCACGATGTCGTACCATTCCGGTTCAAAGCCCTCATAGAGGATATGCACATCATAGGCTCTGCCCCCCCTGCGGTTTGCGCAGCGGACGCAGGCGATGATACGGAATCTCCTTGGCATAAAACTGCTGCTCGCAATGCGGGCAGGTGAAGCGTTTTTCCAGCAGATGCGTTTCATATTCCGGATGGGTGATATTGGGGTAATGCTTATGCCCCGGCAGGAAAAGCCCCTCAGCCTGCGGACCATGCCCCTCCGGCAACGCCCCTGCTGCGGCGGCAAGGCTGCGTTCGGGCGCGGTGTAGCGCTCGGCAAGCAGCTGCAGGGATTTGGTGTCCGTTTTATCCGATTTGCTGACGGTGCGAATCTCATCGAGCAGCATATTCAGGTTCAGATCCAGCAGCGTCAGATTTTTGGCGATCGTTTTCATGATCAGAATGGCGTTTTAGTAATTATTCTGGATAAAGCTCTCAAAATTGCCCTCCGGTACGCACGGGATCGTCGTATCGCCAGAGAAACAACGGCGTAATAGCTGGGCTGATCCGCCAGAATCGTCATCTCGCCGAAGCAATGCGGGAAGGAGCGAATCCCGACCAGATATTCCTCCGGTGTGTCATAATCGATATAAAGCGTGACATTTCCGGAGAGGATTTTGTAAAGGTTCTTCGCGGTATCGCCCTGTCGGACGATAATTTCTCCATCGTGATATTGTTTGATCGATGCATCTTTCATAGTGCGCTCCTTTTTTATTCATCCGGGCTGACCATCAGGGCAAAATCCAGCCATTCGGCAACCATGCGATAAATCGCATCCTCATCGCGCAGAGCATCCCGCGTTTCCTCGTCGCTCTCGAAGGTCAGCATATGCCTGCCGTAGGCATCATAGAAATCTGCCTGCCAGTCCTCGTCCACATTGCGGTATTTTTTCAGATACCAAACGATTTCCTCGGTATTGGTGTAGCGGTATTTGTCGTGTCTCATCGGTTTTCCTCCTTTGTGGACATTCCTCTTTGCCTATTATAGCAGAGATGCCTGCAAAAAAAAAGACAGAAGGAGAAAAAACGGCGCGGGATCTGTCCATACTAAAAATAAGAAAATTTTTCTTGCATTCTCAGATGCTCTATGGTATAATCTGTCAGAAATAAGAGGGAGTAGCTTGCGGGAAACCGTTGCCGGCGTTCGTCATCTCGGTCTTTTTTCGACCCGGGCGCCGTCCATAGAACCGATCAGGTATCTGAGAAGCAAGACTTTTATTGCACGAAAACGTAGGTGTTTTTTCGATGCAATGAAAGTCTTTTTCTGTTGCATCGGGCGAGAGAAGGGAGAGAGAGGTATGGAACGGCTTTGGAAAAAAAGCAAGGAGGATTTATTTGCCCTGCTGGAGAGCGGGCGGCGCGGGCTGAGCAGCAGCGAGGCAAAGGCAAGGCTGGAAAAATTCGGCGAAAATAAGCTCAAAGAGGGCAAGCGCAAGGGCGCATTGCAGGTATTCGCGGAGCAATTTGCCGATCT
Source organism: Lachnospiraceae bacterium (assembly GCA_963633805.1). Classification (GTDB taxonomy): domain Bacteria; phylum Bacillota; class Clostridia; order Lachnospirales; family Anaerotignaceae; genus Anaerotignum_A. Next base: position 12,902 of record CAVGZD010000011.1, on the reverse strand, counting down.
GGTCGTGATTATTCTGATTATCGCGGCGATTATTTCCGCGCTGACAGGCGGCGTGGAGGGTACGATCGTTATTATCGCGGTGCTGATCATGAATGCGATTTTGGGTACGGTGCAGCATTTCAAGGCGCAGAAATCGCTGGATAGCCTGCGGGCGATGTCCGAGCCGCATGCGCGGGTCATCCGTGACGGCAATAAGATGGAGATTTCCTCTGTGGAATTGGTGCCGGGGGATATTCTGCTTTTGGAAGCGGGGGATGTTGCCGCGGCGGATGGGCGCATTCTGGAAAATTATTCCCTACAGGTCAACGAGTCTGCGCTGACGGGGGAATCGGAAAACGTGAACAAAATCGATGATGCCATTGCGGAGGATGAGCTTGCGCTGGGCGACCGCCGCAATATGGTCTATAGCGGCTCGCTGGTGGCATACGGGCGCGCAGTCGTGCTGGTAACGGCAACGGGTATGCATACGGAAATGGGCAAAATCGCGCATCTGATGGAGTCCGCGCAAGAGAAGGCAACGCCTCTGCAGCGCAGTCTGGATGATTTCTCCAAGAAGCTGTCCATCATCATTCTGGTGATTTGCGCTGTCATCTTCCTGCTGGGGATCTGGCGCGGGATGAGCTTTGCCGACGCGGGGATGTTCGCGGTTGCGCTGGCGGTTGCCGCTATCCCCGAAGCCCTGACTTCTATCGTCACCATCGGTCTTGCCATCGGTACGCAGAAGATGGTTAGGGAAAATGCCATCATCAAGAAGCTGCGCGCGGTGGAATCGCTGGGCTCGGTTTCCGTGATCTGCTCTGATAAAACGGGTACGCTGACGCAAAATCGCATGACCGTACAGAAGGCCTACACGCCGGAAAAAATCTGGGATGCGGCGGACGCCAAGCTGGACGAGGCGCCCCTGCGGGAGCTGGTTACGCAGAGCGTCCTTTGCAACGATGGTTCGATCCATGAGGGCAAGCAGGTGGGCGACCCGACCGAAACCGCCCTTCTGACCTTCTGCCGCAAGGCGGGCGGCGATGAGGATGCGCTTCGCGAGCAGTATCCCCGCCTGAAGGAAATTCCTTTCGATTCCGACCGAAAGCTGATGTCCACCCTGCATGAGATGGACGGCGGCTATCGCATGCTGACAAAGGGCGCACCGGATGTGCTGCTGCAGCGCTGTTCCCGCATCAAAATGCCGAGTGGCACGCTCCCGCTGACAGATGCACTGCGGCAGGAGATTCAAAAGCAGAATGCCGCCTTTTCTGGGAAGGGCTTGCGCGTGCTTGCCTTTGCGGAAAAGGAATTGGAAGAAAATCGGCGGCTGGGTCTGGAGGATGAGCATGACCTGACCTTTGTTGGTCTGATCGCGATGATGGATCCTCCGCGCGAGGAATCCGCCGCCGCTGTTGCGGATTGCCGCCGGGCGGGCATTCGCCCCGTTATGATCACGGGTGACCATAAGGTCACGGCTTCTGCCATCGCCAAGCAGATCGGCATTCTGCGCGAGGGCGACCGCGCCGTGGAAGGCTCCGAGCTGGAGCATATGACGGATGAACAGCTCAAGAATGAGGTCGAGAGCATTTCCGTCTATGCGCGGGTATCGCCGGAGCATAAAATCCGTATCGTCCGCGCATGGCAGGAAAATGGGCATATCGCCGCTATGACGGGCGATGGCGTGAACGACGCGCCTGCGCTCAAGCAGGCGGATATCGGCATCGCTATGGGCATCACGGGCACGGAGGTATCCAAGGACGCGGCGGCTATGATCCTGACGGACGATAATTTCGCCACTATCGTCAAGGCGGTCGCAAACGGCAGAAATGTCTACACGAATATCAAAAATTCCATCCGCTTCCTGCTCAGCGGCAATCTGGCGGCGATTCTGGTGGTTGTCTATACTTCCCTCATGGGTCTGCCCCTGCCCTTTACGGCGGTACAGCTGCTGTTCATCAACCTGCTGACGGATAGCCTGCCCGCGCTGGCAGTCAATATGGAGCAGCCCACGGGCGATTTGCTCAATCAGAAGCCGCGCGACCCCAAGGAGGGCATCCTGACGCGTGATTTTCTGCGGAATGTGTCCGTGGAGGGCATCTTAATTGCGATTGTGACAACTGTTGCCTTCTATATCGGCTATGGCGTGAGCGATGCGCTGGCGTGCACAATGGCGTTTGCGACGCTCTGCCTTGCGCGGCTCTTCCACGGCTTCAACTGCCGCGGTACGCGCTCGATTTTCCGCCTGCCGTCCAATCCCTATAGCTGGGGCGCGTTCGCAGTCGGTACGGTGCTGCTGATGGCGGTGCTGCTGATCACGGGGCTGCATAGCCTCTTTGATATCAGTAATGCGCTGACGGCAAACGATGTTCTGAAAATCGTCGGTCTGGCATTCCTGCCGACTGCACTGATTCAGATCAGCCGCGTGGCGAGAGGGAAATAAGAGAAAAAATGCTTGCTTTTTTGAAATTCTATGTGATAAAATTGTAGTGTCGAGCAACGAAAAGTGTAAGTCCGGACAGGGCTTGCACTTTTTTTGTTTTATAGTGCTTCAGAGCCTTTCGGAAAAGTCATTCATACAATAAAAGCACCTTTCGGAAATGCTCCGGGTAATTCCTGCCGTCGTTTGACCTGTCTTTTATTGCCCCTTGCTTCTGCAATAAAATTCGCGTGATTTCGCGGCAGGCATGATCAAAAAAGGAGAGTGTATTTATCATGGAAGAAAGAAAAAGGGGGCGCGCCCTGACGGCATCCATCCTATCCCTATCCTCGCTGACGGTGATGGCGGGAGCGGCGGTCGCGCCTGCGCTGGATGTGATTCAGGCGTATTTCAGCGATGTTCCGTCGATTTTTGTGCAAATGGTCATCAGCATCCCGGCGCTGTTTATCGCGCTGACGAATCTGCTGTTTCCCCGGCTTTGCCGCCATTTTCGCACAAAGGAGCTGCTGCTGGCAGCCTTGACGCTTTATACGGTCGCGGGCTGCATCGCGGGGCTGTTCAGCAATATTTTTGTTGTGCTGTTTTTCCGCGCGTTGGTGGGCGTTGCGGTCGGCGTGATTATGCCGCTTTCGACCGGGCTGCTGGCTTTTTATTATCCTCCGGAGCAGCAGGATCGCCTGATGGGCTATTCCTCCGCGATGAATCAGTTTGGCGGCGTGGCGGCAACGCTGATTTCCGCCGCATTGGCGACGGTGAGCTGGCGCGTGAGCTTTCTGGTCTATTTGATGGGGCTGGTCAGCATCGTGCTTTGTCTGCTGTTTTTGCCGAATGAACGCATCGGCAGTGCGCAGCGGGAGAAGCAAAGCGGGGTGTTCCGCAGCTATTTCCGCTATATTGCGGCGATGTTCGTGCTGATGTTTACCTTTTTCGTGTTCCCCTCCGTCTTTGCGATTGAGACGGCGAGGGCGGGCATCCTGCCCCGCGCGTATAGCGGCGTTGTGATGGCATCCATGGATTTCATTGCCTTTCTGGGCGGGCTGTCCTTCGTGTCGGTGAAGAAAAGGCTTGGCAAAAATACCGCCCTAGCCGCGCCGCTTTGCTTTTTGGCGGGGTATTTGCTGCTGCTTTTCGGGAAAATGCCGGTGATCGTGGTTGCGGGGGCATGGCTGGTCGGCTTCGCAAATGGGATCGGCATTCCCTTCCTGATCTCCTCGGCTTCGCGCAGGGCAGGGCGTGCCGCCGCCACGACGGTCATGCCGTTTTTGTCCATCGCGATGTATCTGGCGCAATTTTTTACGCCCATGCTGCTTTCCGCGGCTGAGCTTGCCATTGGCAGAGACTTGCCCTATGCGGCGGCGGCTTGCGGCGCAGTCTTGCTTTTGCTCTGGTCCGGGGCGACCCTGCGACAGGAGGACTGAGCAGCGGGAGGGGCGCGCTTTTTTTCTGCGAGATACTGCGCACTCCCCCTCGCCGGGGCTTACCACAATATCATCTGTGTGCAGCGGAAGAGGGCAAGCGTTTTTCCGCTCGCTTCATCCGTGACGACGGCATCCCAGACCTGCGTTGTCCGCCCCATATGCTGTGCGGTGGCGGTGCAGCGGATTGCGCCCGCGCGTACCGTCCCCAGATGGTTGCTTTTCAGCTCGATAGTCGTAAAGCCCTTCGCGCCCTCCGGGATATGCGCAAGGCAGGCGTTGCCGCAGCTTGTATCCGCGATGGTGATGATGCTGGCGGCATGCAGAAAGCCGTTGATTGCCATGTGCTTTTGCTGCAATGCCATGCGGCTGGTGAGCCTGCCTTCCTCCAGCGTGAGAACCTCCATCCCCAGCTCGCCCGGCAGGACGTTTTTCCCGCCCTCGTTGAGATATTCTACCGTGATTTCTTTTCGTAAAGCCATCGTGATTCCTCCTTTTGAACAATAAGCGCGTCTGAGATTCAAACGAAAATAGCACCCACAATGTTGCGTTTTGCGATGTATCCCGTCGAATAATTGGAAGCCTTCTGCGGCTTATAGTGCATATACACTGTGTAGATACACTATAAACTGTAGAGAAAACTTTGTCAATACTTTATCAAAATTTTTCATAAAAATCAGGGAGCGGGTTTTGTCCCCCTCTGCGGTACACTACGCGCCCCCCTGTTGTCAGGACGATGAGAGGGGAAGGCAGTCGGTTTCGTAGGGAAAGCCCCGTCTTTTGGCTGTTTTGATTGGAAGCGGGTTTTGTCCCCCCTCTGTGAGATACTGCGTACCCCCTGTTGTCAGGGCGATGAGAGGGAAAGGCGGTCGGCATCGCAGGGAATGCCCTGTTTTTCGGCTGTTTCGATGGGGAGCGGGTTTTGTCCCCCTCTGCGAAACACCCCGCGCTCCCTCTCGTCGTCGCTTGCTGCAGTATTATCCTCCACAAATCACAAAAAAAGACCGCTGCGGAAATTCCACAGCAGTCCTGATTTTTAGTCCTGTGTATAGGGCATCAGAGATACATGTCTGGATCTCTTGATTGCAGTTGTCAGCGCTCTCTGGTGCTTTGCGCAGTTGCCTGTAATTCTTCTGGGAAGGATTTTGCCTCTTTCGGAAACGTATCTTCTCAGCTTGCTTACATCCTTGTAATCGATCGTGGTTACTTTATCTGCACAGCACTGGCAAACGCGTTTTTTTCTTCTGCCACGTTTTTTAATCATGGTTCCAAGTCCTCCTTATTAGAATGATTAGAAGGGCAGGTCGTCATCCTCAATGCTTTCATCAATGGGATAGAAGCCATCGGCGGGGGCGGACTGCTTGGGCGCGGGCGCGGCAGCGGGTGCTGCGTCTCTGTGGCTTTCGAAGGATGCCTTGCTCTCCGCAAAGTATTGCTCCTCGACCACAACCTCGGTCGTCCAGCGTTTCTTGCCCTCGTTATCGTCCCAGCTTCTGACCTGAAGTCTGCCGACGATGCTGACCATCTGACCTTTTCTGAAATATTTCTCTGCAAACTCGCCGACTTTGCCGAATGCAACGCATCCGATGAAATCGGCATCCTGCTCACCCTGGCGTTTGAAACGGCGATTGACCGCCAGCGTATATCTGGCTACGGCGACAGGCTCTGCGCCCTGAGAATACCGCACCTCGGGGTCTCTCGTCAATCGTCCCATCAAAATCACTTTGTTCATAGAGCCGGCCTCCTATTATGCTTCCTTGCGGACGATCAGGTAACGCAGAACGTTTTCCATGATACGCATACGAGACTCGATCTCTGCAAGCGCAGCGGCGGGTGCTTCAAAGGTTGTGAAGCTATAGAAGCCTTCGTTTACTTTCTTGATTTCGTAAGCCAGCTTTCTTTTGCCCCAATCGTCAACCTTCTCGATCTTCGCGCCGAATCGATCCAGTGTAGCCTGAACCTTCGCTACCTCTGCTGCTCTGCCTTCCTCATCCAGTGCGGGGCTGAGAACCAGTGCCAATTCGTACTTATTCATTTGGGATACACCTCCTTTTGGACATATGGCTCTTCCTCTTCGGGAAGAACAAGGATTATTCTTCTGCGGCTGCGCATTGCGCAACACTAGGCTAGAATACCACAAAAAAAGGCATTTTGCAAGAGTTTTTTTAAGAGAAAGACCGTAGACCTTGGGGACGCTGTCCCCAACACCCCTGCAAGGGGGCGAGCCCCCTTGACCCCGTTATGACAAACGCATCTGCATGCGTTTGCGGATGCAAATTTGACGCAAAACAGAAAAACCGCTTGTGCATTGGAAGACGCAATTTCTCCTTTTCACAAGCGATATCTTTTGCCAAAATATTTTGTTTTTGCCCCCCCGCAGGAGCGAGAATCGCTCCTGCGCAATCAGGGTCAAGGGGCATGATGCCCCTTGTGGGGGTATTGGGGGCAAAGCCCCCAAGGTCTTCAGGGTGCGGGACAGAGTTCCGCGGTCTTCGGGGGAGTTGGAGGCAAAGCCCCCAAGGTCTTTCTATTCCTCGTCGTATTCCTTCTCCAGCTTCCGTGCGCGGGCAGCCTCGATGCGCGCAAAAGCATAGCGCACCAGCGAGAACGCCGCCGCAAAGCTAACGAGCGAAACGATCCCCTCCGTCGTCGTGATCGCGCCGGAACTGCGGCTCAGACAAAGCAGCAGCACCCCAAGCCCGACCGCAACGGATATAATCGTAGAAATCTTTGATGCCTTCTTGTAGTTTCCCAGCACGACCCCCAGCTGGCGGCTGCGAATTGTCTGATAAATCGGCACACCGATCATGATGACATACTCCGTCACGCATTCCCGCAGCTCCATGCCGAAATACAGCACCTTGACGCAGAAAGAAATGACCACAAAATAGAATACCAGCTGCATCATTTCTGAGCCGATCTGCCTTCTGACCAGCAATACCCGTTCGTCCATGTAATTTATCATATAAATTCCTCCTTCTTTCCTTCATCAACCCACAAATTCTCATTGCTACGCGGATTGGCGGCGGGCTTTTTGTGCAATGTGGCAAAAAATACAATGAAAATCGCTGATTTCAATCGATTTTTTGTGACGTTCCACAAAAAGCCTTTCCGTTGTTTTACCCATGTCCTGCGATGCTTCACCCATCCTGCTCCGCTTCCTCCCAGAATAGATCGTTCAGTGTCACGCCTAATGCGCGGCAGATGGCGATGCATAAATTCAACGTCGGGTTATACTTCCCGGCTTCGATCATGCCGATGGTCTGCCTTGTTGCGCCGACCGCCTGCGCCAGCTGCTCCTGCGAGAGATCCTTGGCGGCTCTAGCCGCCTTCAGCTTCAGATTTTTCATATTTCACTTCCTTTTCGTCTCATCGATCCCTTTTCTGTTCTCAATACACAACATATCGCGCGATATGTCAAATATAAATTGCATTTTAGCGAAAATAATTTGCGCAAGAGGGGGGCTTGTGCAGGGGGCAGGGCTTTAGTATAATGGAGGAATATACAAAAGAGAACGGCTTGAAAGGAGAATTGCCATGCTCAAACAAATTTACGATGCGCCGCGCATCTATCAAATAGATGTTCCGTTGCCGGACAATCCGCTGCGGAATCTAAACTGTTACATCCTGCAAGATGATGGCGACACGCTGGTGATCGACACGGGCTTCAATCGCCCGGAGTGCCTGCATGCCTTGCAGGAGGGCTTGCGGGAGCTGTCAGCGGATTGGGAGCGGACGAACCTGTTCCTGACGCATCTGCATTCCGATCACACGGGGCTTGCGCCTTTTCTGATGCAGGACAAGCCGGGGAAGATCTACATGAGCGCACGGGATCACGGGATTCTGATGCATCAGCAGGGGAGCGAAGGCTGGGACGAGTGGGACGTTCTCTATTATAAGGAGGGCTTCACGCAGGAGCAGCTCACGCAGCTGCGCATCTCCAACCCTGCGCGGGGGCTTGCGCCGACAAAGAGCTTCCCGGCGGTGCATATTGCGGATGGGGACGAGATTGCCGTCGGCAGATGGCGGCTGCAATGCGTGTCCGTGCCAGGGCATACGCCGGGGCAGATGTGTCTGTACTGCGCGGAGAAAAAGCTGATGTTTACGGCGGATCACATCCTTTTTGACATCACGCCGAATATCACGCATTGGTTTGGCGTGGAGGATTCGCTGGGGGATTATCTGGACAGTCTGGTGAAGATTCGTTGCTATGAGATGGCTGTGGCGCTACCTGCGCACCGCAGGAATGAGATGGATGTTTACGAGCGGATCGGGCAGATCATAGAGCATCATTTGCAGCGGCTGACAGAGACGGTCGACGCGCTGGCAGGGCATCCGAACGCACATGCGACGGAGATCGCGGCGCGGCTGAGATGGTCGATGCGGGGCAAGAGCTGGGAGGAATTCCCGCTTTCGCAGAGATGGTTTGCCGTCGGGGAGACGATGGCGCACTTGGATTATCTGATTCGGCGCGGCATGGCGGAGCTGCGCGATGGCGAGCGGCACAGCTATCGCCTACTGCTCCCCGCGGAGGAATGCAGGGTGCGGCTGGCGGAGATATGGGAAGGGTATCGGTAAGGGCGTAAGACCTAAGACCTTGGGGGCGCTGCCCCCAATACCCCCGCAAAGGGGATTTCATCCCCTTTGAACCCCGATTGCGCAGGAGCATGCGCTCCTGCGGACAAAAGAGGGATACAGACCCTATATATGGGGTATTTCCTCGCCCTTTGCTTTGCAAACGCATGGATATGCGTTTGCCATACCGGGTTCCAAGGGAGGAAGTCCCTTGGCAGGGTGTGGGACAGAGTCCCACGGTCTTAGGGGGTTGGGGCGAAGCCCAAAGGTCTTTTTCCCTCGACCTTTGCTTTGCAAACGCATGGATATGCGTTTGCCATACCGGGTTCCAAGGGGGTGACACCCTTGGCAGGGTGTGGGACAGAGTCCCACGGTTTTAGGTCTTTTTCAAAAAGGAGAAAATCATGGATATATTGAAGAAATTGCAGGAAGAATTCGGGATTCGCGCATCGCAGGCGGAAAATACCGTTCGTCTGCTGGACGAGGGCAATACCGTCCCCTTTATCGCGCGCTATCGCAAGGAAATGACCGGCTCGCTGGACGATCAGATCATCCGTGGACTGGCGGAACGCCTCAGCGCCCTGCGCAATCTGGAGGAAAAACGCGAACAGGTCAAAAATAGCATCGCCGAGCAGGGCAAGCTGAGCAAGGAGCTTGCGGCGAAGCTGGACGCTGCCCAGACGCAGACCGAGCTGGACGACCTCTACCGCCCCTATCGCCCCAAACGCCGCACCCGCGCGTCCATCGCAAAGGAAAAGGGCTTGCAGGGTCTTGCCGACCTGATCTGGTCGCAAAGGCTGCCGAAGCCCCTGATGGACTGCGCCGCCGCCTTTATCGATGCGGAAAAAGGCGTGGAGACTGCCGAGGACGCAGTTCAGGGCGCGATGGATATTCTCGCGGAGCAGATTTCCGACGACGCCGAGCTGCGCGCCCTGCTGCGTGAGGAAACCATGAAAACCGGCGCGCTCACCTCCGCCAAGGCGAAGGACGAGCCGTCTGTGTATGAGATGTACTACGATTTTGCGGAGCCATTGCAGAAGATCGCGAGCCACCGCATTCTGGCGATCAATCGCGGGGAGAAGGAGGGCTTTCTTTTCGTCAGGATCGCGGGCGCGGAGGACAGGCTTTTGCAGCGCATGGAACGCAGAATCATCCGCAAAAACAGCGATACCGCCGATATTCTGCGCGAGATCATCGCGGACAGCTATCACCGCCTGCTTGCGCCCTCCTTGGAGCGCGAGATCCGCAACGCCCTGACGGAAAAGGCGGAGGAAGCGGCGATCGGCGTATTCCGCGAGAACCTCAAGCAGCTTTTATTGCAGCCGCCCATCAGCGGGAAGGTCGTGCTTGCGCTCGACCCCGCCTATCGCACAGGCTGCAAGATCGCCGTGATCGATGCAACGGGCAAGCCGCTGGAGACTGCCGTGGTCTATCCGACCCCGCCCCAGAACAAAACCGCCGAAGCCGAGAAAAAGCTGCTCGCCCTCATCGAGAAGTACGGCGTTGACCTCATCTCCATCGGCAACGGCACGGCGTCGCGGGAATCCGAAGCATTTGTCGCGCAGCTGCTGAAAAAAACCAAGCGCAAGGTGCAGTATATCATTGCGAACGAAGCGGGTGCGTCGGTCTATTCCGCATCCAAGCTGGGCGCGGAGGAATTTCCGGAATATGACGTTTCCCTGCGCAGCGCGGTTTCCATCGGGCGCAGGATACAGGACCCCCTCGCGGAGCTGGTCAAGATTGACCCGAAATCCATCGGCGTGGGGCAGTATCAGCATGATATGAACCAGAAACGCCTGAGCGAAGCCCTCGGCGGTGTGGTGGAGGATTGCGTGAACAGCGTCGGCGTGGACTTGAATACCGCAAGCCCCGCGCTTTTGTCCTATGTGGCGGGCATCAATGCCACCGTGGCGAAAAATATCCGCGCCTATCGGGAGGAACACGGCAAATTTTCCGCGCGGAAGGAGCTTTTGAAGGTGCCGAAGCTGGGACCGAAGGCTTATGAGCAGTGCGCGGGCTTTTTGCGCCTGCCCGAGAGCGATACCGTGCTGGACAGAACGGGCGTGCATCCCGAAAGCTACCGCGCGGCGGAGGGTCTGCTGGCGGTCTGCGGCTATACGCCGGAGGATGTGGCGGCGCGTCGTGTGAAAAATTTGGCAAAAAAGCTGAAAAATCCCGCAAAGACGGCGGAGGAGCTGGGCATCGGGCTGCCTACGCTGGAGGACATCATCCGCGAATTGGAAAAGCCCGGACGCGATCCCCGCGATGAAGCCCCTGCTCCCGTTTTGCGCAGCGATGTGCTTTCCATGGAGGATTTGAAGGAGGGCATGGTGCTGACGGGCACGGTGCGCAATGTGATCGATTTCGGTGTGTTCGTGGATATCGGCGTGCATCAGGATGGGCTGGTGCATATCTCCCAAATTTGTGATCAATTTATCAAGCATCCGCTGGAAGCGGTCAAGCTGGGGGATGTGGTGCAGGTGAAGGTGCTGTCGGTGGATGTGGCGAAAAAGCGCATCTCCCTGACGATGCGAAATATCGATTGAGCCGGCTCTGTGCAGAGGGCGCGATGTTTGTGTCGCAGAGCGGAAAATGCAGGCATTGCCCGTGCATCGCCCGGAATGTGAAAAGTTTCTTACAAATGATACCCTTTTGTTGTCAAACAGAGGGTATTTTTGTTATGCTGAAGCTATAGGAGGAGATAGAGGCTGCGAGAGGCGATCCAAATGAGGAAACAGGCATTTTTCTTATGGGATGCATCCTTGTTCCGCAGGGACTTTTGCTGATTTGGACGCGCCGAGAGGAGGGGGACTTTATGAGAATTTTATTGCAATTTCCGCCGCAGGACTGGGGCATCTGGTGGGAGCAGACCTTCGGCATGAATCGCTATGTCACATGGGAGGTCTTGATTTTCCTGCCGCTGGGCGTGGGCGCGGGCCTTCTGCTGGGCAGAGCGTTTTCCAAGGGGCAGAAGGATTATTGGATGGATGAGCCGCGGGAACATGAGGAAACCGCGCCGCAGGAGGATGCGCCACCGGAAGAGCGTCCTAAGGGGCGGAGAAGGAAATGGAGTATTTTGATTTTGCCGCTGCTTTCCGTTTTTCCTTCCATTGTGCGGGATGTCCGCGCCTTTGATCGCCCGGTGGAGCGGATGGGGCTGCTGCTGTTTTTGCTGCTGGTGGTCGCTCTGAGCCTTCAGGTGCCGCGCTTCGTGCGCTGGGTGCATCGGGCGGGGCGGCCGCCCGAGGAAAAATGACAAGGCGGTTTCCCGACAAAATTCATGGGAATGTGTTGACAGATGCAGTAGGGATGCTATAATAAATGCGTGGCAAGCGATGCATCTCCGGCAGGAAAATGCGGCTTGAACGGCGAGGGGCACAGGGCTTTTCCCGGCGGCTTTGGCTGCGGGGCGGGGCTGTTCTGCATCTGTGATTTTTGCTTGTTTCGGTCTGATTTTCCGCGTGGGCGGCATCGGAGGAAGCTTTGACCTTCGTTGTGCAGATTGGCAAAATGTGTTTTCGTCAGATGACACAGATTTTTGTTGGATGTGCGCAGCGAGATTTGGTGAAATTTTCCGACGGGCGATGCGATTTGTTGCATAGCCGCTTGTCACATGGTTACTTCGGGGCAGGGCGAAATTCCCGACCGGCGGTATAGTCCGCGAGCGCGTTTGCGCATGATTTGGTGCGATTCCAAAACCGACAGTATAGTCTGGATGAGAGAAGAAAGGACTGGAAAAAATGGAAAAAACGGCAAACAAGAGGATTTCGACAAGACAACTGGTATCGATGGCAATGCTGGGGGCGATTTCGCTCGTGCTGGTGGCGGCGGTGCATTTTCCGCTGATTCCCGCGGCGGCGTTTTTGGAATATGACCCGGCGGACATCCCGATTCTGATTTGCGCCTTCGCCTTCGGGCCGACGGCGGGCTTTTTGCTGACGGTGGTTGTATCGCTCGTGCAGGGGCTGACGGTCAGCGCGCAAAGCGGCGTGATCGGCATTGTGATGCATATTTTTGCAACAGGGGTCTGTGTTTTGGTTGCGGGTAATCTATATAGGCTGGAGAAGAGCAGGAAACGGGCTGTGCTGGCGCTGATTTGCGGTGCGCTTGCGCAGACGATCATGATGGTATTGATGAACTTGATTTTTACGCCGCTATTTATGGGTGCGCCGGTCGAGGTTGTCATTTCCATGCTTGTTCCGGCGATCATCCCCTTCAACGCACTGAAGGCGGGGATCAACTGCGCGGTCACCTTCTTTTTGTATAAATCCATTTCCCATCTGCTGAAGGGGCATTGATGCATCAGCCCGGCATGCAGAGTGGGCTAAGACCTTGGGGACGCTGTCCCCAACACCCCTGCCAAGGGATTTCATCCCTTGGAACCCGTTTGCGCAGAGGCATACGCCCCTGCGAAGGGACAAAAATCAAGTATTGGGGCAAGACCTTGAGGGCTTTGCCCTCAAACTCCCACCAAGGGAGTTCCTCCCTTGGAACCC
>CAVGZD010000010.1:0-43572 GCA_963633805.1 Lachnospiraceae bacterium | reverse complement strand
AGAATAACGCAGCGCAGTGAAGCAATCATAAATGCATAAAGTAGTGCCCACCGATTTTGAAAATCGATGGGCACTGTTCGTCTGTGTTAATCGATCAGCCTTTATATCACTCCGAAGTGCCGCAAGGCATTCATGATGGCTTCTTCCTTCTCCGGCGGGCATTGCGGTACAGCCGTATCCTCAGACTTCGGTTTGTTGTAGCTGTCGCTGACATCAAGTCCGCATTTACGTTTTACCTGCGATATATACAGTGAGGAGACCTTCAAGCCGTTCTGTTCCAGAACGTAATCCTTGATCTGCGCATAGGTCGCCTGACCGCGTTTCTCTTGTAGCATTTCCTCCACATCTACGTCAATGTCGACATGTAGACCATTTCTCCGCACTAAGAGACATACCGTCTCCACATGCACAGTATGGCAGAACTGATCCACCGGCTGCACCTCCCGCAGCGCATAGCCACCCGCTGTCAGCGTTTTCAGATCCCGCGCGAGGGTAGCGGGATTGCAGGAGACATAGACGATCTTCTGCGGCGCGATCTTCAGGATTGTCTCCAGCAGCCGTTCCTCGCAGCCCTTTCTGGGCGGATCGACCACAACGACATCCGCAACGATCCCCTGTTTTTCATACAGCTTGGGGATGACTTCTTCCGCCGCACCGACTGCAAATTCCACATTTGTCATGCCGTTTCGCGCGGCATTTTTTCGTGCATCCTCGATGGCCTCCGGGACGATCTCCACGCCGAAGACCCGCTTCGCCTTCCGCGCAAAAAAGAGGGAAATCGTGCCGATGCCGCAATACAGATCCAGCACTGTTTCCTCGCCTGTCAGGTCGGCAAGCTCTACTGCCTTGCGATACAGCACCTCTGTCTGCGTCGGGTTGACCTGATAAAACGACAGGGGGGAAATCTCAAATTGTATGCCATCGATGGAGTCCGTGATGCGCTCCTGGCCCCAAAGGAGGATGGTCTTCCTCCCCAGAATGACATTCGTCCTCTCTCGATTGACATTCAGTACGATGGAGCAAACACCATCGACCTTTTGCAGCCGCTCCACGAGCACCTCGCTTGCGGGCAATTTTTTCCCATTGAGGACGATGCAGACCATGATCTCGCCGCTATGCCTGCCGATGCGCGTCAGGACATGGCGCACCAGACCCGTATGCCGCTCCTCGTCATAGGGCGGGATATGAAATTCCTCCAGAAAATCCCGCACGATCTGCATAATCTCATCATTGCAGGCATCCTGCAGCAGACATTGCTGCGTATCCACGATGCGATGGCTGCGCTTGGCGTAAAAGCCGATGGCACAGCCGTCCTTGCCCATGCCGACGGGAAACTGCGCCTTATTGCGGTATCTCCAAGGGTTTTCCATGCCTAGGGCGGGCTTCACGCGGACGCCATGAATGCCGCCGATGCGCTCCAGATCGTCCTGCACCTCCTGCGTTTTATACGCAAGCTGTCCCTCATAGGAGAGATGCTGCAACTGACAGCCGCCGCACTGCTTTGCGACGGGACAAGCCGGTTCCAGACGATCGGGGGAGGGCTGCAAAATTTCCAGCAGCTTCCCATAGCCAAAATTTTTCTTCACCTTGACCGCAAGCACACGCACACGTTCGCCGGGAAGCACGCCCTCCACGAACATGGTGTATCCCTCTATGCGTCCGATGCCCTCGCCGTTGCTCCCCAGAGCGTCGATCTGCATTTCATAGCTTTTATTTTTCTCAACAGGAATCATCCGTCTTCTCCTTCTTGTTTTGCCTCTGAAAATTCACAAACCGTGCCATTGCAGATGCAGGGGCGGCAGTGCGCGAAGCTGCAATTCGGCTTGCCCACGCCGCAGCGCAGCATTTCCTGCATCTCCTTCATGGTGCGGAAAACGTCCTTTCGTACCTTCCTCGTATTGCGTATCTCGAACATGTAATCCTGATAGACCAGTCGACCGAAGGCAGGACGTTTTTTGTATACATCCTCCAAAATCAGGAAATAAGCCGCAAGCTGCAAATAATCCCCGTAATGGGGCAGTTCGTCCTCGCCGATGCTGCCGCTTTTCAGCTCCACAGGCACAAGTCGCCCCAAAAATCGGCTGCGGAAGACATAATCCGGTTTGCCCTGCAAATCGTAGCGCTCGGAATAGAGCAGCTTGCCGAAATCCTCCGTGCCCTTGCCCTCCTGCTTCTGATCCGCATAAAGCAGGGCATAGCCCGCCACGGTATCCCGCGCGGGCAGCTTGCGGAATTGGCGATGTCCCGCCGCTTTGCACAAAAGCAGCGCAAGCAGCAGCAGACCGACCCAGATAACCAGCCAATCTGCGGCAGTCAAACCGTTTTTCAAAAAATCAAATAGCTGTTCCATATCTGATGAACAAATATCCCGCGATCGCGGCTGCCGCGAAGAGCAAAAGCAGCAGCTTCCATGCCCTGCGCCGCCATTTCAGCAGCCGATAGCTCCTGCGGTGATATTCCTCTCCTTCCGCAAAGCGACTTTGCAAATGATCTTCCAGATGTAAGCGTTCGTTGCGCTCCTGATAGCGCCTACGCAGCTCCTTGCGCCCGTAGAGCCGCTCATAGTACCACTGATAGGGGCAGTAGGCGTATTTGTTCAGCTCGTGCGCAGAGATCGTTTTCCGTTCCATGCCGCCGCCCCTTATTTATAATCCGAACGGCGGATGTTGCGCTGGAGCATCTTGTGATAGCCGGCCCAGCTGCTCTGGGTGTTGTTTGCCGAGAGCATCTCCACATACATTTCCGCCTTTGCATCCAGATTATCCGCGCAATGCAGCAGAAATGCCTCCAGTGTTTCCGGAACCTTGGGCGAGCCGAATTCCAACTCCCCGTGATGCGCCAGAATGCAATGCACCATCAGCGTTTCCAGCTCCTTGGGGAAGCCCTCGATTTTTGCGGCAGTATCGCGCACCAGCTCCGCGCCCATGAAAATATGCCCCAGAAGCTGCCCTTCGTCCGTGTAGTCATTTTCGGGGAAGTCCGAAAGCTCCATGATCTTTGCCACATCATGCAGCATCGCGCAGGCAACCAGAATATCGCGGTTCACAAATTCGTATCTGGGCGCCATAAAATCGCAAATCTGCGTAACGGAGAGGGTATGCTGCACCAGACCGCCGCGGAAGCTGTGATGCATATTTTTTGCGGCGGAATGATATTTGAAATTTTTGCTGATGATGGGGTGATGCAGGAAAATTTCCTCCAGCAGCTTCTTGATGCAGGGCGTTTCGATGGTCTGGATATAGCCCAGCAGCTCATCGTACATGGCGTCGATATTCTTATCCGTGCTGGGGATATAATCCGCGGGATCGTACTCCCCCTCGCGGCTACGGCGAATCCGCTTGACGTTTAGTTGCAATTCATTATTAAATGTCGTAACAAATGCGTCTATTTTGATGAAATCATTTTCCGCAAAGCTCTGGATCTCCCGGTTCAGATCCCAAACCTTCGCGTCCACAATGCCTGTTTTGTCCTGTAATTTCAGGGAGAGATAGTTCTTGCCATTGCGGGATTTCATGCTCGTTCTGGATTTGCAGAGATAATGCTCGATGACATTTTCTCCTTCCTTCAGCTCGTTGATATATTTCATGTGTGTCCTCCGTTTCGTCTGATGATTCTGATTGTTTTACTCCGTATTATACTACATTCGGCTGGGATACACCAGAAAAACCCCGACAATTCTTTGGGATTCTTTTTGGAGATGCGGGGACGGCAAATTTCAGACGCTTGGATTTTTTTGTGCGATATGCTATAATCGCATCAATGAGCATAGCGAAGGAGGAATTTGAATGAATAAGAAAGCACTCTGCGGCATACTGACCGCAGCGATTTTATGCACTGCCTATGCGCCGGCGGCTTTTGCGGAGGATTCCCTACAAACCCTGACGGAGGCATTGGATTTTCGGAATGTCGGCGAGGATCGCGTTGCGGAGGATGGCAGCTGGGAATGGGACGCAGGCTCCCATGTGCTGACGCTCAAGCATCTGCGCGTGCAGGTTCCTGTCGGCAAGCTGGATGAGAAGGCGGCGATCATCCTGCCGGAGGATAGCGTACTGGATGTGGAGGGGGAGGATAATAAAATTTATACCCAGTCCTTCCATTGCTCGGCTGTCTCCTGCGAGGGGGATCTGTTTGTTTCCGGTGATGGCTATTTGGAGATTGAGACGGAAAGCTATGGCGCGGCGGCGTTTTATTCAGAAAAAGGACCGATCGTTTTTGATGAGAAGGTTGAGACCAATGTTGAACCTGCGGGGTATGTTATTTATGTAAACGATGCGAAGGGGCAGGGGGCTGCAGTCAGCGTGCAGGATGATGCGATGATCCACTATCCCGATCGCTGCAAGGATAGAAATGTCGCAGTTCTGCGAGATAAGGAGGTCGTGCCGACCGCACAGTGGACGGATTACGCAAAAACACATGACACGGCATCCCGCACCATTACATTGACCGCCAAGGATAAAGCATCCGCAGAAGTGGCACAGCCTGCGGAGGATGCAGTGGAGGCAGAGACTATGCCGACAGCTGGGTATCGGATCAGCGTTGGCAGCCGAGAGATACAAAAGGACGGCGTGACGGTCTATACCGCCGATGCTGCGCCCTATCTGCGCGACGGCTATACTATGCTGCCCCTGCGTGCGCTGCTTGAGGTGACAAATTCCGATTTGGAGTTGAAATGGAACGCGGCGACGAAAACGGTGTATGCCTTTATCGAAAACCAGATGCTGACCGTGAAGGTCGGGGAGGGCTTCTATCAGAAGGCGGCGCAGAAAACGCCCCTCGCTACGCCTGCGGAAATTCAGGATGGCAGAGTGTTCATCTCCCTGCGGGATTGGATGAGCATGATGGGGCTTGAGACTTCTCAGATGGATTGGAATAGCGAGACGAAGACCGTGACGCTGCGGTATTGAGGGGAAATGGACGAAAAATAAGAGAAAAGTGGGGATTAGGTGTGTCCCGATGAGAAAACATACAAGAGCTGAAATAGCGGAAAGGCTGCGGATACAAGGCAATCTCCCGCAGGCATCCTTTGACTTAGGCTGTCAAGGGAGATTAACATAGTAGCCGCACCTTTCAGCATTTCAGAATTTATGTTTTCTTATTCGGGCGCACCTTTAGCTCCCCACTTTTTTGCTGCAATTGAAAGTCGTTTGCTAAAACACTTCGGATAACAAAACGGATATTCTTTATTTTAGATGATGCAAGAATGTTTGTTCTGCTGCGGCGTTGCCTTCAATCTTCGGCGTGTAATATCAGCACTTTGCTCCGCAAAGCCGCCTGTGGCGTTGCCGTCAATCTTCGGCGTGCAATGTTCGCCCGGCGTTCATTCGTCATATGCGGAAGGGGAGAGCCGTCAGGTCGTGCGCATCCTTTGCATCGCCTTTATTTCTTCATCACTGCATCCGCGAAGGAGGTATCCACCAGCTTTGCGTAGGGAATTTGTTCAGCCAGTTCGCCGCCTTCGATCATGATCTCCTGCAGCAGACGGAAGCCGTCCTCGGAAACGGTGGGGTTTGTTTTCCATGTGTCCTGCGCCTTGTAGCGCTCGATGATGGTGGTCAGCGTGTCGATGTCGGAATCGGGGAACTGCGGCAGAATAGCCTCTGCGATTTCGGCGGAGCTATGCTCGGCAACCCAGACCTGCCCGCGATAGATCGCCTTGGTGAAGGCGGTGATGACCTCCGGATGCTCTGTCAGGAAGGAATCCCGTGCCATATAGACCGTGTAAGGTAGCCAGCCGCTGGCTTGCCCCAGCGATGCGACGATATGCCCCGAGCCGCTCTGCTCCAATGTCGTAGCGGCAGGCTCAAATTCCACGGTGTAATCCCCGACATTACCCAAAAACGCGCCCGCTGTGGAGGAAAAATCGATATTATTGATGATCTCCATATCCTCGCCGATGGTCATGCCATTTTCCTTGATGACATATTCCAGCACCATCTCTGGCATACCGCCCAGTCTGCCGCCGATGACGGATTTTCCCTGCAGGTCCGTCCATTTGAAATTCGGCTCATCCTCTCTGGATACCAGGAAATTCCCCGCGCGCTGGGTCAGCTGCGCAAAGGTTTTGGGATATTCTGTTTTTCCCTCCGCGTAAACGTACAAGCCCGCCTCCGTGCCGAGCAGCGCGATATCGGCAGAATCGGAAAGCAGGGCAGTCATGGATTTATCCGCGCCATTGCCGATGGCAACCGTCACCTCCAAGCCCTCCTCCTCGAAGAAGCCCAGCTCCTGCGCTACATACTGCGGTGCGTAGAATACGGAATGCACGACCTCATTCAGCCGAACGGGTGTCAAGCCGTCTTGCGTGCTGCTCTGCGCGGTGCAGCCCGTGAATGCGGAAAGCGACAGAAGCCCTGCGGTGATACCACAAATGATTTTTTTCATACGAAATCCCTCTCAGAAATACGATTTGTTCTCACTATATGCTGCGCGACGGAAAGGGTACATTGTCTGCAAATTTTTCCCGCAACAGAGCAGGGCTTCCTTCAGGAACCCCTGAATCAATCACTGGCACACATAAGGCGCGTCCAAACAAGAAAACATCTAAATGCCGTAAATCTTTGTTTTACAAGGACTTACGGCATTTTCAATGAAAAATGTCTGTTTTCTTATTTGGATCGTCGCTCGCAGTTCCGCTTAAGAAACCAACAAAAAACGAAATAATGTTTTCTTAAGCGGAGCCCGCTTATCAACGGTTTATTTTTTGTCAGATTCCACCAAAATCCTCGAAAATACCTAGCCAGTATTCCCTGCGGTTTTTGTGAAATCTGACAAAAAATCTCCTGCGTTGCTCTGCGCACCGGATTTACTCAGGGCTTCCTTTATTTTTCCGACAAAAGGGTGTATAATATACTGCAAACTAAAATTCAGGAGGCTGTTATGGCTGAAAAAATCATGTTGATCGATGGGAACAGCATTGTGAACCGCGCGTTTTACGGCGTTCCTCTGCTGACCAATGCGGAAGGCTTACACACAAACGGGATATACGGATTTTTGAATATTCTCTTCAAGCTGCTGGATGAGGAACAGCCGCAATATCTGGCGGTTGCCTTTGACCTGCACGCGCCAACGTTTCGTCATAAAACCTACGATGCCTACAAGGGGACGCGCAAGGGCATGCCGGGGGAGCTGCGGGAGCAGATGCCGCTGCTCAAGGAGGTCCTGCGGGCGATGCAGATCCCCATTTTCGAGCAGGAGGGCTACGAAGCGGACGATATTCTCGGCACGCTTTCGGCTCTCGCGGAGCAGAATGGGCTGTTGCCCGTGGTCGTCTCCGGGGATCGGGATCTATTGCAGATCGCGGGGGAGCGGCTGAAGGTGCGCATCCCGAAAACCAAGGGCGGGCGCACGGAGACTGAGGATTACTATGCGGCGGATGTGCTGGAGAAATACGGCGTGACCCCGATGGAATTTATCGACGTAAAGGCGCTGATGGGCGATGCATCGGACAATATCCCCGGCGTTCCCGGCATCGGCGAGAAAACGGCGGTGAAAATTATCCAACAATATCATACCCTTGAGGACGCCATTGCGCATGCCGCCGAGATTAAGCCGAAAAAGGCATCGGAGCATCTGGCGGAATTTCAGGAGCAGGCGCGGCTGAGCAAATTTTTGGCGACTATCGTACGCGATATGCCGCTTGCGTGGCAGCCGGAGGAGCTGCGGATTTCGGATTTGTTCAACCCCGCAGCGTATGAGTGGGTGAAGCGACTGGAATTTAAGAGCATGCTCCCGCGCTTTGCCAAGGCGAAAGCATCCCAGCTGCAGCAGGCGTCCTATCGCCTGATTGCGACAAAGGATGCGGCGCGGGAGGTGATGTCTGCTCTGCAAAAGGGCGAGACCAGCTATATTTTCCTCTCCGATGGCGAGCAGTGCCAAGGGCTTGCGCTCTATCAGCCTGCGCTGGGCGGGGTCTGGATCGAGCAGAGCATGGAGCTGCTCATGGTGGATTTACTGGATATTTTCAAGGATCTGTTTGCGGACGATGCCTATGTGAAAATCGGGCATGATGTCAAAAAAGACCTGAAGCTCCTGCGCTCCTATGGCTATGAGGGGATGCAGGCGGCATTTGATACGGCGATTGCCGCTTACATTCTGGATGCGACCGGCGGCTCTTATGAATATGACGATATCGCGCGCAGCTTTTTGAACGAGACATACCCCTCTGCGGAGGAGGTGCTGGGCAAGGGCAGGGCGAAAAAAGCATTCGCCGCGCTTTCCGATGCGGAGCGCACGCAGTTTGCGGCAAGGCAGGCGGAGGTCTGCTTCCGCGCGAAGGCGGTCATGGCGGAAAAGCTCAAGGAAAATCAGCAGGAGAAATTATTCTACGAAATCGAAATGCCGCTTTTGTATGTGCTGGCGGATATGGAAAAATTCGGCATGAAGATCGACCCCAAGGCGCTTTCAGCTTATCAGAAGCAGCTGGAGGAAAGTCTGGACGGCATGACGGAGGAAATCTACGCCTTAGCAGGGGAAGAATTCAACATCAATTCGCCCAAGCAGCTTGGGGTGATCCTGTTCGAAAAAATGGGACTCAAGGGCGGCAAAAAGACCAAAACGGGCTATTCCACGGCGGCGGATGTGCTGGAAAAGCTGCGGGATGGCAACCCGATCGTGGACAAAATCCTGCAATATCGCCAGCTTGCCAAGCTGAAAAGCACCTATGCCGATGGTCTGCTTGCCGTGATGGATAAGGAAACGGAGAAGATCTATTCCACCTTCAACCAGACCATCACCGCGACGGGGCGCATCAGCTCCACCGAGCCGAATTTGCAGAATATCCCCGTGCGTTTGGAGCTGGGGCGGGAGCTACGGAAGGTCTTCATCCCGCAGAGCGAGGATTTCTGCTTTTTGGATGCGGATTATTCCCAGATTGAGCTGCGGGTGCTGGCGCATATTTCCGGCGATGATACGCTGATTGAAGCCTTTCGACAGAACCAGGATATTCACCGCCTGACGGCTTCGCAGGTGTTCCATGTGCCCTTTGACGAGGTTACGCCGCTGCAAAGGAGCAACGCCAAGGCGGTCAATTTCGGCATTGTTTACGGCATCGGCTCCTTTAGCCTGAGTCAGGATCTGGGGATCACGCGCAAGGAGGCGGAAGCCTATATCGCGGCATATTTTGAGAAATACCCCAAAATCAAGACCTATATGGACAAAACCATCAAGGATGCGACCGAGCAGGGCTATGTCTCCACGCTTTGGCACAGAAGGCGCACCATGCCCGAGCTGCAAAGCAGCAATTTCGTGCAGCATTCCTTCGGGGAGCGCGTGGCGATGAATATGCCGATCCAGGGCAGCGCGGCGGACATCATCAAGATCGCGATGGTGAAGGTGCATCGTGCGCTGAAAGAGGGCGGCTATCGTTCCCGCCTGATTTTGCAGGTACACGATGAGCTTTTGATCGAAACCTACCGCCCCGAGAAGGAGGCGGTCGCAGAAATTTTGAAAACGAATATGGAGCAGGCGGCAAGGCTGGCTGTTCCGCTGGATGTGGATGTACACGAGGGAAATTCGTGGTTTGAGGCAAAGTGAGGATAGAGGTATGAAGGTAATCGGATTGACGGGCGGCACGGGCAGCGGCAAGGGCGTTGTTAGCCGTAGCTTGGAGGAAGCGGGCGCGGTGATCGTGGATGCCGACCGCATCGCGCATGAGATCATTGAGAAGGGCAAGCCTGCCTATCAGGAGATCATCGCCTATTATGGCGATGGCATACTGGATGCAGAGGGCAATATCATCCGCAAGAAACTGGGGGAGATCGTGTTCCATGATGCGGAAAAGCTGGCATTTCTCAATCAATGCACCCATAAGTATATCAAGCAGGAGATCGTGCGGCAAATCGATGCGGCAAAGCAGGTGGGAACAGCCAGAGCCGTGATCCTGGATGCGCCGCTGCTACTGGAGGTCGGGCTGGAAAGCGTCTGCGATGCGGTTTGGGTGGTCTATGCCGAGCCGGAGGTGCGGGCGCAGCGGATCATGGTGCGCGATGGTATCAGCCATGAGCTTGCGCTGGCGCGGATCGCCAACCAGAAAAGCTGGGAGGAATATCGGAATGCCGCCGATCTGGTGATCGATAATAGCGGTACGCTTGAATCGCTGCAGGCGCAGCTGGATGTGATTTTGAAAAACCTATAAATAAAGGATGCTTATTGGAATGATGAAATTTTTGAAAAAATGCTTGACTGTGCTTACGGCAATTCTGCTGATGGCTTCCTTTGCGTATTTCGTGCTTTTGCCGCGCGTTTTGCCGCGGGATTATCGGGAGTATGTCGAAAAATATGCAAGGCAGTATCAGCTTGAGGAATCCTTGGTCTATGCGGTCATTTTTTGCGAGAGCCATTTTGATGCGGATGTCGTTTCGGCGGCGGGGGCAATCGGGCTGATGCAGGTGACGCAGGAGACAGGCTGGTGGGTGGCGCAGCAAATTGGTCTGGATGCGGAAACGCTGGATTTGAAGGACCCGGAGACGAATATCCAAATCGGCTGCTGGTATCTGCATTGGCTGGAGGATAAATTCGGCGGAGTGCGGGAGACGATGCTCGCCGGCTATAACGCGGGGCATGGCAATGTTGCCAGATGGCTGGCAGATGAGGAAAAAAGCCGGGATGGTCTGACGTTGGACGAGATACCCTATCAGGAAACGCGAAGCTATGTTGCGCGGGTGCGCTGCATGGAGCTGATTTATCGAACATTGTATCGCTTATAGGCGGCAAGGGAGGAACAAATGAGAAGAAAAATACTACTTTTGCTGCTTGCATGCGCCTGTCTGGTCGGCTGCACGCAGAAGGAGCAAGCGGAGGCGGAGCAGCCCTTCACGGTTTCCGGCGGACCGAATCTGGACGGCAGCAGGGAGGATACGATGACGCTTTCCATGCGCGTACCGGAGACGCTCAATCCCATATTGAACCGGGAGGAATCCGTGGATCGCATCCTGAAGCTGCTCTATCTGCCGCTTCTGGATTTTGATGAGAGCGGGAAGGCTGTCCCCTCTGTGGCGACCAGCTGGCAGATCAGCGAGGATGGGCGCACCATCGTCCTGCCGATCCGTGCCGACCTGACTTGGGCGGATGGCAGCAGCCTGACGGCGGATGACGTCGTTTTTACCTTTCAGATGATCCGCAATGCACCGGAGGATTCTGTATACAAAAAAGTGCTGGATTACGTCAGCGGCTGCCAGAAAATCGGGGATTCCTCTGTGATGTTCACCTTTTATGAAAACTTCAGTGGCAATCTGAGCGTGCTGCGCTTTCCGATCCTCTCCGCGACCTATTATGCGGGGCAGAATGATCCGCAGTCGCAGGTGAACATGACGCCGCTGGGCGATGGGGCGTATGCCATGCTTTCCTATGTGCAGGCCTCGGAGCTGATGCTGGAGCGCAATGCCCATTATCATGGGGCGCTCGCCACGATCCCCTATATCCGCGTGAAGCTGACGGCGGGAGAGGAAACGGACGTGCATTCCTTTGAGCAGGGGATCACGGATGTTCTGGCTGCGGATGCGATGGAGGCGGGGCGTTATATCGATGACGGCGTAACGGGGATCTATCAGTACCCCTCCAATGAATACGATTTTATCGGCTTCAATTTTAATCGCAGCCTGTTTCAGGATAAGGCGCTGCGGCAGGCGGTAGCGTATGCCCTGCCGAAGGAAAACCTCATGGACAGCGTTTATCTGCAATATGGTACGCTGACAAATACGCCCATCTCCCCGAAATCATGGCTGTATGAGGAAAATGTTGTCCCCTATAATCATGATTTGACGATCGCGGCGACCTATCTGAAAAACAGCGGTTGGGTCGATGAAAACGGCAACGGCAGGCTGGCAAAGACGATCAATGGGCAGTCTGAGCCGCTTTCTGCGGTGATTCTGGTCAATGGCGATAATATGATGCGGCGGCAGATTGCATCCAAGCTGAAGGAGGAACTGGAGTCCATCGGCTTTTCCATCACGATCGACCAGCAGCCCTTCGCGCAGTATCAGGAAAAATTTATCAATGGGCAGTTCGATTTGGTGGTCGGTAGCTGGAAATGCTCGGAAATTATAGATTTAACGCCGTTTTTCGGCACGGGCGGCAGTCTGAATTATATCGGCTACTCCAATGAGGAGGTCGATCGCCTGCTGCTGGCGGCGCATGATGCGGTCAGCGAGGGGGCGACCCTGCTGGCGTACAGCAGCCTGCAAAAAAAGCTGGCGGAGGAGCTGCCGTATATCAGCATCGTCTACCAGAATCGGACGATATTCACATCGAAATACGTCGGCGGGGAGATCAGCCCGACCGATTTCAATATCTATCGCAATATCGAGAACTGGACGTATGAAAGGAAGGCGGGAGAGTAGGCATGTCTGAATTCAGGATCAATCCTCTGACCGGGGAGATGACGCTTTACGCGGAAAATCGCAAAAACCGCCCCTATGAGTTTCATCATGCGATACAAACCAAGCAGCCCGACCCCACAAACTGCTCCTTTTGCGCTGGGCATGAGGTTTGGACGACGGCGGCGGTCTATCAGGATCAGCCGGATGGCGCATGGCAGATTCGTGTCTTTCCCAATCTCTACCCGGCGGTTTCAGAGGATGGGCAGGAACTGTCGGAGCGGGAGGATTTTTATGAGCAGGCGGTCGGACGCGGCAGGCATGAGATTCTGGTGGATACCAGAGAGCATAGCCGCACGATCGATACCTTCACGGCGGAGCATCTGGCGCAGGTTCTGGCGGTATTGCAGACGCGCAGCCGCAGCATTGCATCCGACGCAGCGATTGCATATGTGCAGATTTTCAAGAATTGCGGCCCCTCTGCGGGTATGAGCATTCGGCATTCGCATTGGCAGATCATGGGGATTCCCGTCGTGCCGAGAAGGGTGCGGAGCATGGCGGACAAAATGCAGACGGGGGACTGCCTGCTGTGCAAAATCCTCTCCTATGAGCAGGAAAAAGGGCGCAGGATCGTAGGGGAGACGGCGCATTTTTCTGCCCTCGCGCCTTATGCATCCCGCTTTCCCTATGAGCTTTGGATCGCGCCCAAAGTACATCAGGAGCGCTTTGCGGAGCTGCCGGAAGCGGAGCGACAGGAGCTTTCGGAGCTGCTTTTGCGGCTTTTGCAAAG
Organism: Lachnospiraceae bacterium; assembly: GCA_963633805.1. Classification (GTDB taxonomy): domain Bacteria; phylum Bacillota; class Clostridia; order Lachnospirales; family Anaerotignaceae; genus Anaerotignum_A. The sequence continues at coordinate 30,471 of CAVGZD010000010.1, read as the reverse complement.
GCTTGCCGCAGTGCAGGAGGAGGTCGGCTATAACATCTGCATCATGGATGCGCCGCAGGGCGGGGATTTTCATTGGCATATCGAGATCTTGCCGCGCATCGGCGGCTTTGCGGGCTTCGAATATGCGACGGATTGCTTCATCAATCTGGTTTTACCGGAAAAGGCGGCTGCTTATTATCGCGGGGAGTCGGCGGAGGAATAAAAAACAGGGAATACCCTTGGGAAAGGGCGTTCCCTCCTTTTTGGCGTTTTGAACATTTTTCCGTGAACAGAGTGCTCCGTTTTTTTGAAATCTGCATCGCGATCTGTCAGTATAACATCTCGTATTCAGAGTCGATCCTATAGCGGATACTTCACGGCAAGCATGTTGCGGATCATTCTCGCCCGTGCTCCGAAATGAACCTTACGGCTGTGCCCCCATTTCCTCCGGCAGCTGCTTCAAAACGAATGCCGCAAAGCGTTTTGCTGCAGGGGAGATTTCCTCCGCCGGCGGCAGGGCGATGCCGATTTCGATGCAGTGGGGCGGCTTCAGCGACAGGACCGCAAGGCTGTCGTCAGTCTGCGGGAGCTGCAGGGAATTGATGAGCGTTGCACCAAGCCCCGCCTGCACCATCGCAAAGGCTGCCTCGTCGGAAGAGGTCGTATAGCGGGTCTGCGTCTGTATGCCGCTTTTTTGCAGCAGGCGCGAATTGTCCGTCTCCTGCCCCGGGAAAATCTCGATGTATGGTTCCCGCTCCAGAAAGGAGAGGGGGAGGGCGGCTTCCTTTGCGGCGGGATGTGCGTTCGGCAGCAGGATTACCAACTCATCCTCCTGCAGTGGAATCCAGCGGCAGCGGCTTTCCCGATAGCTGATGATGCAAAAATCCAGCTGTCCCAGCTCCATCTGGCGGTTTAATTCGCTACTGCGCCCCTCGATGATCTGCACCTGAATCCCCGGATATTTCTGCGTGAAGGCTGCGATCCAGCCGCATAGGCGCGGATAATATTTGAAATATGCTGTGCCGACGGAAATTTCGCCGACCTCCAGCCCGCGAATCTCCCCGCAGAGCTGACGGCAATGGGCTTCGCAGCGCAATAACTCTCGCAGGGCAGGCAGCAGCCGCTGGCATTCCCGCGTGGGCGAAACGCCGCCACGCCCGCGCAAAAGCAGCGCAAAGCCAAGCTCCTCCTCCAGCGCGGCGATGCTGCGGCTGATACCGGAGGGGGTATAGTTCATTTTTTCTGCCGCTGCCGTCAGACTGCCGCTTTCGATGGCAGTAAGGAGCAGTCTGCATTTTTCCGTATCCATTTTTTGGCCTCCTTCCTTGATATTTTCGCAAGGAAACATTGATTTTCTTTCTCTTTCCTCAATGATAAAACAGGTGTATTCTATTGTCAAGGAAAAAATGGAAGGAGGAAGGCTCTGGTAACAGCGTCAGCGGAACTGCAAACGCCTTGCCTATGCCGCTCTGCACGAGGTTTTATCAGAAGCCGGTATTGCATATGAGAAATGTGAGTTTGAAATTTCCGACATTAAACCAGAAAACGGGAGAGTGCCTGCTGGCGGCGGTCGTTATCGCCCGCGCGACCTCCTTCCTATTCTCCAAGCTGCTTTTGGAGAGCATGACGCCGACCAATCTGCTGGCGGTGCGCTTTCTGATCGCATTCGCATTGCTGGCGATATTGTTCCGCAAAAAGCTGTGCGGTCTGCAATGGAAAACGATCCTGCGGGGGATGCTGCTGGGCGGGATCTTCTTCTCGGTCATGGCGGCGGAGCTGCTCGCCCTGCGGACAGCGCCTTCCTCAACGGTTTCCTTTCTGGAAAATACGGCGATCGTTTTTGTGCCGCTGCTGGAATCCATACTGTTGCGCCGTCTGCCGAAGCTGTCGATCCTGCTGAGCATCGCCCTTGCCCTCTGCGGCATTGCCCTGCTGACGCTCGGCGGCGGGGAGACTTCCTTCTCGGCGCAGCCCGGCATTTTCTTCGGTCTGCTTGCGGCGATACTATATGCGGTCGCCATTTTGGTGACGGATTCGCTCTCCCGCAGGGATGATCCGCTGACGCTGGGGATTTTACAGGTCGGCTTCATCGGCGTGTTTGCCCTGATTGTGACCTGTCTGTTCGGGCAGCCGCAGCTGCCGCAAACAGCCGTGCAGTGGGAGATGATATTGATGCTGGCGGTCGTTTGCAGCGGCTTCGGCTTTACCCTACAGCCCGTCGCGCAGCGGCACACCACGGCAGAGCGGACGGGGATGTTCTGCGCTTTATCGCCCGTGACGGCGGCAATTCTGGGGCATCTCGTGCTGAAGGAGCAGTTCGGGCTGAGCAGCCTGCTTGGGGCGATACTGGTGCTGGCGGGCATCCTGCTGTCGAACCGCACGCGCATGAAGGAGGCGGCGCAATCCGTATAAATTGTGACGACATACCAAAATCCCTCTCGACCAGTGATCGGGAGGGATTTTTTCACGATATTTCACTGCTTAGTCTGCATGATCTCGATGACCTTCCTATCCAGATCGCCCAGCGCCTCATGAGACAGCTTCGCCAGATTCTTCGCGGTATCCTCCGCCTTTGTGCTGTTGATGCCGTCCGTCACGGGGATGATGCTGCCGTCCATGGAATACAGCGCCGCATACACCGCCTCGCCCGCGCAGGCTGCGACCTTGACCGCACAGCCGCCCTTCGCGCCATCGCAGAAGATGCCCGCAACAGAGCCCATCATGTTCTGGATCGCGCCGTCGATCTGTGCATAGGAGCCGCCCAGCATGTAGGTCATGCCTGCCGCAGAGCCTGTCCCGGCAATCATTGCGCCGCAGACGGGGGAGAGCCGCCCAACGTACTTTTTGATATACATAATAATCAGCATCGCCATAAATTCCGCGCGGAGCAGCTTTTCCTCCGGGATCTGCATCCGATCGGCGAATACCGCCATGGGCAGGGTGGTGGAAATGCCCTGATTGCCGCTGCCGCAGAATGTCATAACGGAGCCGTCGCCGCCATCCATGCGGAAATCCGCCGCCGCAGAGGGGATGCTCCGCACCGCATTTACTACATCATCGCTCATAAAGCCCTTTTGGATGAGATTGCGGATTGTCGGACCAACGCCGAAGGCATATTTCTTTTCCAATCCCTTTTTGGCGATTTCTAGATTCATATCGATGGCTTCCTTGATGAAATGCAGCTCCGCAACGTCGATTTCATTCGCCCAATCGAAAAATTCGCGGAAGCTGTGCTTTGTCACATCAAAGCCCTGCTCCGTCACGTCCGCTGCATCCGCATCCGTTTTGCGATGATCGCACAGCACCTCGCCGTTTCGCGCGGAATATACCAAATTGTCATGAGAATCCTCCGTGATGGTACGCGCACGCTCCTCGCTGTTGCTCGCCTCGCATTCGATGTAAAAGTCGCTGCTTTGCAGCACCTTCACCGCGACCAACCCCGCCTTTACCAGCTCCTGTGCCTGCTTCACCTGATCCGGGTGGATATTGGCGCAGATTTCCATGGTATTGCCGGGCTTGCTGAGCAGATAGCCCAACGCGCAGGCAAGCTCAATGCCGCAGGTGCCCGTGTTGGGGATCTGTACGCTGTATGCATTCTTAAAAATATTGGAGCTGATGACCATATCCAGCTTTTCTGCGGGCTTGGAGAGCAGCTCGCAGGTTCTGGAAACGGCAAGCGTGATTGCCACCGGCTCCGTACAGCCCATGCTGGGCTTCATTTCTGCTTTGATCGCATCCAAAACGAGTTTCATATCCATAGTTCATTCCTCCTGTTTTCGATTCTTTTGCCCGATTATAGAGCAAGTTTCGTGCCAAACAAAAAACAGCCGAAATTCGACTGTTTTCGCGTGTGTATTTCTCAATTTTGAGAACGATGCCTGCGATAGGGGAGGGCTGCGTGTTTTTGGGATGGGAGAAGAAGGATTTTTCGCTGTATATGATTTCCTTTCTTGTATCATCTGGGGCGCAGTAGGGGAGGGGATACATTTGATGGTAAAACGGTCGCAAAGGAGTTTCAACAGAAAAACAGCAGACGTCATGCCGTGCGCAGAAATGACAAATTTCCGTCATATTTTCAAAATCAGACGGCAATCTATCTATCAAATCTTCTTTTTTTATTCTATTTGACGAAAAATGTCCTTTTTGCCACACCGTATATCGAGAAAAAAGACAAAAACCATATGTCACCATTTTTCGGGCTGCATTCCGCTGTAAATTCTCTTCCGTTCGATGCAAGTCCACCGAGGTATTTGATAAAGGATCAACAAAATTCTCACATATGAGACAATTTCTCAAGAATGAGAACTGCCGTAGCTGGAGTGCCTCCCGGGGCGCATCCGAACAGGGAAATAGCGAAATGCCGTAAGTCCTTATCTTGCAAGGACTTACGGCAAGTGGAACTATTTACAGAAGTTCATATTTTTTCAGCTTGCGATAGAGCGTCGCGCGGCTGATTTTCAGGGAATCAGCCAGCTGATTTTTCTCCGCAAGGCTTGCATCGGGGCGGATCATGCTGGAAAGCACGCGCTTTTCGTATTCCTCCATGATCTCGTCGAGCGAGCGATCCTGATAGCCTTTGCCGGAGCGCAGAACGATATGATCCGGCAGATCGGCAAGCTGGATCTGTTCGCCCTCGGTCACATTGGAGAGGTATTCAATGATATTTTTCAGCTCCCGCACGTTGCCCGGCCAATCGTAGCTCATCAGCGTTTGCAGGGCATCCGCGGAAACGCCGGTCAGATTTTTCCCCAGCTTCTGATTATAATATGCGATGTAATATTCAATCAGAGCGGGCAGATCCTCCTTGCGCTTGCGCAGGGGCGGCAGCTCGATGGGGATGATATTCAGCCTGTAGTAGAGATCCTCCCGGAATGTGCCCTCCGCCACCATCTGCTCGATATTTTTATTCGTGGCGCAGATGACGCGGATATCGATGGGGATGGGTTTCGTCCCGCCGATGCGCTCCACCTTGCTCTCCTGTAAGACCCGCAGCAGCTTCGTCTGTACGGGCAGGGGCATATCGCCGATTTCATCCAGAAAAATGGTGCTGCCGTCCGCCAGTTCAAATTTTCCGATGGAGCCATGCTTTTTCGCCCCGGTAAACGCGCCTTCCTCATAGCCGAACAGCTCGCTTTCCACCAAATTTTCCGGGATCGCCGCGCAATTTATGGAGATCATGAGCTTGTCGCGGCGGTTGCTCAGGGCGTGGATCATTTTTGCCATGATCTCCTTGCCAGTGCCACTTTCGCCCCGCAGAAATACGGTCGAGCCGGATTTTGCCACCTTTTTGCCGATGCGGATCGCCTCCTGCATCCGCGCGCTTTTCCCGATGAAGGACCAGCTTTTCTCCGCATCATGGATGAGCTGCAGCTGCTGCTCCAAGCGCTCCTTGGCTTCATCCGTATAGAGCTTGCTTTCCAGAAGCAGGCACATATAGCGCAGAAAATCCTCCAGCGTACTTCTTTTTTCCAGCAGCATCCTGCGGGTTTGTTCCTGAAAGGCGATGATGGAGATGACCCCGACTACCGTGCCGTTTTTGAAAATCGGGTAGGCGAGATTTGCCAGCTCCTTGCAATAGCTGCGTTTTTCGCAGCCGATGCAGGTTTCATCCTGCGAAACATCCGTAATGATGCCGCTCTGCCCGGAGAGCAGTATCCTTTCGAAAAATCGCCCGTGAGAGACGGTGCTGCCGATCTCGTCCGCATAGCTGCCTGTTCCGGCTACGCGGATCAATTCGTGATCCACCACCGTAACATCCGTTTCCAAAATGGATGCGATCGCCTGCACATAGGCCTGTATAAAGGATTGTATTTTCATCAGTGCAGTCATATGCTTCGCCTGCCCCCTTATCAAATTTCTCATTTTTAAGAATAGCATATTTCCCGCACTGATGCAAACAAAAAGCCCCGATCCTCGATATGAGATCAGGGCTGTTCTGCATTTATTCCGTATCCATCAGATTTTCGCTGTGATAATTTTTCTCCGAGCGATGCTCATTGAGGATCACCTGCGCAATATTCATCGCATGGTCGGAGACACGCTCCAAATTACCCAAAAGCTCGATGAAATAGATCCCCGCATTCACGCTGCATTCCGCATTGGACAAGCGCGTGATATGCCCGGCGCGCAGGCTCTTTTCCATTTTGTTGACCTCTTCCTCCAAGAAAGCCGTCTTCACTGCGCTGCTGACATCATCCGTTTCCAGCGCCTTAATTGCGTTGTCGTAGGAGGCAAGCGTGGTCTTGGACATCTCGCTCAGCTCGTTCAGAGCCATCTCGGAGAAGGAGATGCCCTCATTTTTCATGTTTTCCGCCAGATCGGCAACGTTGTCCGCATGGTCGCCGACGCGCTCCATATCACTGATGGTGTTCAGCAGACTGGTTACGGTTTCGTTATCCTTATCGTTCAAATGGTGCAGACAAAGCTCTACCAGATATTCGGAAATGCTGTCGCAAACCTTGTCGATCACGGTTTCCTTCTGCCGCACAAGGGCGATGGTATCCGCATTGGGATGCTTGAGCGTATCCAAAGCCAGCACCAGATTTTCCCTCGCCAAACGCCCCAGACGGATGGTTTCCAGCTTCGCCCCCTCAACTGCAACAGAAGGGGTGGACATCATACGCTTGTCCAGATGCACCAGCTGCGATTCGTCCTGCGTGACGACCTCCGTAATGCCATTGATCTTCATCGCCACCTTGATGATGACATTGCTCAGGGGGAGCAGTATAATCGTCGTACCGATGTTGAAGGTAGTATGGATCGCGGAGATCTGCGTCATGGTGATGATGCCCTCGCCCAGAGAAGGATCGGCCTTCGCGAAGATGATCATTGCAATGATGCTGAATACGATCGTACCGGTGATATTAAACAGCAAATGCATCGTACCAACGCATTTCGCGGTCTTGCTTGCGCCGACGGAGCTCATGATTGCCGTTACGCAGGTACCGATATTCTGACCCATGATGATAAATACAGCGGCCTTTGTGGGCACCAGACCTACGCTCGCCAAAGACAGCAAAATACCCTGAGAAGCGGAGGAGCTCTGGATAATCGCCGTTACGCCTGCGCCGGCGAGAATGCCCAAAAATGGATTGGAACCGAGAGTAATGAAGATCGTGCGGAATGCCTCATGCTCGCGCAACGGCTGCACGGCATCGGACATGGTATTCATGCCGATAAAGAGGATACCGAAGCCGATGATGATCGCGGCAACATCCTTGCTTTTGGCTTTTTTGCTTGCCAGGGAGATGATTACGCCGACCATCACCGCGATGGGAGCTAATGTAGAGGGGCTGAGCATTTTTGCCCATTCAGAGGAGGAAACCAGCCAGCCTGTGATGGTCGTACCGATATTTGCACCCATAACTACGCTGATTGCCTGTGTCAGATTCATCAGACCTGCGTTTACAAAACCAACGACCATGACCGTCGTTGCGGAGGAGCTTTGGATGATCGCTGTTGCCAGTGCGCCGAGCGCAATGCCCATCAGCTTGTTTTGCGTCAGTACCTCCAGAATTTTTTTCATCTTGGAACCGGCAGCATTTTGCAGACCATCCGCCATGATGCTCATGCCATAAATGAACATCGCCAGACCGCCGATAAAGGGAATGATTATTGCACTCATAGTTTCCTCCGTTTTCGCTTTTTCCGTTCGTTAAGTTTCCATAAAGCCTTTGTTAATTTTTCTCACATCCCCTCCATGATACCATAAAGAAAAATCGGTCGCAATGCAAAATCCGGGAAATTTGCCATTTTCCACTGAATTCATAGAAATTGCGCCGATTTTTCAAATGCTCTTGTCGTTCTTGACAAGTTTTGTTAAATCTTTGTAAAATTGAGAGCGGGGCAGGGGGGGGCTTAGCCCTCCTGCAGGATGAAGCCGCCCCCCGCAACATATTCCCCGTCATAGAAAACGAGGGACTGCCCTGGCGTGACTGCCCGCTGCGGTTCATCGAATGTGCATTCCAGCATATCCTCGCCGATCTTTTTTACCGTGCACCATGCCGCGCGGTGTGCGTAGCGGATCTTCGCCTGAAAACGCATACCATCCTCAAATTCCGCGACTGCCATATGCGCCAGAGAGCCGATGCGCAGCGTTCTGCGGAAGAGGGCATCATTCTCGCAGAGGATCACCTGATTTTTCTCCGCGTTCATGCCATAAACATACATCGGATTGCCGAAGGCGATGCCAAGCCCCTTGCGCTGGCCGACCGTGTAATGCAGCAGCCCTCTGTGTCTGCCGAGAATGTTCCCGTCCATATCTACAAAATCGCCGGGCGTTCCGCTGCCGCCCTCACGCTCGATGAAGGCTACATAATCCCCGTCCGGGATGAAGCAAATATCCTGACTGTCGCTCTTTTTTGCGATAAAACCGTCGATCCCCGCCGCGATCTTGCGCACCTCATCCTTGTTGTATTCCCCGATGGGCAGTAGCATTGCCGCAAGCTGCTCCTGCGTCAGGCGATAGAGGGCGTAGGTCTGATCCTTCGTTGCCGTGGCGGAATTGCGGATGGCGAAGCGACCTGTTTTCGGGTGACGCTCGATGCGGGCGTAATGCCCCGTGGCGATGTGCGCCGCGCCCAGCTCCCGCGCCCGTTTGAGCAGGGCGTTCTCCTTTACCAGCCGATTGCAGACGATGCAGGGATTGGGGGTCAGCCCCTGCTGATATTTCTCGATAAAATCGCCCACGACACAACGGCTGAAGTCCTCCCGCACATCCAGCACCTCATGCGCGATGCCGAGCAGCCCCGCCAGGCGCGAAGCATCCGCAATCGCCTTTTGGCTGTTTTCCCCGGACCACATCTCCATCGTGACCCCGATGACCTCATAGCCCCGCTGCTTGAGCAGATAAGCCGCCACTGTGCTGTCCACCCCGCCGGAAAGCCCGACGAGCACCTTACCTTTTTCCATTCGATTCACCTCTTTTTGCGCATTTTCGGCAGATGCAGGAAGCGGCAAAGACGCTGCCGCCTGTCCTGCCTTACGATCCTTTTCGCATAGGCGAAGGTTTTTTCTTCGCCCTCCTGCGCCAGCATCTGCAGCAGATGATCCAGCAGAGCGAGCGATTCGGGATGCATGACCTCCTGCACGCGCTTGCTCCTTTGGTGATAATTCCAAGGGCTGGCGTCCACATAGTCCTCCTTCTGATAGACCTTGCAGGCGGCGATGCGATCCAGAAACATTTCCACCACATAGCGCACAGGCATTTTCATCCCAATCAGCAGCTTCTCGGATGATCCCGGCGCGCTGTAGTCGATCCAGTATTCAAAATGATGCTTGTTTCGCCCCTTGTGATGCAGCCATGCGGCGGAATAGCCCTTGGCTTCCTTTTCGGCATTATTGGGGCTGCGGTTTCCCTGAAAATATTTTGCGCCCATCCAAAATTCCGTGGGCGCATATTTGGACAGATCATGCAGCAGCCCCTGCCGATATAGCCCCACGCGAAAGCATGCCTGCCGTACCAGCCGCCGATGGTATGTAATGGTTTGAAAATGCTGTAACGGTTTCATATTGCGTTCCTCCCTGACAAGAAAGACCCTGAATCCGGTAGATTCAGGGCTTAACTGTCCAATTTACTTCACCAGCTTGGAAATCTGCTTGAAATGCGGCGTGCCTGCGCCCTGCACCAGCTCGAAGAGCACTGCCTCGCAGGTGGTCACAAAGCCGCCCTCCAAGGCGATGCGCTGGATGGCGAAATCCACATTGTAGGTCGCTCTGGAGCCAACACAGTCCGCCACAACGAATACGCGATAGCCTTCCGCAATCAGATCCATGATGCTCTGCAGCACACAGATGTGTGATTCCACGCCGCAGACCAGAACCGTCTTTTTGCCCTGCGCCTTGATCCATGCCGCAAATTCCTCGCAGCCCAGCGCGCTGAAGGATGTTTTTTCCATCGGGGAAAATTCGCCCAGAGCCTCGCGCATAGCGGGGATGGTCTCGCCCAGACCCTTTGTGTACTGCTGTGTCACGGCGATGGGAACGCCGATCTCCCGCAGACCCTGCGCAAGAATGCCCGATTTTGCAACGATTTCCTCATGGTTAGCGATTGCGGGAATCAGCTTTTCCTGATAATCAATAAACAGCGCAACCGTATCCTCTGCCAAAATTCTCATTACTTCATTCCTCCTGTTTTTTGCGATATGCTCCGCAATATCTGACTGTATTTGTCCGGCGGGTGAAATCGCCGCCGCTTGCGTATAGATGAACCTATTTTATCGCATCAGGGGGAGTTTGTCCAGAGCTTCCCGCATTTATTTTCATAGCAAATTGCTATCATTTCACATAAACTTCCGCATATGCTGCAAGGCGCTTTTTTCCAGCCGGGAGACCTGCGCCTGGCTGATACCGATCTCCGTGCTGACCTCGGTTTGCGTCCTGCCCTCGAAAAAGCGCAGAGATACGATTTTTTTCTCCCGCTCGGAGAGGTGATGCATGGCTTCGTTGAGGGAGAGATTTTCCAGCCAGAGCTTATCGCTGTTTTTCTCATCGCTCACCTGATCCATCACGAAAAGCGTGTCGCCGCCGTCATGATAGATCGGCTCAAAGAGGGAAACAGGGTCTTGTATCGCGTCCATCGCCGTCACGACCGTCTCTCTGGGCAGCCCCATCTCCTTGGCGATCTCGTCCACGCTCGGCTCCTTTTCCTGCTCCGCCATCAGCCGCTCCTTCACCTGCAATGCCTTGTATGCCGTATCCCGTAGGGAACGGCTCACGCGGATGGTATTATTATCCCGCAGATAGCGGCGAATTTCCCCGATGATCATGGGGCAAAAATAGGTGGAGGGCATGACCTGCATATTGATATCGAAATTATCGATCGCCTTGATCAATCCCACCACGCCGATCTGAAATAGGTCGTCCATATTTTCGTTGCGGTTCTCAAAACGTTTGATGATGCTCAGTACCAGCCGCAGATTCCCCTCAATGAGCTGCTGGCGTGCGTTTTTGTCGCCTTCTCTGCATTTTATGAATAATTCCCTTGCCTCTGCGCCCGTCAGCACAGGCAGGGACGCTGTGTTTACGCCGCTGATTTCCACTTTACCGTAATAAGCCATCTCCTCACTCCGTTCGCTTAAGGATGCTTATACTTTTTCCGTGGAAGAATGGAAATATACCCACCAAATCTCGTCAATTTCAACGCATAAAACGGCTGCTTCGGGATAGGATGAAGGTAGGGAATTTATTTTGCAGGACAGAAGGGTGATGGTATGCGGACGATGGAAAATCAAAACGGTGCGCCCTCCATGCAGCCCCTGCGGGAGAGCACGCATATCCTCAGACGGGGCGGCAGAAGCGGCTGCCAGCAGTATTTCGATAGCGGCTTCGGTAGGGTGAAAAATGTGGATTTTGAGCCGTTGCATTATCGGGATACCTGATGGGACTTTGCGCCGGAGGGCATGAAAAAAGACCTGAATGCCGGATGGGATCATTCTGCTTTCAGGTCTTTTTCAGGAAACGTCTGATCATTCGCTGCGCAGAGCAACGTGGAATTTGACAGAAATTTACTGTTGATATGCGTGCGAATGACTTCTTTAGAGCTTCCTGAAATACGTTTTTGCGATCTTTCTGTAAAGTACGACATGCCTGCTCTTACATATCGAAACATTCGCTTCTTCTTGGGGCGTTTCCCCAAAATGCATTTGCGGCAGGCGTGTTATATTTCGTGGAGGATTTGCCACAGATGATGGAGACACAGCATGGCGCGTCCAAACAAGAAAACATCTGAATGCCGTAGATCCTTTTTTTGCAAGGGATTACGGCATTTTCGATAAAAAATGACTGTTTTCTGAAGCAAAGAGAGCTTAGAGCAATGCCTTATATCCCATGCCCGCACAAATCAACCGTGACATACAGCTCCTTTGTCTTTGAGGTCACGCCAACGCCGACCTCCTCCATCGTGCTGTCCGTCAGGGCGCTGATTTTGGACGGGGTGCGAATCCAATCCTGATAGATATTCACAACATCCCCGCGCTGCTTCGAGATGACCTCCGAGGCGGTGGAGAAAACCTTTCCCTCCCGCAGAATACGCAGGAAGGGCGATGTTCCGTCCTTGCTGTTGTAGGCGAAGAATTTGTTGTCCATCATATCCTGACTATGTGCGCCGGCGGTCGCGCTGAGCTTTTTGTCCAAGGTGAGCGGCGCAATGCCGCGCTGTACGCGCTTGACCTGTATCAAATCCAGAATTTCCGCTTCCAATGCCTCCTGCTGCTCCACAAGAATCGAGCTGGAGGGATCTTTTTCCTTCACAAAGGCGGCAGTTTGCAACAAAATGCCGCTGATACTGCCCTCATAATCGAGCGGGATGCGCGCCTCCGCATCCTCTCCGGCAATGACGACGCTGTGCTCCACTGCGCTGAGATAGGTCGAATTTCCGATGTCGGCAGAGGTGCCGTCGCCGTTGATGTCAAGATAGGAGAAATTCTGCCCCGGCACGAAAATTTCGACTGCCTTGCCCTGATCGAAGGTAACAAAAAAATAATTTTTATAATCATTCACATAGATGTAACGGCTTTTTGCATAAACGGAATTGTCGATGCGGCTTGGCGCACCGCAAAGCGCGATCAGTTGCTTGACCGACATGCCCAGCGTGAGTGTTTTGCCTGCAACCGTCAGCGCAGAGGGGTTTCCCATCTCCGCAAAGGTATTCTGTCTGTCCGAAGAGGTGTTTTGCTCGTCCTTCGGTTTTTCTGCGGGCTGCGCCGGCTCTGTGTTTTGCGAGGGGGTCTGCTCCGCATTCTGCAGGGCATAGCGATACGCCTTGACGAAGGAAATTGCCGCCTCCTGCACGGTCATCTGGCGGAAGGGACCGTAGGTGCCGTCGTCATAGCCGGAGATGATTTTCGCGGCATAAAGCTGCGCGATATATTGAGCGGAGGACGCATAAAGCGCGGCAATATCCGAGAAGGGCTTTTCCGCATCGGCAGAGGGCAGAGCGATCCCGCACTGCTTCAATACCCGCGCCAGCATGATGGACATCTGCTCCCTCGTGATCGTGCGATCGGGTGCAAAAACACCCGGCTCCACGCCACCGATGATGCCCGCCTCATATGCGGCAATGACATCCGGGTCGTCGCAGTCGGCAAAGGGGCTTTCCTGCGTCGCTTCCCGGCTTTCTCCCGTGACCGTGTTCAAAAAACGCATCACGACCTTGCAAAATTCCAGTCGGCTCATCGGCGATTTGGCTTTTTGCAGTTCAACTTCTGTCAGCAAGCCTTCCTCATAGGCAAATTCCAGAGAGGGGATCGCCCAATCATCGCCGTTCGTTTCCACAGCGAGGGAGGGGATTGCGGCGGCGCAGCTCATCAAGCCCGCCAGAAGTAAGGCTGCAAATCGTTTCATACAAACCCGTCCTTTCCCTTTTTTGGCAGAGCGTTTTTTCTGCCCTGCTTCAAAAGGTTACATTTTTGTTACAACTTTGTGAACACTTTCTTTTCTGATTATAACATATTTTTCCTTTTTGGCAATAAAAAAACCGCAATTCTCTCCACAAGGCTATGGAAAAAGGACAAAAAATCTATATTTTTCTCCACTTAGCCCCATTTTTTATTCTATTTCGGGTAAAAGGATCACCCGCAGGGGATGAAAAAAATTTCCGTAATGAAATGCATTCCGCCGCATAGGATGAAACAGAAGGGAGGACGAGCCGATGCAAACAGAATCGATCTGGCAGGCTTTGCCCCGCAGGCTGCGGGAGCTGCTGCGGCGGGAGGACCTGCGGGAGCTGCAGGAGATTCGCCTGCGCTGCGGACAGCCCCTCCTGCTGCGCCGCGCGGAGGGCATATTCTTTTTGCGGCAGGACGGAACACTGACGCAGACGGCATCGCAGGGCATACGCATCACGGGCGCGGATCTGCGCGAGAGCGTTGCGCTTTTGAGCGCCTATTCGCTCTATGCCTTTGAGGAGGAGCTGCGGCAGGGCTTTTTGACCATCGAGGGCGGGCATCGCGTGGGCTTTTGCGGGAAGGTCGTTTTGGAGCGGGGCGAGGTCAAAACGCTGCGGCAGGTCAATGCGCTCAATATCCGCGTGGCGAGAGAGGTCAAGGGCTGGGGACGGCAGTTTTTGCCTTATCTGACGGAGAACGATCATCCCTGCCACACGCTGATCGTCTCGCCGCCGGGCTGCGGCAAAACGACGCTGCTGCGCGACCTGATCCGCTGCCTGAGCAGCGGGGAGACGGGGCGCTTTATCACGGTGGGCGTTGCAGACGAGCGCGGAGAGATCGCCCCCCTGCGGGACGGCGTGCCGCAGATGGATGTCGGGCTTTGCACGGATATTCTGGAGGGCTGTCCGAAGGCGCAGGGCATGCTGATGCTGCTGCGGAGCATGTCGCCGGAGGTGATCGCGGTGGATGAATTGGGACGAGCCGAGGATGTCCGCGCCGTGGAGGAGGTTTTACATGCGGGGGTCAGGCTGATGGCGACCGTGCATGGCGCGAGCATGGAGGAAATCCGGGCGCGGCCGCACCTGTGTGAGCTGGTGAAGGCACATGTTTTTGAACGCTATGTGTTTTTATCGGCGCAAAGCGGACAAAAACGCGTGACGGAGATACGGGACGCGGCGGGAGATATTTTGTGGAAGGAGGAAGGGGCGTGATGTTTCGGCTTTTGGGGAGCGTGCTGATCCTGGGTGCAGCGCTGTGGATCGGGGCATATTTCGCGGCAAAGGAGCGATATCGCTTACAGGAATTGGAGGAATTGGAGCGGAGCATTTTGCTTTTGCAGGGGCAGATTCAGTACCTGCTGGCTCCCCTGCCGGAGGTGCTGGAAAGCATCAGCTGGAAGGCGGAGGGCGCGATCGGAGAAGTCTTTCGGGACGCGGCGGAGCGGATGGAGCAGCGGGACGGCAGCTCCGCGGAGGATATCTGGCGCGAGGTCTGGCAGGAGAAGGCAAAGCAGACCTATTTCACGCATGATGATATCGAGGCTGTCCTGTTTTTCGGCAGAAGTCTGGGCTATCTGGATCGGGAGCAGCAGGAGGGCAGCATTCGCCTTTTTCTGCGCTATCTTGAGGATTGCATGGAGCAGGGACGAAAGCGTTTGGAGAAGAACGGCAGACTGTATTACGGCGTAAGCGTCCTGAGTGGGCTGTTGCTGGTCGTTACGCTGCTATAGGAGGGGAAAAGGGATGGATATCAACATTGTATTTCGGATCGCGGCGGTCGGCATTCTGGTTGCCGTGCTCAATCAGGTGCTGATCCGCGCCGGGCGGGAGGAGCAGGCGATGATGACGACGCTCGCCGGGCTGGTGGTGGTCTTATTTTGGGTGATACAGTATATTTTTCAGCTTTTTGAGACGGTGCAGACGCTGTTTCAGCTATGAGGGGTGAGAAAATGGAGATCGGAAGGATCATTGCCCTCGGTTTGGTCGGGACGATACTGACCGTGCTGCTGAAAAAGGAAAGCCCGCAACTGGCGATGCTCACGGCAGCCATGACGGGCATCCTGATTTTTGTGATCGTCTGCACGCCGCTGTCGGATCTGATCGGGCTTTTGCGGGATACGGCGGAGAAGGCGGGCGTCGGGGGCGGCTATTTTGCGGTGGTGCTGAAGGTAATCGGCATTGCCTATCTGACGCAGTTCGGCGCACAGCTTTGCGCGGATGCGGGCGAGGGCGCGGTGGCGGCAAAGATCGAGCTTGCGGGGAAAATACTGATGATGACGGCGGCAGCTCCCGTCCTGACGGGACTTTTGGGGCTGGTTATCGATCTGACATAGGAGGGATGGCATGAAGCGGGTGACCTTGTTTTTTCTGCTGCTGCTCTCCCTTTGGCGATGCCCCGTTTTTGCGGCGGAAACGGAGGAGCTGCAATTACAGGCAGAATTGGCGCGGCTGGATACGGACGCTGTGGATCAGGCGGCGCGGGATGTGGGCGCGGATACCGATTTTTCTGGGCTTCTGCGGGATATCCTCTCCGGTGGCTATGATTTCTCCTTCGCCGGGATGCAGGAGCGGCTGCTGGACGCCGCCTTTGGGGAATTTCGCATACAGGGCAGGC
This sequence comes from Lachnospiraceae bacterium, assembly GCA_963633805.1. Taxonomy (GTDB): domain Bacteria; phylum Bacillota; class Clostridia; order Lachnospirales; family Anaerotignaceae; genus Anaerotignum_A. The sequence continues at coordinate 14,494 of CAVGZD010000010.1, read as the reverse complement.
TTCTGGCGCAGCTTTTGCTGGTCGTGATCCTCAGTGCGATTCTCAAGCAGCTGAGCGACTCCTTTCAGGGCAAGACGGTGGGGGAGATGGGCTTTTATATCTGCTATATGGTGCTGGTTGTGGTGATTTTATCCTCATTTTATGAGCTTTCCCGCTCTGTTGTGGAGAGGATGGGAGGAATCTGCAAGGTTTTCGGGGCGATGCTCCCGATTTTTATGACCCTTTCCGTCACATCCGGCAACCTGACGCAGACCGCTATGATGGGTTCGGCGATTATGGGCGGCTCGGCGGCTTTATCGGCGGCGGTCAGTCATATCCTCATCCCGGCGATTCTGCTGGCGGTTTCGCTGGAGCTGACCGACCATATCTCCGAGCGACCGATTCTGGGTAAATTTGCGGAGCTTTTGCGCGGCTGCATCGGCTGGGGCATGAAGGGGGCGGCAATGGTCTTTATGCTGCTGCTGTCCCTGCAAAAAATCGGCGGCGGCGCAATCAACGGTTTGGCGGCGAAAACGGCAAAGATCGCCGTGGGCGCAGTGCCCGTTGTGGGCGATGTGATGGGCGGCGCGGTGGAGACGACGGCGGCTGTGGCAGGTACGCTGCGCAGCGGCACATTGGTTGCGGCAGCGATCCTGCTGCTTCTGCTCTGCCTGCCGCTGTTGGTCAAGCTGGTGGTGATCCTGCTGACCTTCAAGCTGACGGCGGCTGCGGCGGAATTTATCTGCGAGGAAAGGCTGGTGGAATGCATCAGCGCGGCGGGAGATTATATGGGGCTGCTGCTGGGCGTTTTGTTTCTGGGCGAGGGGATGTTTCTGTTTTCGGCATTGCTTTTGTTGGGAGGGTTGTAGGAATGATGGCGGCGTTTGCGGCATATATAAAAACCATAACAGCTTTGACCGTTTTTGCCGCCCTGGCGGGCATCCTCCTGCCGGAGGGGAAATATCGGCGCTATGCGGATTTGATTCTGGGTGCGCTGATATTGACGGCGGTGCTCAGTCCGCTGCTGCGTCTGTTCGGCGCGGCGGATGAGATCGAATTGCCGTGGCTCGGCTTGGAGGAATATTATGCGGAGTATGAAAGGCAGGAGCGGGAATGGCTGCGCGGTACATATCTGACGGAGCTGGACGGATAGCAGAGAAAATCACAAGAGAAATCACAAAAGAAGGGTGAGACGATGCAAAAGGACTTCTGGAAGGGGCTGTTCAGCCCGGAAAACAAGAAAATGAGGGGCAATGTATTTCTGGCGTTGGCGGCGGGCATCCTGCTGCTGGCGATGGGAGGCGGCTTTTTTACAAAGGAAACGGCGCAGATCGAGCAGCCCTCCGCAAAGACGGAGGAAACCGCCCTGCAAAGCGACGCCGCAACGGAGCGGCGCATGGCGGAGATCCTCTCCAAGCTGGAGGGGGCGGGGCAGGTGGATGTGATGCTGACCTATCGCAAAACGGAGGAAAAAACCGTGGCACAGGAGGAAACGCGGGAGGAAAGCCTGACGGAGGAGGACGGCAGGAGCGCGCAGACCCTGCGGACGGAAACAGCCGTCGTTCTGACGGAGGATGGCAAGGGACGCACCCTGCCGCTGATCCTTTCGGCAGCCTCGCCTGAGGTGGAGGGCGTGGTGATCGTGGCGCAGGGCGGCGATGACCCGCAGGTCTGCGCGGCACTCAATCAGGCGGCACAGGCGCTTTTGGATGTGCCCGCCCATAAGATCGCAGTATTGAAAATGAAATAGAGGGGGAAGAAGGATGTTTGTCATTAAGCGGAATCAGGTAGTGGTAACGGCGCTGGCGGTGATGATCGCGGCAGCGGGGTATCTGAATTTCAAGGAAAGCCGTTTTTCGGAGGGAAAGCAGACGGCGCTGCAGCTGACGGAGGAGGGCGATGTGGCGGCTCTGGTGGATTATTCCGCCCTGCCGGATGATGTCAGCGCGGCTGATCTGACGCTGGACCCCATCACGGCAGAGGTCGCCGAGACGACGGGCGACGGTGCGGCGGTTTATGTCAGCGCGGGGGCGGGAGCCTTGACAGATTCGGGCTATTTCGCGGAGGCGAAGCTGGATCGGGAGCAGTCCCGCGCCAAGCAGAAGGATATCCTGACGGAAATGCTGAATAACGAAAACATCAGTCAGGAACAGAAGGATAAATGCTCCGACAACATGATGCATCTGCAGGAGCGCATCGAAAAGGAAACAGCCGCCGAAGCTATGATCGAATCCAAGGGCTTCAAGGAGGCGTATGTGCGCATGGATGACGACACAGTGGATGTTGTCGTGGATAAGGAAACGCTGACCGATGCCGAGGTTGCACAGATCGAGGATATCGTCAAGCGGAAAACGGGCTATGATGCATCGAAAATCAGGATCAGTACATTGCAGCCCTCGAAATGAGGGTAGATGCCGCAGGAGCGATCCGGATAAACCTATCCGGGACGCTTTGGCGGCATTTTTAAGTGCAGTTTTATGCACGCTTTGGGCTGTAGAAAAAGTTATTTTTATGTCGCGGAAGGGTTTGGGAAACGAAGCGTTTCCCAACTGGAATCCGCAGCCGGAATTCACTTCCGGCGAGGAAAACGTCGAGTTTCAAGGCTTTTAAGCCGATGGAACTCGTCTGTTTATTCCTCTGTCTAAACAAGTCGAAATCCTGATTTCGACTTAGGTGTCGACTTTGTCGACACCTTTGAACGCGCTTTTATGCATGTTTTGATGTATATTCGTTGCAAAAAAGGCAATTATCTGTTATACTCGTATCATAATTATGCGCGGAGGGGAGAGCATCCCTTTTTCTGCGTTGAAAATACAAAATCGCAAACAGGAGGTTAAAGATATGTCTGAAAATAAAGTAAACGGTCAGATTCAGATCGCCGATGAGGTCATCGGTGTGATCGCGGTAACGGCGGCGCTGGAGGCAGAGGGCGTTGCGAAGAATACCAAGGAAGCGTCTGCGGGCTACAAGGTGGTCGAGTTTTTCGGCAAAAAAGGCTCGACCAAGTGCGTGAAGATCACAAGAGAGGAAAACGAAGCCGTTCTGGATATGGATATCGTGGTCAATTTCGGCACAAAGGTGCAGGAGGTTGCCGAGCAGGTGCAGAAAAAGGTGAAAAATGCAGTGGAGACAATGACGGGGCTGGAGGTAGCCGCTGTGAATGTCAGCATTTCCGGCATCGTGAAGGAAAAGACGGCAAGGGCGGCAGAGGAAGAATAAGACTGCGTTCTGATTGCAGTATGGCAGAGGGCTTCGCGGCTTTCTGTTTTCTCTTGTAGGAAGAAATGGCGGAGGTATGATATGAGCCGAAGAAGTGCAAGAAAGAATGCGTTTTTCCTTCTGTTTCAGATGGATTTTAATGAAGCGGCGGAATATGAACAGGTGAAGGAGATTTTCTTTGCGGAAAAGGATGCGCCCGTGGAGGAGGGCGAAAAGGCGTTTATCCTCAGCGAGGTTGAGGGCACGCGGGAGCATCTGCAGGAGATCGACGGCATCCTCGCGACATCCGCGAAGGGCTGGAATCTGGAGAGAATGAACAAGGTCGATCTGGCGATATTGCGTCTGGCGGTGTACGAGATGCGCTTTGGACAAACGCCCGTCGGTGTTGCGATCAATGAGGCAGTGGAGCTGGCGAAAAAATTCAGCTCGGATGAAGCACCCGCCTTTATCAACGGCGTTCTTGGCAAGGCGGCAAGGGCTGAATGATTGAGCCGAAGGTTTTTACGGTTGGGCAGATCAACCGCTATATCAAAAATCTGCTGGAAAATGATTTTATATTGAGCAGCCTGCTTGTGCAGGGCGAAATTTCCAATTTCAAGGCGCATTCCTCCGGCCATTGGTATTTCACCCTCAAGGACGCACAGGGGGCGATTTCCTGCGTCATTTTTAAGCAGGATGCGCAGCAGATCCCCTTTGAGATCGAAAACGGGATGCGCGTCATTTTGTGCGGACGGGTTTCCCTGTACGAAAAGGCGGGACAATATCAGATCTACGGGGAATTTCTGGAGCCGATCGGCATCGGCGCTCTGCAGCTTGCCTTTGAGCAGCTTAAGGCGAAGCTGTCGGAGGAAGGCTTGTTTGATGCGGATTTCAAGCGGGAAATTCCGGAGAGGATCGGCTGCATCGCGGTCATTACCTCGCCCACAGGCGCGGCGGTTCGGGACATCATCCAGATTGCAAAACGGCGCGACCCGCGTGTGAAGATCGCCCTTTTTCCCACGCTCGTGCAGGGCGATGCGGCGGCGGAGGATATCGTCCGCTCGCTGCATCTGGCGAATGAATGGGGCAAGGCGGATGTGATCCTGCTGGGGCGCGGCGGCGGCTCGATGGAGGATTTGTGGGCATTCAATGAGGAGATCGTTGCACGGGCGATTTTTGCCTCGGAAATTCCGGTGATCTCGGCGGTCGGGCATGAAACGGATTTCACCATTGCGGATTTTGTGGCAGATTTGCGTGCGCCCACGCCGTCTGCGGCAGCGGAGCTGGCAACGGCATCGCTGGACTACATTTTGGAAGACATTGCCGCCATGGAGGAACGCCTGCATCGCAATCTTTCCCTGCTTTGGAATGACGCCGAGCGGCGGTTTTTGTATTTGCGGGAGCATCCTGCATTCAAACGCCCTTTGGAGCGCATCCGGCGGATGCAGATCGCCCTTGCCGAGCGGGAGCGGCTTTTCCTTAGGGAAGCGCGGCATCGGCTGGAGCGGGAGAATGCGCGTCTGCTGGCGGCGGAAAAGCGCCTTGCGGCGGCGTCTCCGCTTTCGATCATGGGGCGCGGCTATGCCATGCTGACGGATGAAGCGGGTGCGCCCATTGCGGCGGCAGAAGCGGTCAGCATCGGGCAGGAGCTGCAAATTCGCATGAAGGATGGGCTGCTGCGGGCGAAGGTGACGGAAAAGAGGGTGTTTGGCGATGGCGAAGAAGAAACTCACATTTGAAGAAGCGATGGAACGACTGGAAGCAATCGCGGAACAGCTGGAGCAGGAGGAAGTGCCGTTAGAGACGGCTGTTGCGCTGTATCGCGAGGGGCTGACGCTCACCGCGCTTTGCCGGGAAAGGCTGACGGCGGCGGAGGGCGAGATCGTGCTGCTGAGAAAAGAAGCCGGGCTTTGGCAGGAGGAGCCGTTTGAGACGGAGGACGAAGAATGATGGATTTACAACAGGAAATGAAGGAACGCTGCGCCTATATTGAAGCGGCGCTTGAAAAGGCGGTTCCGCAGCAGGGGGAGTTTCCGCCTGTGATTTATGACGCAATGCGCTATAGCCTGCTGGCAGGGGGCAAGAGACTGCGCCCGATGATGCTTCTGGCGGCATGCGAGGCGGTCGGCGGCAGGAAGGAGGATGCGCTCCCCTTTGCCTGCGCTTTGGAGATGATTCACACCTATTCCCTGATTCATGACGACCTGCCCGCGATGGATAACGATGATTATCGCCGCGGCAGATTGACGAATCATAAGGTTTACGGCGAGGGCATGGCGATTCTGGCGGGGGATGCCCTGCTGCATCATGCGATGGAAACGATGGCGGCAGCCTGCGCGGAAAATCCGAACCCTCGGACAACCGGGGCGATGCGTGCGATCGCGCATGGCGCGGGTATTTTTGGGATGCTTGCGGGACAGGCGGTGGATGTGCTGCTGGAAGGCAAGCCCTTGGATCAGAAAACATTGGATTTTATCCATTTACATAAGACGGCGGCGATGATCCGCGGGGCGCTTGAGGCAGGTGCGCTGCTTGGCGGTGCGGACCAAGAGACGGCGGAGCAGTTCGGTCTTGCGGGCGATAAAATCGGCGTGGCGTTCCAAATTATTGATGATATTTTGGATGTGACGAGCACGATGGAGGAGCTGGGCAAGCCCATCCATAGCGATGAGAAGAATCAGAAGACAACGCATGTCACGCTTTATGGCATTGAAAAATCCCATGAGATCGCCGCAGGGCTTTCCGCAGAGGCTGTGGGGATCTGGAAAAAGCAGGGCGAGCGCTGTGCCTTCCTGCTGGCTCTGACGGAGAAGCTGACGAATCGAACCTTCTGACAGACAGGATATTGCAGAGGAACGTATAGGAGGAGGATGCAATGCAAGACTTCCGGGAAATTCTGCAAAATACGCCCCTTTGGGCGGCGCTTCTGGCATGGGCGCTGGCGCAGGGGCTGAAAATCATATTGACCCTGATTACGGAAAAGCGTTTTGACGCTTCACGGATCGTGGGAACGGGGGGTATGCCAAGCTCGCATTCCTCCTTTACGATGGCGCTGAGCTTCAGCATCGGGAAATATTTTAGCTTTTCCTCGCCATCCTTTGCGACTGCGCTGGTGTTTTCGCTTGTTACGATGTATGACGCGCAGGGCATCCGCAGGGCGGCGGGCAAGCATGCGGAAATTTTGAATGATATGATCCGGCACCACAAGATCCCCGACCAGGAGCAGCTCAAGGAGCTTCTGGGGCATACGCCGCTGGAGGTTCTGGCGGGGGCTTTGCTGGGGATCGTGGTAGGACTTTGGGTGTGAGGCATTTCGCGCACCCATCGGAAATAGAGAGTTGGTGTGGCAATGAGTGGAGTATTGAAGCGGATTCATACCGCCGAGGATTTGAAAAAACTGGACGAGGGGCAGCTGCAGCGGCTCTGTGGGGAGCTGCGGCGTTTTCTGCTGCAAAAGGTCTCCAAAACGGGCGGGCATCTGGCGTCCAATCTGGGAATCGTGGAGCTGACGGTCGCGCTGGAATATTGCTTTGATCTGCCGGAGGATAAGATCATTTGGGATGTGGGGCATCAGGCGTATGTGCATAAGATCCTGACAGGGCGTAAGGATGGCTTTGATACCCTGCGGCAGCTGGACGGTCTGAGCGGCTTTCCCAAGCCCAATGAGAGCGAATATGACGCTTTCGCGACGGGGCATAGCTCGACCTCCATTTCTGCGGCATATGGCTTGGCGAAGGCGCGGGATCTGCGCGGCGGCAAGGAGCATGTGATCGCCGTGATCGGGGACGGCTCCATGACGGGCGGTCTGGCGTATGAAGCATTGAACCATGCCGGCAGAGAAAATTCGAATCTGATCGTGATTCTGAACGATAACCAGATGTCGATCGATACGAACGTGGGCGCGATGAGCAAGCATCTGAATAATCTGCGCACGAGTATGCGCTATCGGGAGCTGAAAAAGAATTTCAAGAAATTTCGGGATAAGGTGCCTGTCGTTGGGGAAGGCACTTATTTTGTACTGGAAAAGATGCGCGATGGTGCGAAGCTGCTGTTCCTCAAGGGTGCGCTGTTTGAGGAGCTGGGCTTCAAGTACATCGGTCCGGTGGATGGACATGATCTGCCGGAGCTGATTGAATTACTGCATAATGTAAAGGATATGGAGGGTCCTGTGCTGGTCCATGTGAAAACCATTAAGGGCAAGGGCTATCGCTATGCGGAGCAGCGCCCTTGGGATTATCACGGCGTGGGCGCGTTTGATCTCAAGCAGGGCTTGCCAAAGGGCACGGGAAAAAGCTGGTCGGATGTGTTCGGCAGGAAGATGGTGGAGATCGGCAGGAAAAATCCAAAGGTCGTCGGCATTACGGCGGCAATGGCTGGCGGGACGGGCTTTGAGCCGTTTCAGCGGGCATTCCCGGCGCGATTTTTCGATATCGCCATCGCCGAGCAGCATGGCGCGACCTTTGCGGCAGGGCTGGCGAAGGGCGGCATCACGCCCGTTTTTGCAGTGTATTCCTCCTTCTTGCAGCGGGCGTATGACCAGATCGTGCATGACGTCTGCATGCAGAAGCTGCATGTTGTTTTTGCGATTGACCGCGCGGGCATCGTCGGTGCGGACGGGGAGACGCATCAGGGCGTTTTCGACCTGTCCTTTTTGGGGCATATCCCCAATATGACCGTGCTTTCGCCAAAAAACGCATGGGAATTGGAGGAAATGCTGGATTTTGCGGTCAATCGCTGGGATGCGCCGATCGCCGTGCGCTATCCGCGCGGAACGGCGGAAACTGCCTTTGCGGAGCAGCGGCAGCCCATCGAATACGGCAAAGCGGAAGTGATTGCAGAGGGCGAGAAAATCGCAATTCTGGCGGAGGGGCATATGCTACGGGCGGCGGCGGAGGCTGCGGAGCGGCTCAGGCAGGATGGTCTGCGTCCCATGCTGGTCAATATGCGCTTTCTCAAGCCCTTGGATGAGGAAATGCTGCTGGCTGCGGCGGAGAAATGCAGTCATATCGTGACGGTGGAGGATAATCTGCGGCAGGGCGGCTTTGGCGCAAAGGTTTTGGAATTTTACGCGGATCGCGGGATACAGCGGGATGTGCTGCGTCTCGGCTTTCCGGATCGATATATCGAACAGGGCACGCAGGCGCAGCTTTTTGCACGATATGGGCTGGATGCGGCGGGCATTTATCAGAGCATATGCGAGAGAATGGAAGAATAACGATGGCAGAGAAGATAGAAAAGGAAAGATTGGATGCGCTTTTGGTGCAGCGGAATCTGGCAGGCTCCAGAGAGCTGGCGAAGGCGTATATCATGGCGGGAAACGTTTATGTGGACGGCGTGAAGGAGGATAAGGCAGGGACGAAGGTGCCCGTCAGCGCACAGATCGAGGTGCGGGGCAATCAGATGAAATATGTCAGCCGCGGCGGCTATAAGCTGGAAAAGGCGATGGACGAATTTGATATTGCGCTGGACGGAAAAATCTGTCTGGATATCGGCGCATCTACGGGCGGTTTTACGGATTGTATGCTGCAAAACGGCGCGACGAAGGTCTATGCCGTGGATGTCGGCTACGGGCAGTTTGCATGGAAGCTGCGGCAGGATGAACGGGTTGTCTGTCTGGAAAAGACGAATGTGCGCTATGTGACGCGGGAGCAGATCCCTGATGCGGGCGATTTTGCCTCCATTGACGTTTCCTTTATCTCGCTGACGAAGGTTTTGCCGGCGGTTCTGGGTGTGATGAGCGAGCAGGGGCGGCTGGTCTGCCTGATCAAGCCGCAGTTTGAAGCGGGGAGAGAAAAGGTCGGCAAGAAGGGCGTTGTGCGGGATATTGCCGTTCATCGGGAGGTCATCGAGAAAATCGCCGCCTATGCGATGGAGCAGGGGCTGGGCATTCTGGGCTTGAGCTATTCCCCCATCAAGGGGCCGGAGGGCAATATCGAATATCTCATCTATCTGGCGAAGAATGCGGACGGCATGACGCAGGAGCAGGTGCAGGAGAAGCTGGAGCAGGTGGTGCGGGAATCGCATGAGACGCTTTCCGGGGAGAAATGAGGTGGCATATGAAAAAGGTAGGGATCATTCCGAATATCGAAAAGGATAAGGAGCTGGCTGTGACGAAGCGGCTGGTGGTCTATCTGACGGAGAAGGGCTGCAGACCGCAGCTTTCCGAAGAGGTGGCGAGGAAGGCGGGCTTTTTGCAGTATGCCATGCCGGAGGAGGCGCTCTATCAGGATTCTGATTTTCTGATCTCCCTCGGCGGGGACGGCACGCTGCTGGGAGTCGGCAGAAAAACGGCGCGCTATGCCAAGCCGATTCTGGGCATCAACCTCGGCACGCTGGGCTTTCTGACTGCGGAGGAGAAAACACACGCCGAGCAGGCGATTGATAAGGTTTTGGAGGGCAAGTATAAGCTGGAGCGGCGCATGATGCTCCGCGGGACGATTGCGACCGGGGAGGATCGCATGGATGGTTTGCTTGCCCTGAATGATATTTGCATTACAAGAGGTAGTTTATATAAAATATTGCAGTTCAATGTTTTTGTGAACGATGAATATGTGGATACGCTGCGGGCGGACGGCGTAATCATCTGTACGCCGACAGGCTCGACGGCGTATAACCTTTCTGCGGGCGGGCCGGTGCTCAAGGCGGATGCGCAGATCATCGCCATTACGCCCATCTCCCCCCATACGCTGACAAGCCGCCCGATCGTCGTCTCTGCGGATGATGTGGTGACGGTCGAGGTCAATCCCAGCAGGGAGGATACCGCCTTTACCGTCAGCGCGGACGGGCAGGATAACCTGACCCTGACCGGGAAAAACGTCGTGCAGGTGCGCCGCGCGGAGGAATGCACGACAATCATGAAAACAAAGGTGCAGAGCTTTTATGATGTGCTGCGGCATAAGCTGTCGAAGTAAGGGGCTTCGGGTCGGGGCATGGCGAAGGAAGAAGGAGGGGTCCGGATGAAAATTGCCAGACATGCGAAAATTCTGGAATTGATTGAACAATATGACATAGAGACGCAGGATGAGCTGGCGCAAAGGCTCTGCGAGGCGGGCTTTATGGTGACGCAGGCGACTGTCTCCCGCGATATCCGCGAGATGAAGCTGACGAAGATCGCAACAGAAAAGGGGCGGCAGAAATATGCCGTCATCAGCGGAAACGATTCGGAGGTAACGGAGCGGCTGACCCGCGTGTTCAAGGAGGCTGTAGTCAAGATGGATTATGCGCAGAATATGATCGTCGTCAAAACGCTGGACGGCATGGGGATGGCGGTCGCTGTTGCGCTGGATAATATGCAGAACAGCGAGATTCTCGGCACCATCGCGGGCGATGATACCGTTTTCTGCGTGGTGCGCACGCATAATCAGGCGGCGGTCATCATCGAAAAGCTCTACCGCATCATCCATAGCAGCTAAGGGCAAGGAGGAAGGCATATGTTGGAACATCTGCATATTAAAAATGTTGCGCTCATCAAGGAGAGTGCGCTTTCCTTTGGAGAAGGGCTGAATATCCTCACCGGCGAGACGGGCGCGGGCAAGTCTATGGTGATTGGCTCTTTGCAGTTTGTCCTTGGTGGGCGCACGGGGAAGGATTTTCTGCGCCGGGGCGAAAAACAGGCTTCGGTGGAGGCCTTTTTTACGAGCGATTCTCACGAGTTGAGAGAAAAGCTGGAGGAATACGGCATTGAGACGGAGGAGGATGACTCCGTGCTGATTACGCGCACGCTGAATGCCGCCGGCAAATCCGTCTGCCGCGTGAACGGCTCTGCGGTGACGATCGGGATGCTGCGGGAGCTGGCAGAAAGCATGATCGATTTTCATGGACAGCATGAGCATCAGTCTCTTTTGAATCCCGCGAAGCATATCCGTCTGCTGGATCGCTTCTGCGGGGAGAATTTCGCGGTGGCGATGGCACAGTATCAGGCGGCGTATGCGGCGCTTAAGGAGATCGAAAAGCAGCTCGAGCTGCTGATGGTCGATGATGCGCAGAGGGAGCAGCGCATGGATATTTTGCAGTTCCAGAAGGCGGAGATTGAGGGCTTTGATCTGGATACCAGCGAGGATGAGCTGCTGGAGCAGCGCAAGCGGCTGGGCAGCATGGACAAGCTGATGCGCCTGACGGGGGAGAGCATCGCGCTCCTTTACGATGGCGAAGCCATGACCCCCTCCGCCTGCGACCAGCTGGGCGATGCCTTGGAAAAATTGCAGGAAGCCGCAGAATATGATGAAAATCTGCGGGGCTACGCGGATACACTGGCGGACGCCTATGCCGCGATCGAGGATACCGCGCGGGAGCTCAAGCGCGAGGCAGAGCAGCAGGAGACTGACCCTGAAGCGCTGGATCAGATCGAGGAGCAGCTGCAGACCTTATATAAATTGAAGAAAAAATACGGCGGGAGCGTTGAGGCGATCCGTGCCTTTTATGAGAAAGCGGTGCAGGAACTGGATTTCCTTGCCAACAGCAGCGAGAAGGCGGCCGCGCTTCAGCAGGAGCAGAAAAAGCAGCAGGCAGAGCTTACGCAGGCGGCGGAACGCCTGAGCGCAATCCGCAGAAAGACTGCGGACGAGGTTGCGGCGCAGATCGAGGGCGCACTGCATGATATGGAGATGAAAAACGCGCATTTTCAGGTGCAGATGGAGGAAAAAAAGGAATGGACTGCCGATGGCAAGGATAAGGTGGAGTTCCTCTTTTCCGCGAACGCAGGGGAAAGCCTGAAGCCCTTGGCGAAGATCGCATCCGGCGGCGAAATGTCCCGCGTGATGCTGGCGCTGAAAACGGTTCTGGCTGATGCAGACGAGATCGGGACGTTTATTTTCGATGAGATCGATACGGGCGTGAGCGGCAGAACGGCGCGTAAGGTCGGCGAAAAAATGCGGCGGTTGGGCGAGAAACGCCAGATTCTCTGCATCACGCATCTGCCGCAGATCGCAGCGATGGCAGATCAGCACTTCCTGATTGAAAAGGAAAGCACGGAGGATGAAACGACGACGCAGATTACGCCGCTGGACCAAGAAGGCTCGGTGCAGGAGGTCGCAAGGCTGATGGGCGGCAGCGAGGTGACGGAGACGACACTCGCAGCGGCGCGGGAGCTGGTGAACGAAAGAAACTGATCTTCTGCGGGAAATGCGGGGGCGTGTTCGCCCTGATAAAAAATGATAGAAAACTCCGCGAATCGTTGGAATACAGCGGTTTGCGGAGTTTTTTCACGGATAAACAAATAAAAATTTATCTTTTCTGTCACAATTACCGCTTCTGGATCGTGTATAAGGTGAAAGGAGTTGATGCCAATATGGAGCAGGAGGAAAGGCTATCCCCTATGCCGGAGAAAATGGGACCGGAGGCTGTGATGCAGACCTATTCCAATACGCTGTTCAAGCTATGCTTTGCCATGCTGCGCAACAACGCCGATGCGGAGGACGCGGTATCAGAGGTGCTGCTGAAATATATGACCACGCAAAGGCAGTTTGCAAGCGCGGAGCATCTCAAGGCATGGCTGATCCGAGTCGCGACGAACGTATGCAAGGATATGCTGCGCTTTTACAAAATCCGAAACCATGTCGATCTGGATGAGATAGCGGAATACTGCAAGGCGGAGGAGGATACCCAAGTTGTGGCGGAGCTGCTGCGCTTGCCGGAAAAATATCGGACAGTCATCTATCTGTACTACATCGAGGGATATCGTACTGCGGAGATTGCAGAAATTCTTTCGATTTCCTCCGGTGCAGTCAGAAAAAGGCTGCAATATGGGCGGGATGCGTTGCGATTGGAGTATGAAAGGGATGTATTTCGACCGATACAGGGAAAGGATGTGCTTACATGAGGGAGCAGGAGCTGAGAGATGCAGTGGATAAAATCAATCTGTCAGAGGAAAGACAGCGCATCATTTTGGAGAAGGCAAACAGGGCTTATCAGGACAGAAAGGATGAAAAGCATATGAAGACGAAAAAGAGATTACCATTGGTGGCAGTAGCGGCAACATTGATTTTCGGCGTGACAGCCTTTGCGGCAGGCGGCATGGTTACGGGCTGGTATAGCTCCTCCTCCGCATTTGACGAATATAAAACGTTGCCCATGGAGCAGCAGTGCGTGAAGGATATTGGATATGCGCCTTTGCTGATTGAGTCCTTCGAGAATGGGTACAGCTTCCATGACGGACACGTTGTAAATCATCGCCTGACGGACGAAAACGACAATGCGCTGGAGAAATTCAAGTCCGTTTCCTTTACCTATGAAAAGGATGGCGACATGGTATACATGGAGCAGGAAAAATATAACACTCCGACGGAGGAATATGGCGATGTAGTCGCGTCCGTGGATGGCATCGACCTGTACTATTCCAGCTATACAAACAAATTTGTCCCCGCTGATTATGAAATGACGGACGAGGATCGCGCAGCGGAGCAGAGCGGCGAGCTGGTGTTCAGCTATGGCTCGGATGAGGTCGAGATCGTTGAGATCCAGAGCCTGCATTGGACAAAGGATGGCGTGCAATATATGCTGATGCAGATGGATGGCAGACTGTCCGTGGAGGATCTGACGCAGATGGCGGAGCAGATGCTCCAGGCATGATGGCGCAGCGATAAACGCTGATGGCGAGATGCCTTTGCGGGTGGGAGGACCGCCCGCAGAGGCGGAGAATCTGCCGGAACAGACGGATTGCGGCAGTGTGCTTGCGTTCCGTATTCATGCCGCTTATATAATAGGGCCGGGGCAAAACCTGATGGAACGGGTGTCGCTTGTGCCCTAGAGTCTGTGAAAGTTTTTCTGTAAATAGGATTTTGAGGTCTTCTATGATAAAATATTAAATCATAGGAGGTCTTATTTTATGGCAAGAGAAAAGAAACCAGTACACAAAGTACAAATGACCGAAGGAAAAAGAAACATCATCCGTCAGCTCCTCGAAGAGTATGACATTGAATCCGCACGGGACATTCAAGATGCACTGAAGGATCTGCTTGGTGGAACCATCAAAGAAATGATGGAAGCTGAAATGAATGCTCATCTGGGCTATTCCAAGTCTGAGCGCTCAGACAGCGATGATTATCGCAATGGATATAAGAAAAAACAGGTGAACAGCAGCTACGGAAGTATGGAAATCGAAGTTCCTCAAGATCGTAAGTCTACCTTTGAACCACAGGTGGTTAAAAAGCGCCAAAAAGACATTTCCGATATTGACCAAAAGATTATTTCAATGTATGCCAAAGGTATGACTACCAGGCAAATATCAGAAACGCTGGAGGATATTTATGGATTTGAAGCATCAGAAGGATTTATTTCAGACGTGACTGATAAAATCATGCCACAGATTGAAGACTGGCAG